>CAMCCR010000104.1 GCA_945873085.1 Candidatus Kuenenia stuttgartensis | reverse complement strand
TCCTCCAAGGAGTGCTCTACCTCCTCACCGCCGCCACGACCTTCTCTGCCGGCGTGGTCGGCTGGGAGCCGCTCGTCCTCGGCGTCGATGCTGATGTGGCCGGCGGGCTGGCGGAGCACGGCCTCCGCGGGCTGGTCTACATGGTGGCGGTGCTGGCGGTGCTCACGGCCCACGAGGCGGGGCACTTCATCGCGGCGACGATCCACGGCATCCCGGCCACGCTCCCCTTCTTCCTCCCCGTGCCGGTGCTGCTCACTGGCACGCTCGGCGCCGTCATCGGCATGGAGGGGTCGCGGGCGACCCGCCGCGAGCTCTTCGACATTGCCATTGCCGGGCCACTCGCCGGGCTGGCGATCGCCATTCCGGCGCTCGTGGCGGGGATGGCCTGGGCCGAGCCTGCGACGGAGAGCCTTTTCGGGCTACCGATCGCGGGGCACTGGCTGCTCGAGTGGGTGCGTCCCGACATCGCCGCGGGCACGATCCGCCCCAACGCCCTCTTCATGGCCGGCTGGGTGGGGCTCCTCGTCACCGGGCTCAACATGATGCCGATGAGCCAGCTCGATGGCGGCCATGTGATCTACGCCCTGTTCGGCGACCGCTCGGTGTGGATCGCGCGCGGCGTGCTCCTCGCGTCTATTTCGACGATCATCGTCACGGGGCGGACGAACTGGACGCTGATGGTGGTGCTTGTGACGCTCATTGGCGTCGATCATCCGCCGGTCCGCGACGAGGGGCCGCCGCTCGATTGGCGGAGGACGACGCTCGGGCTCCTCTCGCTGCTCATTCCCGTGCTGACCTTCATGCCCGAGCCGCTCCTGCTCGATTGAGCGGAGCCGGGCGTCATTCGGCGGTCGGCATCACGCGGCGCATGTACGCATCGAAGAGGGGAACGGTGAATGCCGTGTCCCCATGGGCAGGGCTGTAAACCATTCCTTTCTTGATGAGATTCGAACGAGTCGGACCAACGGATTCGACCTTCTTCGCCAGTTCCTCGGCGATGTCACCCGATCGATGGGGGCCCGGCCCGAGGGTGGCCATGGCCCTCAGGTACCGTTTCTCCGCTGGGGTGAGCCGATCGAGGCGGACGCGGAAAAAGCTGGCGTCGAGTTCGGCGAGCGCTCGATCCGTCGCAGCCACAACGTCCCCGAGTTGGACGGGGCTCTGTGTGGCCATGTTCCAGGAGTGCTTCCCCCATTCCTGGAGGAAATAGGGATAGCGATCGGTCTGCCGGAGGATCTCTTCGACCGCGTCGTCGCTGAAATTGATGTCGCACCGTTCCGCTGGTGCGATGATCGCTTGGCGGGCATCGATGCTTTCCAGCGGACCGATCGAACGAAATTCGAAGAGCCGTTCGGCGTAAGACTTCGCCTTCCCCATCTGTCCCACAAGCTGCGGCAACCCGGCGCCGATGAGCGTGACGGGAAGCTGTGATTGGGCGCAGCGATGGAGCGCCGCGATGAGCGCGGCAAGTTCGTCCTCCTCGACGTACTGCAACTCGTCGATGAAGAGGACGACCACGGTCCGCTTCTCCCTCGCCGCCTCGCCGACCGCCTGAAGCAGCGACGTGAGATCGGCGGAAAGGTCGCCGGTGTCGGCCACGCCGGGCTCGATGCCGAGGTCGAGTCCGAACTCGATGTCCTGGTACTTGAGCTTCATTCCCTGAACGAATCCCCCCAGCGCCCGCAGGGCGCGCTTGGCTCGATCGCCAGCAGCGGCCATGCGATCGAGCTTCAAAAGGGCCAGTCGGACTTGAGGCACGAGGATCGCTGGGAGCGACCGGCGCTCGGGAGCCTCGAGCATCACCGTGGGAATTCCTTTGGCTTCCGCGTCGAGGTGCATCCGGTTGAGGAGGACGGTCTTGCCGACGCCGCGAAGCCCTACAAGCATGATGCTCTTCGCAGACAACCCATTCCTCATCCGATCGAGGGCGATCGATGCCTCTTCAATGATCGCGTCGCGACCGGCGAGTTCGGGTGGCGGGTTGCCCGCCCCTGGGGCGAAAGGGTTTGTGCGTGGATCCATGGGCGAAAAATCCCCTCTCGTTATTCTATTTAAATCTTAATCGTCTATTTGTGTTTTCGATAAGGCATGTTAAGACCGCTCTATTTGGCCGTCAAGGAGGCGGCTTTGAGCCTTATCAGCAAAAAGAGGTGCAACATGCCCTCAAAGAAGTCCGCGAAATCGACGATCGCGAAGGGAAGCTCGGCGACTCAGGGTGATCCTTCGGAGCGACGAGTTGGCCGCCCGGCCAGTCTGCCAGGCCCGGCTCGGCCTTCTGTGAAGATCGTGGAATGGAGCCCGGAGGATGGCTGCTTCGTGGGGAGCGCCCCGCCGCTGATCGGCCGCTGCTGCCATGGCGACGTCGAGGCGGAAGTCGTTGCCGAGCTCTCGCAGATCGTGGAGGAGTGGCTTGCGATCCATGCGGCCGACACGAAGAATCTTCCGGCGGCTCTTTCCACGAAGCGCTACCGCGGGAAGTTTCAGTTGCGGCTTCCCCCCGACCTTCACCGTCTCCTCGCCCTCCGCGCCGCCATGAGCCGCAGGAGCATTAACGACCTCGCCGTTGAGGCGATCGAGCGGGCGGTCGCGCCGGGCGGAAGGTGATTCGGGGCGGCGGTCCGTTTCCAGCCCCTCCGCCGGCCGGTAGGCTGCCCCCCATGAGCAAGCCACCAGATTCTTCAGCGGCGGCACCGATCAGGCCGCAACTGAAAGAGGAGGTCGAGAGTTACGAGCCGCTCGAGCGTCGGGAGTTTCACGAGGAAGCAACATGGCCGGTCCCTCTTTTGCCGACCGACAGCAATCGGGCAAGGCGCTGCGACAGACGGTGCCGCGAACGTTGCACGGCGACTGGACGGCGCGCCAGGCCGGCGGCGATGTGGTGTCGATGCTCGAACGATCGAACGCAGGCCGATTGCCCGAGCTCGCCCCGATCCGCTTCGGGCGGATGCTGCAAAACCCGTTCGCCTTCCTGCGGGGAGCGCCGGCGGTGATGGCCTGCGATCTGGCCGGAACGCCGCTGACGGGGCTTACGGTGCAGGCCTGCGGCGATTGCCATCTGGTCAACTTCGGGGTCTTTGCCTCGCCCGAGCGCAAGCTGGTGTTCGACATCAACGACTTCGACGAGACCCTCCGCGGCCCATGGGAATGGGATGTGAAGCGTCTGGCGGCGAGCTTTGTGGTGGCGGCGCGCGTGAACGGGTTTTCCGAGGAGCGTGCTGCCGCGTTGGCGGTGCGGAGTGCGGCGAGCTATCGGCTCCACATGCACGAGTTCGCCGAGATGAGCCCTGTGGAAGTGTGGTATTTCCACATCGACGCCGACGATCTGGTGGCCAGCGCCCCCGACGAGGAATCACGGCGGTTGAGCGAGCGGATGGCCAGCAAAGCCCGCCAGCGGGTGGGCGAGCGACTGTTACCGAAGATCACCGAGCCGATGGGCCAGGGGCGGCAGTTCGTGGAGTCGCCGCCGCTGACGACGCGCGTCGTCGACGAGCGGGCCTTGCGGATCGTGCGGCACGGGATCGAACGCTACCTGCAGTCGCTCGACGGATCCCGCCGCTTCCTGCTGGAACGCTACCGCCTCGAGGACTACGCGATGCGCGTGGTGGGCATCGGCAGCGTCGGCACCCGCTGCTTCGTGGCGCTGCTGGTGTGCGACGACCGCACTCCCCTCCTGCTCCAGATCAAAGAGGCGCGGCAGTCAGTGTTGGCCCCGTATGCCGGGCCCTCGCCGTATGCCAACCAAGGGCAGCGCGTCGTGGCTGGGCAGCGCATGATCCAGGCCACAAGCGATATTTTCCTCGGATGGCTGCGGGCCCGCGACGGGCACGACTACTTCGTGCGGCAGCTCCGCGACATGAAATACTCGGTGGCGATTGACGCCTTGGCGCCAGCCGGCCTGGATCGTTACGCGGAGCTGTGCGGCTGGACACTGGCGGGCGCCCATGCCCGCTCCGGCGACGCTGCGGCCATCGATGGCTACCTGGGCGGCGGCGATCAATTCGACACGGCGATCGGAAAGTTCGCGGTGGCCTACGCCGACCAGACCGAGCGAGACCATGCCGCGCTTGCAAAGGCCTGGCGGGCCGGACGCCTCGTCGCCGACACCGAAGCGGTCTGAAAGAGATTCGCGGGGGGCCGTCCTCTGCAGGTCGGTTTTCGGGAGAAGTTCCCGGGGCACCGGCCGCGTGCCTTCCCCGGGGAAAGAGGCGTTTCGTTGACGCCCCCGCACGCCCCCTCCACAATCATGGTTTCAGCCCGTCGCCGGGGTTTCGAGCCCTGCCTAAGCTTTGTTTTGAGCCCTGCTCCCTCTTCGTATCCCGCCCGCTCCAAGGAGGCCCCTCGTGAACTTCGTCGAACAGGAAGACCCGGATGTCTGGGCCGCCATGCAGGCCGAGCAGACGCGCCAGCACGAGGGGCTGGAGATGATCGCCAGCGAGAACTTCACGAGCCCCGCCGTCATGCAGGCGGTCGGGAGCGTGCTCACGAACAAATATGCCGAGGGCTATCCCGGCCACCGCTACTACGGCGGCTGCGAGTTTGTCGACAAGGTCGAGGATCTCGCCCGCGACCGGCTCAAAAGCCTGTTCGGCGCCGAGCATGTCAACGTGCAGCCCCACTCCGGCTCTCAGGCCAATGCCGCGGTCTACATGACCGCCATTCAGACGGGCGACACGGTCCTCGCCTTCGATCTCGCCCACGGTGGCCACCTCACCCACGGCATGAAACTCAATGCCTCCGGGGTGCTCTACAAGTTTGTCCATTACGGCGTGCGGAAGAGCGATCAGCGGCTCGACTTCGACCAGGTCGCGAGCCTCGCCCGCGAGCACAAGCCAAAGCTCATCATCGCCGGTGCCAGCGCCTATCCCCGCGAGATCCCCCACGGCACGTTCGCCGAGATCGCGCGGGAAGTGGGCGCTAAACTGATGGTTGACATGGCTCACTACGCCGGCCTCGTCGCCGCCGGGATCCACGACAATCCCGTCCCGGTCGCCGACTTCGTCACGAGCACCACCCACAAGACGCTCCGCGGCCCGCGCGGCGGCATCGCCATGTGCCGCTCGGTCGACGCCAAGATGCTCGACCGCTCCGTCTTCCCGGGACAGCAGGGGGGGCCGCTGATGCACGTCATCGCCGGCAAGGCGGTCGCCTTCGGCGAGGCCCTGCGTCCGGAGTTCCGGCAGTATGCGATGAAGGTGGTGGAGAACGCCAAGGCGCTCGCCGAGGCCCTCGCCTCCGGTGGCGTCCGTCTTGTCAGTGGCGGCACCGACAACCATCTCATGCTCGTCGATGTCACGCCGCTCGGGATCGGCGGCAAGCTCGCCGAGCAGGTCCTCGATCGCTGCGGCATTACCTGCAACAAGAACATGATCCCCTTCGACGAGCGCAAGCCGATGGATCCCTCTGGCATCCGCCTCGGCACGCCGGCCCTCACCACCCGCGGCCTCGGTACACCTGAGATGAAGCAGGTGGCGGCGTGGATTCTCAAAGTCCTCAAGAATCCCGAGAGTGAGCAGGTGATCGCCAGTACGCGCAGCGAGGTGGCCGAACTGGCCGAGCAATTCCCGGTGCCGGCAGCGAAGCTCGAGGCGGTCGAGCGATGAGCCCGCAGCCGCTGGGGCAGGGGGGGAGCCTGCGCGGCGAACCATCGGCCGCGTCGGGACATCCTCTGCCCTCGGGCGTCGTGCGAATCGGGCTGGTTCAGTCGGCCTGCTCACCCGACCGGGAGGCGAATATCTCGCAGGCCCTGGCCGGGATCGCCGAGGCGGCGGGCCTCGGGGCCGACGTTGTCTGCCTCCAGGAGCTGTTCGCCGGCGAGTATCCCTGTCAGGCGGAGGAGCATGCGAAGTTTGCGGAGGCTGAGGTCGTGCCGGGAGCGCTCACCGAGCGCGTCGCCGCGGCAGCAAAGACGCACGGCGTGGTCGTCGTGGCGAGCGTCTTCGAACGCCGCACGCCGGGGCTGTTCCACAACACCTGTGTGATCTTCGATGTCGATGGCTCGCAGGCCGGGCTCTACCGGAAGATGCACATCCCCGACGACCCTCACTACTACGAAAAGTTTTACTTCACTCCCGGCGACACCGGCTTCATGAGCGTGCCGACGTCGAAGCTCGCCGTCGGTCCGCTCGTCTGCTGGGATCAGTGGTATCCCGAGGCCGCCCGGCTGACGGCTATGGCCGGCGCGCAGGCGATCTTTTACCCGACCGCGATCGGCTGGCTCGACGGCGAGGAGGATCTCCGCGCCGCGCAGTACGAATCGTGGGACACGATGCTCCGTAGCCATGCGATCGCCAACGGCGTGTTCGTCGTGGCTGTCAACCGCTGCGGCCATGAGGGGCCGCTGAAGTTCTGGGGGGCGAGCGTCGTCTATGCTCCGAGTGGCGAGCAGATCGTCAAGCTCTCGCACGACGCGCCGGCGACCGTCGTCGTCGACTGTGACCTCGAGCGGATCGAGTGGTCGCGGACGCGCTGGCCGTTCTTCCGTGACCGGCGGATCGACGCCTACGGTGGACTGACGCTCCGCTGGGGGCGGTAGGCCATGACAGCCACGCTGGGCCACAGCACGCACCCAAAAGCCCCGGCGGAGCTCGGCTACCGATTGCCGGCCGAGTGGGAGCCACATGCCGCCACCTGGGTCGCCTGGCCCCATCGCCGGGCCACCTTCCTCGGCCCCTTCGCCGACATCTCCCGCGCCTATGCCCGGATCGTGCGGGCCCTTGCCCGCCATGAACCGGTGCGTGTGATCGGGTCGGGAGCGGTGCTCGATGAGGCGAGCGCCTGTGTCGGCGGAGCCGCCGGCGTGACGCTCGTCGACATCCCCACCAACGACTCCTGGATCCGCGACACAGGGCCTGTGTTTCTCGTTCCGGGGAACGGGGCCGATCTCCCACCGGCCGCCGTCACCTGGGAGTGGAATGCCTGGGGGGGGAAGTATCCGCCGTGGGATGCCGACGGCCGGGTGGCACGGTCGATCGCCGCCCGGGAGGGGTGCACGATCTTCGCCCCGGGGCTTGTCCTCGAGGGAGGGGCGATCGAGACCGACGGCGAGGGGACGCTCCTCGTCAACGCCCGCTGTGTCATCACCGATTCGCGCAATCCCGGCGTCGCGCGGGACCGCCTCGAGGAGATCCTGCGGCAGAATCTGTGCGTCGATCGCGTCCTGTGGACGGGTGGCGAATTGGCCGGTGATGACACCGATGGCCACATCGATCAGCTCGCCCGGTTCGTCAGGCCGGGGGTCGTCGTTGCCGCCCGCCAGCCCGATCGGCTCGATCCCAACCATCATCCGCTCGCGGAGAACATCGCCCTCCTTGAGAGCCTCTCCGATGCGAGGGGGCGGAGGCTCGAGGTGATCCCGATCGACATCCCCCCGCGCTTCTCCTACGGCGGCGTGCAATTGCCGGCGAGCCATCTCAACTACTACGTCGGCAATCGGTTCGTCGCCGTGCCGGTGTTCCACGAACAGACCGACAGCCGGGCCCTCGACACCCTCGCCGCCTGTTTCCCCGGCCGGGTGGTCGAGCCGGTGCCGCTCGACGTCGTTGTCCGGGGCCGGGGGGGGCTCCACTGCATCACCCGCGACCAGCCGGCGTGAGGGCCCTTGCCGACCGCGGGCCTGGAGGGGCTTTTCCCCCGGTTTCCCTGTTTTCCCCGGCTGATCTGCTCTTGCCCCATCGGCCCGGGCCAGCCACCATCGCTTGTCGACGACCCCCGGTGCCACCGTGGTGGCCCTGGATGGCTAGCAGTCCCGGCGAGAGAGTGTCGGTATGGAGCAACTCGCAGCGGCGATGCAGGGATTCCTCGTGCTGGTCGCGCGGCTCAGCCTGGCGGCGATCTTCATTGCCAGCGCGGTGGGGAACAAGATCCCGCAGTTCCGGGCCACGGCCGAATACATGAAGACCGAAGGGGTGCCAAACCCCACCTTCGCGCTCTTCGGCGCGATCGGCCTTCTTCTCCTCGGCGGCCTGTCGCTGGTGATCGGAGCCTGGACGCGGATCGGGGCCTTCTTCCTCCTCGTCTTCCTCTGCGCCGCCACCTATTTCTTCCACGACTTTTGGCAGTTTGTCGATCCGCTTCAGCGGCAGTTGCAGACGATCCAGTTCCTCAAAAACGTCGCCATTGCCGGCGGCCTCATCTCCCTCATCGCCTTCGGCGGCGGGAATTGGAGCGTCGACGGCTGGATCAGCCGCCGTCAGGCCGAGGTCGAGGCCGGGGTCCCCGCCCCGAAGCCCCGGGTGACCGCCAAGCCGACCGCTCAGGCGTGAGTCGGCCGCACCGCTGCCATGACGGGCGTCCATCCCGTACGATGCTTGCCATCGGGGGGCGTCCACGCCGGGTGTCCCTCCTTTGCCCGTCGGGAGGAAACAAACCATGTCGAGGTTCGCCGTCTTTGCCGCCGTCGGGATCGTGGGGATGCTCCTCGGGGGAGTCGCTTCCGCCGCCGATCCGCAACCAGCCCAGGAAAAGTCGACCACCATGCAACCGCCTGTCGCCACCCCGTTCGGAACCCTCCCTGACGGACGGAGCGTCAACCTCTGGACGCTCGAAGTGCCCGGCGGCTGGAAGGCCACGATCAGCGAATACGGCGCGATCCTCACCTCGCTCCACGTTCCGGCCAAGGAAGCTGGCGGAGCGCCCGTTGATGTCGTTCTCGGCTTCGATTCGGTGGAGCCCTATGGCAAGGGCCATCCCTATTTCGGCGCCACCTGTGGCCGGGTCTCGAACCGGATCGCCAAGGGGGCCTTTGAGCTCGACGGCAAGGCTTACACGCTTGCCACCAATAACGGCGTTAACCACCTCCACGGAGGCCAGTTGGGCTTCGACAAGCATCTCTGGAAGGCCGTCCCGCACTTCGCTGGCAACAGCCCGTCGCTCGAGCTCACGACCGTCTCGCCCGACGGTGAGGAGGGCTATCCCGGCAAGCTCACCGCGAAGGTCGTCTACACGCTCACGCCCGCCGGTGAACTGATCGTCGACATGTCGGCGACGACCGACGCCGCGACGATCGTCAACATGGTCCATCATTCTTACTGGAACATGGCCGGCCAGTCGTCGGGGCATGTCGGCCCGCAGCAACTCACCGTCAACGCCGACGCCTACCTCCCGGTCGACGACGGCGGCATCCCCACCGGCGCGCTTGCCAAGGTGGAGGGGACGCCGTTCGACTTCCGCCCCGAGCGCAAGCCGGCCGGCACGCTCGCCGCCGCGGTCGACGCCCTTCCCGCCAGCGCCGACGGCACGAATCCCGGCGGCGTCGACCACAACTATTGCCTTCGCGGCTGGAAGCCCGACGGGGTGTTGCGGACGGCTGCCATCCTCAGAGACCCTGCCAGCGGCCGACAGATGGAGATCCTCACCGATCAGCCCGGCGTTCAGGTCTACACCGGCAACTACCTCGACGGCACGCTCACAGGCAAGGGGGGCACGGTCTACGGCAAGCATGGCGGCATCTGCTTGGAAACGCAGAAATATCCCGACTCGATCCACCACGCCGACTGGCCGAGCACCCGTCTCGATCCCGGCCAGACCTATCGCCACCGGATGATCCACCGGTTCACGAAGTGACGTCGATATCTGCCACTGGATCGCATCTCTGAAGCCCGGAGCCCATGCATGGTCTTCCCCGTCGCCGACGACAACTCCGATCGGACCCTCTTTCCGCTCGTCACGATCGCGCTGATCATCCTCAATGTGTTCGTGTTCGTCGTGCTCCAGGGGATGGGGGAGAACGAAGATTTCACGCTCGCCTACTGCCAGGTGCCGGCGGAGATCATCTCCGGCCGTGACGTCGTCACCGAGCCGAGCGTCCGCGAGATCGCCGTTCAGGGGCAACAACTCTCCGTGTCGGTGCCGGGGCTGCGCCCGACGCCGATCCCGGTCTGGCTGACGCTCCTCACCGGCATCTTCATGCACGGCAGCGTCATGCACCTCCTCGGGAACATGTGGTTTCTATGGCTCTTCGGCGACAACGTCGAAGACTGCATGGGGCATGTCCGCTACACGCTCTTCTACCTCGCCACCGGGATCATCGCGTCGCTGGCCTTCGTGGCCACCAACGCCACGGGCGAGGCGGCGCTCACTCCCTGCCTCGGGGCGTCGGGAGCGATCTCGGGTGTGCTCGGGGCCTATCTCGTCCTCCATCCGCATAGGCGAGTGAGCGTGATCCTGTTGCGGATGATGGTCGACGTTCCGGGCTACGTGGCCGTGGGGGTCTGGTTCCTCTTCCAGGTCGTCAGCGGCCTGTTCGATTCCGGCGGTGGCGGCGGGGGCGTGGCCTATTCGGCCCACGTCGCCGGCTTCCTTGCCGGGATCGTCCTTGCCAAGCCGATGAGCGCGAAGTGGGCCCGCGACGAAGCCGACCCGCTCGTCATCCTCCGCCGCCGGATCGGTTGAGCCGACGGGCACTCGGCGGATGGGCCGCGGATGGCATGGCCTGCGGTCGGTCAGATCCGGGCTTGGATCGCGGTAATCGTCTTCGCAGTGACGAGTGCCCAGGTGCATTCCCTGGCCTTGGCGATCGAGGCCGCTTGCAGCCGGTGAAGTTCGCTGACGGGCATGGCGATGCAGCGCTCGATCGCGGTCCGGAGTGCCCCGACATCGGGAAAGGGGAGGAGGACGCCGTTGTCGGCGCCGACCCATTCAGCCGTCGCGCCGACGTCGGTGGCAATCACGGCCAGGCCCCGGGCCATCGCCTCGAGGACGACTGTCGGCATCCCTTCGG
>CAMCCR010000103.1 GCA_945873085.1 Candidatus Kuenenia stuttgartensis | reverse complement strand
GGGCGATCGGAGCCGTCGCCACGCCGGCGAAGGTGCGGGTGCGGGCCACGACTTCGAAGAGGAACTCGTGGATCTCGATCTGCCGCCTGGCCTCGGCGAGATCCCGGCCCCAGGTGTAGAGGCCATGACCGGAAAGGAGGAATCCGTGGAACGGCGGACGCTTCGGATCGCTCCAGTCGGCGGCTTGGAAGCGGGCCCGGATCTGGGCGGCGAGTTCCTGCATGTCCTGAGCGTTGGCGAAGACCGGCACCTCCTCGAAGGTGTCGTGGGTGACGATGCCGTCGAGCCCTTTGAGCATCTCGTAGCCTTCGATCCGCACGGCCCCCCGGGGCAAGTCGGCGCGGGAGAGGATCGTCGACCACACCGAGTGGGTGTGGAGGACCGCGCCGACGGAGGGGACGAGTTCGGCGATCAGGCAATGGAGAAGTGTTTCAGCGGAGGACTTTCTTCCCGACCCGTCGCACGGTGCCCCGGCGGCGTTGACCCGGACGAAGTCGTCACGGCCGAGGGCCGACTTGTCCTTGCCGCTGACGGTGATCGTCAATTCCAGCGGGGAACGGGTGGAGACGACGCTGTAGTTGCTGCTCGTTCCCAGCGACCAACCACGGCCGTGGAACTCCCGGCCGACGGACCGGAGTTGGTCGATGGCGTCGAGGGACGTGTCGAACGGCGGCGGGGGAAGCGACGGTGACGGCATGGTGATCTCTCACAAGGGGAAGCCTGCACTTTAGGGGACCTGCCGGGCGGTGACAATTCGCCCCCCCCGCTCCCCGCGGGGAGCGACGGCGGCTCGGGGCATTTTCCCAACGGGAGCCGCAGGAGCCGCGGGAGGCCTTGGCGGGCGCCAGGGCCTCGGGCGATCAGAGGTAGGGGGAGAAGAGCCTGGCGATGCCGTCGCGGAGGCGAACCGGCAGACTCCGGCCGTCGACTTCGTCGAGCGTGATCGGCCGCGACCGCGCGATGACCCCGGCGATATGGCGGCCGAGGGTGGCGCAGAGTTCGCGGTCGTAGGTTTCGACATTGAACTCGAAGTTCAGCCGCAGGCTGCGCTCGTCCCAATTGCCGCTGCCGAACATCGCCCAGGCGTCGTCGATGACCAGCAGTTTCGTGTGGTCGAACGGGGGAGGCGAGAGCCAGACATGGCAGCCCCGGCCGAGCACCTGCCAGAGCATCGAGGTGGTCGCCCAGCCGACGAGCGAGAGATTGTTCTTGCCGGGGATGACGATGTCGACCTCGACGCCGCGCATCGCCGCCACGTCGAGTGCCTGGCAGACGGCGTCATCGGGGAGGAAGTACGGCGTCATGATCCGGACCGACTTCTGCGCTGCCGCCAGCGCCGCCACGATCACCAGCCGGATCCGGCCGACGTCCGGATCGTCGGGGCCGAAGCGAATCCCGCGCGCTGGCATGGTGCCCGCGGGGGCCAGATGGGGGCTCCACGCTGCTTCGTCTCCCTCTTCCCCATCGAGGGATTCGCCAGCAGCGAATTGCCAGTCCTCCGCGAACACCTCGAGGAGCTGGGCGACGACCGGGCCCCGAAGACGGAAGTGCATGTCGCGGACGGGGTGCTTTGGGGCGTGGGCGAGACAGCAGCCGTCCCGGACGTTGAGCCCGCCGGTGAAGCCGACTTCGCCGTCGACCACGAGGATCTTCCGGTGGTTGCGGAGATTCGCGTAGGGGAAATAGAAGGGGACTCCCGTGGGGAGGAACAGCGCCACCGGCACCCCGGCCTCCGCGAGCAGACCCGTGATCGGGGGGCGGGAATAGGTGGCCCCGATCCCGTCGACGAGAACGCGCACGGCGACGCCGCGGCGGACCGCGGCGGCGAGCGCGTCGACGAACATCCGGCCGGTCGGGTCGTTGTCGAAGATGTAGGACGCCAGGCCGATGCTCCTCTGGGCACTGCCGATGGCGGCGAGCATCGCGGGGTAGGCGGCGTCTCCGCCTTCG
Organism: Candidatus Kuenenia stuttgartensis; assembly: GCA_945873085.1. Taxonomy (GTDB): domain Bacteria; phylum Planctomycetota; class Planctomycetia; order Pirellulales; family UBA1268; genus QWOP01. The sequence continues at coordinate 8,893 of CAMCCR010000103.1, read as the reverse complement.
AGCGGCTCGATGGCGTTGCCATCGGTGAGGGGGCGCTGCGTGACCTTCTCGACGAGCACGGCAAGGGAGCGGAGCGGCGATTCCGGCGGCCCGATCGCCGCGGCGAGACGGTCTGGCCCGGCCGCTGCGCCGTCGATCTCAAGCTCGACGCGAGCGGTGCCGGCGCGGAGCCTGTTGGCCCGCGAGCGGATCCGGTTGACGCCGAGGAGTGTGTAGGCGATCGCTCCGAACACCGGCGAGAACCAGATCAGGCCGACCCACCCGATCGTCGAGCGCGTGTCGCGCTTCGTGAGGATGGCATGGGCCGAGAGGACGAGGTCGATGACCAGGATCGCAACGGTGAGAAGGTGTGGCCAGAGGTGGATCCACCAGAGAAAGAGCTGTTCGAGGAGATGTTCCATGCGTGGCTCGGCGTTGGGCTGGTATCGCCAGCGACCAGGTGCGTGTTCCATGTCTCCGGTGGCGGCGTCCCGGATCGGCAAAGGTCATGCCGAGCCAGGTCGACCGCAGGTCAATCTTTGGGATCGGCCCCGCGGCGGATCCCCTTCATCGCCGTGGCGTCGGGTTCGAGGGTCTTGTAGGAGTCGTCGAGCGGATAGCAGCCGCTGCGGAGCCCGCGACGGGGGGCGGTCGTGCAGTCGCTGAAGGTCCGGCAGATCTGGCGCGGCCGCAGGCCGCGGCCGGCGAGGGTATCGGCGGGGAGCTCCGGATAGGAGAGCACCATCCTGCCGAGGCCGACGCCGTCGATCCAGCCGCTGCGGACGACGGCCTGGGCTGCCTGGGGGAGCCAGTCCTGGAGATAGCTGTAGGCCGATCCGATCATCACCGCGCCGGGAAGGGCGGCCTTCGCCTGCCGGGCGGCATCGATCTGCCTCCAGACGCCGACCAGCGGATCCTCCGGGGGGGCGTAGCCGTCGCTGGGAGGATACGCTGCCGGGCGAGAGACATGCGGGGCAGCGTACGGACAGCCGGCGGTGAGATTGAATGCCGCCACGCCCATCCCGTGAAGGCGCGCGAGGAGACGGATCGGTTCCTCGAGATCGATCCTCGACGGATCGTCGCCATCGACACCGAAGCCGCAGTCGTACGGGATGTTCTCGTCCCGCGGCCACGGCTCCCCCCGGCCATCAACCGAGTGCCAGGGAAGGGTGTCGAAGAGCGAGAGCCGAACGCCGATGAGGAGATCGGGGCAGGCTTCGCGGACCCTGCCGACGAGTTCGGTGAGGAGCCTCGTCCGGCCGTCGAAATCGCCGCCGTAGCGGCCGTCGCGGCGGCGCGCGGCAAGGAACTCGTGGACGAGATAGCCGTGGCAGGCCTTGAGATCGACCATGTCGAAGCCGGCGGCGGCGGCGAGCCGGGCGGCCGCGACATAGGCGCCGATGAGATCCTCGACCTCGGCATCGGTGATGACACAGGCCGGATCGGGCGGCGTGCCGTGGCGGGCATCGAGGAGGGGATGATGAAACGCGATCCGCGGCCGGCGCGGGCCGGCTGCAGGCTGCGAGAAGCGTCCGGAGTGGGTCAGCTGGAGGGCGACGATAGCATCGGCGTCCGAGCCGTGGGCCTCACGGTGGGCCGATCGAACGGTGTCGACGAGGAGTCGGAATCCCCCCTCCCCGAGCGTCGGGCTGAGGAGTTGCCGGGGATTGGCACGGCCATCGGCGACCACGGCCACCGCCTCTCCCCCCCAGACGAGCTTGGCTCCACTGATTCCGAAGTGGCGCCAGCGACGCAGCAGCGTGTCGGTGGGGCCCCCGTCTGTGGTTGCGTCCCAGCCCTCCATCGGATGGATGCACCACCGGTTGCCGATGACGCGAGTGCCGATTGTGAGAGGCATCGCCATCGGCGAGCCCTCCTCCGCCGACAGGATCGCGTCGTCGAGTGGCAGCGGCGATTGAAGCGCCGCCAGATGGGCCCGCAGTGCGGCGGCGGATCGGAAGCGGGCAATGCGGGGGAACATCGGGGACGGCGGCCTGCCTCGGGGAACGCCGGCAAGAAGCGTCGGCCTGATCACGATACGCCCCGGGCCCCGGATCTCCCAGCCCCGCGCGCCCGGACTGGAGTGCCCTGAGTCCCACGCCCGTGCTTGGGTGGTTGTCGAGGGTTCGGGGGGGTGGTAGTTTTCGCGGGATTCCTGCCGCTTCCCGCCCTCGTGACGGGATCGGCTTCGAGGTCCCTGAGGGTGTCCCGTTGAAGCGCGCGATCGTCACCGGGATCACCGGACAGGATGGCTCCTATCTGGCGGAGTTCCTCATCGCCAAGGGCTATGAAGTTCACGGCGTCGTGCGGCGTTCGAGTGCGGCTGGAGCCCAACGCCTCGAGCACCTCCGCCGTGAGACCCTCGGCCCCGCGCCGCGGCTGGTGCTCCACGATGGCGACATGGCCGACGGAAGTGGCCTGGCGAGGATCGTCCGCGAGGTTCGCCCTGCGGAGGTCTACAACCTCGCCGCGCAGAGCCATGTCGGGGTGAGCTTCGACCAGCCCACCTACACCGCCGATGTCACGGCCGTGGGGGCGCTTCGGCTCCTCGAGGCGATCCGCGACCAACAGCATGCCACCGGCGAAGAGATCCGCTTCTACCAGGCCTCGAGCTCCGAGCTGTACGGCCGGGTGGCAGCGACGCCCCAGGACGAATCGACCCCCTTTCACCCCCGGTCGCCCTACGGCGTGGCCAAGCTCTACGCCCACTGGATCACGATCAACTACCGCGAGAGCTACGGCCTGTTCTGCTGCTGTGGCATCCTCTTCAACCACGAGAGTCCGCGGCGCGGCGAGTCGTTCGTGACGAGGAAGATCACGCGGGCCGCGACGCGGATCAAGGTCGGCTTCCAAGAGAAGCTGCGGTTGGGCAATCTCGAGGCCCGGCGCGACTGGGGATTCGCCGGGGATTATGTCGAGGCGATGTGGCTGATGCTCCAGCAGCCGACGCCGGCGGAGTACGTGATCGCCACCGACGAGACGCACTCCGTGCGGGAGTTCTGTGAGCACGCCTTTGCCCGCCTCGGCCTCGACTATCGCGACCACGTCGAAGTCGATCCCCGCTACTTCCGCCCTGCCGAAGTCGATCTCCTCCGCGGCTGTTCGGAGAAGGCGCGGCGTGAACTCGGCTGGACCCCGCGCGTGAACTTCGATCGACTCGTCGCGATGATGATCGACGAGGATCTGCGGATCGCCGAAACCGAACGCGACCACCCCCACCGGGCTTCGACCTGAGGACGTTTCCATGGCAGGCCCCGACAGCGCGGCCGTGCCGACTCCCGGCACCGTGCCGCAGCGCCGGTCGATCGAAGGGATCTCGGCGGTGCTCCTCCCCGTCGACGCTGCTGGCGGCATCGACTGGGGGGCGTTTGCAGCGCATGTTGCCCGCACGGTGGCCGCGGGGATCGTGCCGGCGGTGAACATGGACACCGGCTATGTCCATTGCCTTGACAGCGAGTCACGGCGGAAGGTTCTCGGAGTGGCCCGGGAGGTGATCGGGCCGGCCGTGGCCGGCGATCTTGTCGCCGGTGCCTGTGTCGTCGACGAAGCGGGCAAGCCGTTCGACGAGCGCGGCTATCTGGCCGAGTGCGAGCCGATCCTCGCAGCCGGGGCGACGCCCGTCCTCTTCCCCTCCCATGGGCTCAATGCCGGCAGCGAGGCCGACACTCTGGCGCGGATCGGCACCCTGGCCGCCAGCCTCCCCTCATTCATCGGTTTCGAACTCTCCACGGCGTTTCATCCCGCGGGGCGGATCCTCTCCCTCGCGGCCTGGCGCGACCTCCTCCACATTCCCAACTGCCGCGGCGCGAAGCATTCGTCGCTGTCGCGGAGGCTCGAGTGGGAGCGGCTCGCGCTCCGTGATCGGGAGCGGCCCGCGTTCCGGGTCTACACGGGCAACGATCTCGCCATCGACATGGTGCGCAGTGGGAGCGATTGGCTCCTCGGCCTGTCGACGGCTGCGCCTGCCGAGTTCGCCAGGCGCGATGCCTGGCTGCTCGCGGGCGACCTTCGCGCGGTCGAACTCGACGACGCTCTTCAGGCCCTCGGCAGCTTCACCTTCCGGACGCCGGTGCCTGCCTACAAGCATTCGATGGCGCAGGTTCTCAAGGCCCGGGGATGGATCGAATGCGACGATCCCTTTCCCGGCAGCCCGCGCCGCCCCGACAGCGATCGAGAGATTCTGGCGACGATCCTCGAGCGGATCGACGCTGCGGCCTCTGCGTGAAAGGGCCGATCGGTTCGCGGTGAGCGCCGCCGCGGTCGGGCTGATCGGGAGCGACTCGATCAGGGCGGGTACGACGGGCGTCGTTGCGCAAAGTGATCGATCGCCTGCGCATTCCGAACAGCCGAGGGTGTCAATCACGACAGGGGCGGCCCTCGTCCTAGATTTCACCGCGCGGGGCTGTAGAACGGGAACTTCCTTCTTCGCTCTCCGGGAATCTCCGATGACGCCTCGATCTGCCTTGGGTGTTCTTGAGCGTGGCGCGAGGCTGGCGATTGCAATCGCGGTCTGCCGCCAAACCGCTTGGTTGGGACGCGTCTCGACCGCGCTGCTCCTTGGCGGGTTCGTAGGCGCGGTCTCGCCACCGGCGACGGCCCAGACGACGACGCTCTCCGGAACGACGACGGGGAACGTCTCCATCGATGCGTCGACTGGCACGCCTTCGATCGTGGGAAACAGCGTTCTCACCGGAACGGCGACGTTTACCTACACCGGCGGTGCACCAGCCATCGGCGCTATCGGCACGATGACGAGCAACCTCTCCGGCACCGGCGCCCTGTGGTTCAGCAGTCCGGCAACGCTCGTCATCGCCGGCACGAACACCTATGCGGGGGGCACGAGTGTCACCGACGGCGGTTTGATCGAGGTCACGACAGGCGGTTCGATCAGCCACTCGTCGAGTGATCTCCGCGTCGGCGTCGATGGCGGCGCCGGCTCGATGACCCTGTCCGGTGGGAGCGTGGCGATCCGCGCTGCCTCGATCGGGTCGGGGCAGGATGTGACCAGCTTTTTGACAGTCACTTCGGGGACGTGGACGGGGAGTGGTGCGCTGACAGTCGCGTCCGCAGGGGCCACCAGTGTGTTTCAATTGGATGGCGGGAGCGTCAGTTCGCTCTCTTCGACCATCGGCACAGGTGTGTCAGACATCGGCAACCAAGACGTGAGTAACGGCAGTGCCCGCATCAACGGCGGCACGTGGACGACCACGAATGGCCTCGTCCTCGGCACGGCAGGAGGGACCGGCTCGCTCACCCTCTCCGGCGGCGCCGTGAGCAGTGGCTCGGCGACGATTGGCGATGATCTCGGCAGCACGGGTTCTGCGGTTGTCACCGGGGGCACGTGGTCCAACAGTGGGGATCTCACCGTCGGCAGCGCCGGCACCGGCACGCTCTCGATGAGCGGAGCGGGGACGGTCGTCGTCGGCGGCACGCTCTTTCGCGGCACGGGCGGCACCATCAATCTTTCTTCCGGCGGCACGCTCCAGATCGGAAACGGCGGCAATTCGGGCGCCCTCGGCAACGACCTGACCAACGAGGGCACGCTCGTCTTCAACCGCTCGGGAACCTCCGACCACACCCACGTGATTGACGGGAGTGGTGCGGTCGTCAAGCAGGGGGCGGGCGCGCTCGTCCTGTCGGGCGCAAACGGCTGGGCCGGCAGCACCTCCATCGATGGCGGTGTCCTTGAGCTCGGGAATACCGCGGCCCTCGGATCGACCTCCTCGATCTCGTTCGGCGGCGGCACGCTCCGATTCACCAGCTTCAATACGAACGACTACTCCAATCTCTTCAACACTTCCGGCGGGCAGTCCTTCAAGCTCGACACCAACAACGAGACGGTGACGCTCGACAGTGTCGTCGCGGGGAGCGGAAGCACGCTCGAGAAGCTCGGGGGGGGCACGCTGATCCTCGCGGAGGACAACACGTACACCGGCACGACGACCGTGACCGGCGGCACGCTCCAAGTCGGCGCCGGTGGGGCCACCGGCTCGATTGCCGGCAACCTCCTCAACAACGCTGCCGTCGTCTTCAACCGATCGAACGATCTCGACTATGGCGGCGTCATCTCAGGCTCGGGCGCGCTCGAGCAACTCGGTTCGGGCACGCTCACCCTCTCCGGAGCGAATGCGTATGCCGGTGGCACGACGCTCTCCGCCGGAACGCTTTCCCTCGGGAATGCCGACGCGATCGGCAGTAGCGGGACGATCTCGTTTGCCGGCGGCACGCTTCAGTTCACGTCGGCCAACGCTACCGATTACTCCGGTCGCTTCAGCACCGCGGCCTCCCAGGACTACAAGCTCGACACCAACGGCCGGAACGTGACCCTCGGGGCGAATCTCACGAGCGTCGGCGGCTCGCTCGAGAAGCTCGGGGCCGGCACGCTCACGCTCTCGGGCGCCAACAGCTTCGCCGGGGGAACGACACTCTCCGGAGGCACGCTCTCCCTCGACAACGCCGGGGCCCTCGGCGATGCGACCGATCCCGCCGCCGGGACGATCTCGTTTGCCGGCGGCACCCTCCAGTACACGGCCAACAACAACGCCGACTACTCCCCCCGCTTCAGCACCGTCGCGAGCCAGGCCTTCCGCATTGACACCAATGGCCGTGCGGTCACCTTCGACAGCAACCTGGCGAGCAGCGGCGCGTTCCTCGCGAAGCTCGGCAGCGGAACGCTCGCGCTGACCGGCTCCAATGACGTCTCCGGCGGGCTTTCACTTCAAGGTGGGACGCTCCGGCTCGGAGACGCCAGCGCTATCGGCTCCGCCGACCCGACCGCCGGGACGATCGAGTTCCTCGGCGGCACGCTCCAGTTCACGTCCGCCAACACAGTCGACGTCTCTGCCCGCATCAGCATCGCCGACGGGCAGGCCTTCAACATCGACACCGACGGCGCGGACGTGACGTTCGCCTCTCCCCTCCAGGGTACCGGGAACACCTTGACGAAGCTCGGCGGCGGCACGCTCACCCTCTCGGCCGACAATGGCTACGACGGAGACACGACGATCTCGGCGGGTACCCTGCGCCTTGGCAGTGGCGACGCATCCGGTTCGGTCGCCGGCAACATCGTGAACAATGCCTCCCTCGTTTTCGACCGCTCCGACACCCCGACCTTTACCGGAACGATCTCCGGCACCGGCTCGCTCACGCAGCAGGGGACAGGGACGCTCGTCCTCACGGGAGGCAACAGCTACACCGGCGGCACGAATCTCGACGGCGGCGTGCTCGCCCTCGGCAGCCTCGACGCGATCGGAAGCAGCGGAACGATCTCCTTCGGAGGGGGCACGCTCCAGTACAACGGAGCCAATCAGGTTGACTATTCCTCCCGGATTAGCACGGCCAGCGGGCAGGCGATCCGCATCGACACCAGTGGCCAGAACGTCGATTTTGCGGCGGGGCTCGCCGGTGCCGGGAGCACGCTCGAAAAACTCGGCGACGGCACCCTCACCCTCTCCGCGGCCAGCACCTATTCCGGCGGCACGACCGTCAGCGGCGGCACGCTCGAGGTGGCGGCCACCGGCTCGATCACCCATGCAAGCGCCGATCTCGTCGTCGGCACGACGGCCGGCAATGGCACGCTTGTCGTCAATGGCGGCAGCGTCAGTGTCCGCAATGCCACGCTCGGCCGCGATGACGGTAGAACCGGTGCATTGACGGTGGACAATGGCGGGACATTCACGTCGAGCGGTACGCTCACGGTAGGCAGTGGCGATTCGGCGAGCGGGACATTCACAGTCGCGGGGGGGACCGTGACGACCGCCGCTGCCACGATCGGTGCCGGGAACGGCATCGGCACGGCCACGGTCTCCGGGGGAAGCTGGACCAACAGCGGCAACCTCGCCGTCGGTAACGGCACGATGACGATCTCGAGTGGCACCGTCACCGTCGGCGGGACGCTCTCGGAGTCGAGCCCGACCAGCATCGCTCTCCTGGGGGGCGAACTGCGGATCGGCACCGGGGGGGCCGGCGGGGTTCTTCAGGCCAACCTCAATCTCCATGGGTCGCTCGTCTTCAACAGCAGCAGCGATTCGAGCTACGGCCGGGAAATTGACGGCTCGGGCACGCTCACAAAGACGGGGAGCGGCACGCTCACGCTCACCAACGCCGGCACCTACGGCTACTCCGGGCTGACGACCGTCTCTGCCGGCGGCCTCGTCATCGATGGCTCGCTCGTCAACTCGTCGGTCGTCGTCGATGCCGGCGGGGTCGTCGGCGGCTCTGGGACGGTCCCAAACACCGTGCAGGTGAACTCCGGCGGCACACTCGCCCCCGGCCTCGCCGGGGGGCCGTCGTTGCTCACCGTTGGGGCGCTCTCGCTTCAGGATGGCAGCCTGTCTTCGTTCGGGATTGTCGGCAATGGTGCACTCGCCGGCACGGCTGGCACCAACTACGACAGCGTCACGATCACCGGCACCCCGGCCTCCCTCGGCGGCACGCTCCGCCTCGAGTTCGGCAACACCACCCCGTTTGCCACCGGCGAGGTGTTCCAGCTGTTCGCCTTCGACGGGGCAATCTCGGTGGGAAGCTTCTCGTCGGTGATTGCAGCCGGGAGCGGAGCCTATTCGGCCGTCAGCTTTTACCCGACGGGGACGGGGGAATGGACGTCGACCTACGGCACCTCAGAGCAGTTCCTCCGCTTCAGCGAGCGCACCGGGAGGCTCGAGGTGGTGCCGGAGCCTTCGACCTGGGCGATGCTACTCGCCGGCGGAGCCGCGGCCGGGATTTCGGCGCTTCGCCGCCGGCGTCAGAAGATGTTGGGAATGTAAGGCCCGCCCCGGCAACGCTTGAGGTGCTCGAGCGCCGCCACCTGGCCGGTGGTCTCGAGCCGGTCGCGGTAGACCGGGTCGTGAAAGCCCTCGATGTCGATGCTCCCCCGCCAGCCGGCGAGGCGCAGCTCCGAGATCAGCCGCGTCCA
>CAMCCR010000102.1 GCA_945873085.1 Candidatus Kuenenia stuttgartensis | reverse complement strand
GACATCATCCGGCGGCTGGGGTAGTCGCACGGCCGAAGGGGGCTGGTGACGCTGGCCGGCAGGAGCGTCAGCGGATCTCGATCGGATCGACGTCGAGGCGTCCGATCTCCGTGATCGGCTCGATCGTGGCGGCCGTCGGGGCCTGCGGTGAGGGCGCAGTGGCAGTCCCCACGCTTGCTGGGGGCGCCGCCACGCTCGTCGGCGGGGCCGTCGCGGATGGCGCCGGCGCAGGCTTGGCCGCCGCCGGCGCAGGCGGGGTCGGCCCGGCAGCGATCGCCGGAGGGGGAGGCGTCGTCGGGGGGTCCACCACCGCGTCGAGCATGAGTTCGAGCTTCGCGACGCGCTCGCGCACCCGCCTGGGGATGAGGCTGCGTTGCTGCGGGGTGGCGATCGGGCCGTTGAACACCAGCCAACCGCGGGCGTCGCGGGCCATCAGGCAGGTGTCGGCGGCTCGGTAGACCTTCAGCCAGTAGTCGCCCTCTTCGAGGAGCACCGCATCGGGGCCGAGCCTCCGCGCCCCGGGAGGGGGAACGAACGGCGCCGATGGCGCAGCGGCCACCGGCTCGATGGTCGGCTGAGTGGTGGGGATCGGCGCGGCCCCCGGGGGCGGTTCGGCAAGCGTGGCCGGCGCCCCGGGCTGTGGAGGAACAGAAGCGCTCCCGGAGGAGCGCGAGGGGTTGAGCGACACGCTGAGTTGCCTGCCGGCGCGGCGCACCTCGAGGACGAGCGGCGCTTCAGGCCCTGCGGCGGCGACCAGGGCCGCCAGATGATCGGGGCGGAGGAGCGCCTGGCCATCGAGGAAGACGAGGACATCATGCATCCGCAGACCGGCGGCCTCGGCAGGCGACCCAGCGGCGACTTCACGGACGACCAGCCCTGCCCCCTCCGGGAGGACGAGATGATTGCGGAGGAGCGGGGGGACCGGCACCAGGGTCATGCCCGCCACGGGGGCGTTGCGTTCGGCGGCGGCGACCTCCCCCGCAGGCCGGAGGTCGGATCGGGGGGGCTCGGCGGCCCCTGCACGCGCCGCCGCAGCCAGCCCGAGGAGCGTGGAAGCCAAGCTTGCGAGGGTGATCGAGACCCGGCTGGAACTTCTGGGGTGCATCGCGACGGGGTCCGGGGGGCGGTGGGGCGGCACGACGTCGACCGGCAGGGTGTGTAGGGGAGGCGCGGCCGGGGTCGCCAGACAGGTTTCACTGACTGTCGCCCTCGGGCGGGAAGCTAGGAAATTGCGGCAATCGGGGGCGGTCGTCGAGACGGGGAGGCGCTGGCGCTCGGGGCGGGAGAGGGTCGATGCCCACGGCTGCGGGGAAGGGGTTCCACGTCGCTGCCAGGATCCGTCGATACCCCGACGTATCGGGGGAGAGCGTCCCCCGTGGCTGCCACAGTGCGGCCGGCGGAGATCGGTGGGGCGAAGCGTCGACGAAGGGATCAACGGCCATGAAGTGCACGGTGCGGGGGGCGGTCATGGTGGCGCTGGCGATCGGCGCGGTGCTCGGCGGAGCCGAGCCAGCGGCGGCCCAAAACAGGTTGCGTTCCCTTCTCAAGCGACCGCTCCCGAAGGCGTTCAATGGCCCTCCGCCGGTGGCCACCGACTCGACGTTCGTCCCCGGCAGCGGCACCGTCGTTGAGGCGATCGGTGACGACTTCGAGGATGAGAAGTGGAGCTGGAATTACCGCCATCCCAAGAGCTCGGAGGAGCAGGACAAGCGCATCCGCGAGCCGGTCGGCCGGTCGGTCAACGGTCGCTGGTTCGAGGGAATGAAGCGCGGCACCCCCGACGTCGTCAAACGCGTGCCGCTCCCCAGCCCGGGGCTCGAGGGGAGTGAGCACGGGCTGCTGATCGCCTCGCTCAACACCGGCATCCCGGGTCGCCCCAGCTACAAAATGGAGCAGGACGATCTGATCTACAACATGCAGCGCAACTTCGGGCAGGGGATCCGCGTCAGCAATTCTCCGAGCGTCGTGGCCCGCGTCTATCTGCCGCCGATGGATCAGTGGGAGAAGCGCAGCGGCCCGACCTTCGGCTTCCGCGCCGGCTGCTACACGCACGCGGTGATCACCGGCGAGGATCACCCGGAGAAGGGGCGCTTCGGACTCGAGGAATACTGGCCGGGGATGTTCATCTGCTACGAGACGGCCGCCGAATCGAAGTCGAAGGAGGAGGGGGCCTATCTCAAGGTCCGTGGCGGTCGCAACGGCGGCGAGATCCGCGGCCCGCAGATGACCGAGATGGGCTGGTGGACGCTCGGCCTCTCGTTCACCCCCGACGGGCAGGTCCATTACTACGCCAGCCCCGGCGTCGACGATCTCACCGCCGACGACCACATCACCTCGCAGTTCCCCTACAACTACCGCACCGAGACGCTGAAGACGTTCTTCTTCAACGTCTGCACGAAGGACGACGGCAAAACGTGGAGCACCCCCTGGGTGGTCGACGACCCGAAGGTGTATGTCGTCCAGCCGCTGCCCGTGGCCCGGGCCAAGACGACGACGACCCGGTGACCGTCGCCGTCCTTGGTTGAGTCGCTCGACCACGGTCCCCCCGGATGCCTGTGGGCATCAGGGGGGGCTCACGAAGCGGGCCAGATCGGCCTCCATCCGGGCCAGATCGGGGAGGTTGAGATACATCATGTGCCCCGAGGTGTACTCGGCGAACGTGATGTTGTCGCGGAGGGCTCGATCGAGGCGGAGGTGGTCGACGCTGTGGCGCATCGCGTCGCAGGGAACGGCCAGATCGCACAAGCCGACGAGGACGAGGACGCGGAGGTGGGGGTTCTCGTGCATCGCGTCGGCGAGATCGTCGGCGGTGTTGGCGTAGGCGTTTTGCTCGTACGGCCAGGGGCCGACGCCGGCGAGGACCTTGTAGGGAAGGTCGCTCTCATAGCCGAGTTCCTCGCGAACGTAGGCGTTCATCGCCGACGACAGGGGCCCAAGGGCGGCGGTGAAGGAGGGATCGAAGCCGGGGCGCGACCCGGCCGCCGAGCCGTCGCGGCCGGTGATCCGGCCGTCGAACCTCCCGCAGATCAAGCCTTCATCGGCCAAGAGCTTCTCCTGGAACAGGCCCGGGTCGACGCGCAGGTCGTGGTCGAGAATGAGCTTCTCGGGGAGCCCGCTGAGCCGGGCGAGTTGCCGCGCCACGGCGGCACGGCGTTCGGCGGGGAGTGATGCCCCGGCGAACAGCGCCGTTGCGTACTCTCCGGCGGCGAATGCCCGCGCTTCGGCCAACGCCGCGGGGAGATCGCCGCTGAGGTCGGCGGCGAGTTTTCCGTGGTGGGCCGCCACGGCGGTGAAGCCGGGGAGAAACGTCGCGTAGGGGAGATCGTTGCTCGGGCCGGGGTGGATCGTCTGGAAGTCGACGAGCCCCGAGACGAGCACGAGGCCGTTCAAGAACATCCCGTGCTCGTCCTGGAGCCGCCGCGCCAAGCCGGCGGCCCGGAAGACGCCATAGCTCTCGCCGCAGAGATACTTCGGCGACCGCCAGCGGCGCGCCCGCGTCGTCCACAGACGGATGAAGTCGGCGACGGCCGAGATGTCGGCGGCGGCGCCGAAGAATTGATCGGCGCGCTGGTCCTTGGCCGGGCGGCTATAGCCGGTGGCGACCGGATCGATGAACACCAGATCGGCGGCGGGGAGGAGGGTGTGTGCGTTGTCGACCAGGCCAAACGGCGGCGGCGGGAGGGTGCCGTCGTCGTTGACCTTCGCCCGTCGGGGCCCGAGCCCGCCGAGATGGAGCCAGACCGACGCCGCGCCGGGGCCCCCGTTGAAGCAGAACATCACCGGCCGCTCGGCCGGATCGGCCGCCGGCTTGGCGGTGTAGGCGACGTAGAACACGCCCGCCCGCGGCGTGCCTTCTTCGCTGAGGAGGGGGAGCATTCCGGTCTCGGCCCGATACTCGAGCGTCGTTTCCCCGAGGGTGATCGCGTGCTCCGTGATGATCGGCTTGTCGGTCGCCTCGGGGATGCGGAGGGGCTTCTTCCGGTCCTTCTCGGCTGCCTCTCCGGTCGCCGCCGGCTCGGCCGGCTTCTCGGCAACCTCAGGCTCGGCCGCCAGACCGGCCCCGGCCAACACCAGGGCCAGGAGGATTCCGTCAACGAGGGAGCGGTGAAGAAGGCGAGGCACGGCCATCACGGGGATCCTCATGGGGCTGGCCTGTCCAGCCAGGCCGAGGCCATGAAGATACCCAGCGGCGGGCCGGTATTCCTCGGGGGCTCCTCGAGATCGGGGCGTCTGGGATGGCATCCTGTCCGGGAGCGGATCGCGGCGGCGCCCGCGCCGGTCATCCCCGTCGGCCCGGCCTCGACTCCACCACGGAGAGAAAAAAAGGGGCCCGACCATCGCGCGATGGCCGGGCCCCCTGAATGCTTCACAGCCAGCGAGCGGTCAGTTGGCGTCGGCCGTGACCCCCTTGAAGTCGTCGGTGCGAAACGGCGTCAGCGGCAGTCCGACACCGGAGTAGAGGTTGCACTTCGGATTGTCGGCCCAGCCGTAACGGACGGCGACGGGGTCGGCCACGCCCTCGGCCGAGACCTCGATCCGGCCATCGGGGAGGATCGTCCCCTTGGCGTGGACAAACGTGTGATCAGCGCCGGCGATCGTGAAGCCGATCGGCTCGTTGACATCGAACGGCCGCCAGCCACCATCGACATGATCGAAGGCGACGACGATCTTTTTGCCCTGCTTCTCCATCCCCTTGTAGAGCGGGCTGCGGGCCGGGATGCCCGCCACCTTGTAGGTGTCGGCGAGCGCCCAGCGGGCGAGCCGCTTGCCGACATCCAGCTTGTTCTTCGGATGGATGTCCTTCCCCTCGCCGATGTCGATGATCACCGCCTCGCCGGTGTTCGGCAGGGCCTTCATCGTCATCGTCTGTGCCTCACGCAGCTCGGCCCAGCTGCTCTCGCCTGGCTGGGGCTGCTCGGCGTTGAAGTCGGCCAGCTGCACCCAATAGAAGGGGAAGTCGCCCAGGCCCCATTCCTCGCGCCACGACTTGATCATGAACGGGAACAGGGCGCGGTATTGATACGCGCGGCCGGCGTTCGATTCCCCCTGATACCAAATCGCCCCCCGGATGCCGTAGCCGACCGAGGGGGTGAGGACACCGGAATGGATGTTGCCGGGGCGGTGGTTGCCGAACATGTTGCCGTCGGGATTCCCCGGCTGCCCCGGGGCTGGCTTCCCGTCGGCTTTCGCCTTCTCCGCCGCTGCCTTCCATTCGACCATCGCCTTGTCGTAGGCCGCCTTCTGGGCCGGATAGTCGGCCTCCATTTTCTCCCACCGCTCGACGAGCGGCTTGAAGCGGGCATCGGCGGCAAGCTTGTCACGTCGCACCCACGCTTCGGCGGCGCTGCCGCCCCAGGCGTTGTTGATCAGCCCCACCGGCACGCCGAGGGTCTGGTGGAGCTGGCGGCCGAAGAAGTAGCCCACGGCCGAGAAGTTGCCGACCGTCTCGGGGGTGCAGGTCTGCCACGAGCCGTTGAAGTTCCACTGCGGATCCTGCGTGCCGACTTGCGGCACCGAGATCAGGCGGATCTGCGGGAACTTGGCCGCGGACCGTTCGAGATCGGGATCGGTTGAGGCGTTCACGCTCCACTGCATGTTCGACTGCCCGGCACAGACCCACACCTCACCGATGAGGACGTCGTGGAAGGTGACGGTGTTGTTCCCCTTCACGGTCAGCTCATGGGGGCCGCCGTATTCCTTGACCGGGTCGAGCATCACCTGCCAGGCGCCGTCGGCGCCGGCCTTCGTCTCGTGATTCTGCCCGCCGAGGGTGACGGTGACGGCTTCGCCCGGGGAGGCCTTCCCCCACACCTTGTTCTTGATCCCCTGCTGGAGAACCATGTGATCGCCGAACATGTTGTTGAGCGAGACGTCGGCGCGGGGCGAGACGCCCGGCACGACGGCGAGGGCGGCGAGGAGGAAGAGGGTCGACAGCGGACGGCGCATCGGTGAACTCCGGCGGTGAGAGGGCACCGGAGGCGCGCGAACCGATCGCACGATCCCCCCGGCCCGACGCCAAGAGGATAGCAGGGGGTTGGAACGTCCGTCGCGACCCGCCACGGTGGGGCTCGCTACGGTTTCCTTGTGGGGTTTGGTGTCGGGCGGGGATGATGGGGTTTGGTGTCGCAACTGCGATCGTTTCCAGAGGAACGTTCCCCGATGAGTTCGTCCGCAAATCGTTCCTTCCCCACCGGCATGGTGGCCCTCCTCGGCCTCGGCCTGGCCGGGATCGGCCTGTGGTACTTCACGGCGCTCCAGCCAGTCGCCGTCAAGGAGATCCCGCCGACGATCGTCGCCGAGCCGGGCGAGGCAAGGACGCTCGGGAGGATGAAGCGCTTCGATGTTGCGGGGGGCGAGGCGACGGAGGAAGCGGCCCCGCCTCCGGCGGCGGTGGCCGATGCGGGGCGCTGGGAAGAAGCGATCGCCCGCTACGAAGCGGCCTCTCGCGCGGCTCCCCCGGCGGCAGGCGCTGTGATCCTCCTCGGGTCTTCAAACATCCGCATGTGGGAGACGCTCAGCGCTGATTTTCCCGGCCTGGAGGTCGTCAACCGCGGCGTGGGGGGATGCACGCTCACGGAGATCGCCGGCTTCGCCCCGCGTCTCCTCGCCGCTGCCAAGCCGGGGGCTGTGGTGATCTCCGCCGGCAGTAACGACGTCCATGGCGGAGCCGATGCCGAGGCGGTGCTGGCGGCATGGCGCGACATCATCACAACGATCCGCCGCGACCATCCCACCGTGCCGATCCTCGTGATGGGCATTCTCCCGGCGAAGTCGCGTTGGGAGGAGCGGGAAACGCAGGCGACCGCCAACGGCCTGATCGAAGCCGCGATCGCGGCGGCGGGGGGCTCGATCGATGGAGGGCCGGTTGAATACCTCGATGTCTGGGGGGACTTCGTCAGGCCCGACGGGGCTCCCGATCCGGAGGCCTTTCTTGACGACGACCTTCATCCAAGCGCCATCGGCAACGCCCGTCGCGCGGCGCGGATGCGGCCGGTCCTTGATCGGCTGATTGCCGCGGGGCAGTGATTGCGTCTATGAGAGAGCCGTGGCCTCTGGCATGGTAGCGTTTCAGTCGTTTTTTTCTTCGCGATAACGGCTGTCGCTCCGCGGGCTCGAACGGTTAAAATCGAGGATTGATTTATCGCGGCGGGGCATTCCATGGAGGGTGGGGCTATGCGATCAGCGACACGTTTCCGAAAGCCGTCACAGAGGCTCGGAGCTTTCGAGTCACTCGAGTCTCGCGCCATGCTGACTGGTCTGATCGAGACCGTTGCACCGCAAGAACGATCGGATGCTGGCCGCGGCGGCTGGCTTGGTGCAATGAGCGATGTCGTTGAGGACGTATGCGACTACGTCGGCCGATCTGCAACGAGTCTCGCCTACGGCGATTGGACTGACCAGAAGCCAACGGCGCTTTCTATCGGAACTGGCGTTGGATTGGGAGTATTGGGTCTCGACCTTCCGATGGACATTCGTGATCTAGGGCATACGGTCACGCATCCTGAGTTGTCATACGATTGGGGAAAGCGATTGGCGATCAATACGATCGCCGTCGCTCCGATAATCGGAGCAATTAAGTACTCGAAGTATCTCGATGACGTTGGGGAGACGGCTAAACGGGCAGGCAGCACGACTGACTCGCCAGTTCAATGGATTCCAGATACCCCAAAAATGTCGCCGGCAGCGAGAAACTACGAAGATTCGGCAACAGGCGCTCGGTCTGGTGTCGAGACTGGTAACCGCGAGGTTCCTGTCATCCAGAGAACACTTCCTGATGGCGGATCTGTCAACGTTAAGTTTGACGGACTTGATGAAGGCGTCCTGCTTGACCGGAAGCTGTCCATAACGACATTTCCGAAGTCCAGGGATCAGGCGATCAGGCAATCCCAGTCGCTGGAGGAGAACGGCATCCGCGGTCGATGGGAGGTTCCAGATGAGTCTCAAGCAACGCGGGCCAGGAAGATGCTTGAGGAATTGGGGATCACGAACATTGACGTAGGGGTCGCTCCGTTTCAGGGTGCGCGATGACTACCGAACCGCTGATGCAGATTGCACTGGAGACCATCGAGTTTTTCTCCTGCGTTCCGGACAGCCTTCTCGACCCGGATGTCGCGGTGGAGAGGCTCGAGTCAATTTCTGCCCTCCTCCAGCAACTGCCGGAGGCGGATAGGACAAGGTTTCTTGGGTATGTGCACCGGCAATCGGCAGAGGAGTTCGCAGCACGAGGACGGACCGAGAGGCATGACTTTCTGAGTCGGCTGGGGGTTGATGTCGGATTGGAGTGAAGCATGCGGGAGAGGGCTTTTTTTCCGAGTTGTTTTGGCGTTGGGGAGTCGGTGATGGCTGGGTGTGATCGGGTCGTCCTCGGCGAATCCATTTGAGATTGTCCGGTGACTTCGTTGCACCGGCCTCTTGGCCGGTAGCGTTGTCCTCCGAGTGCCGCGGCCCGATAGGATGGTTGCCGGGGGGCTCGGCAACCGGCCGGAGCTCATTGGCCATCGGGGATTCCATCGATGAGTGCTGACGATCAATCGCCGGATTCCGCCGCGCCGAATCAGGCTCCGGCCACGGTCGCTGCGGCAGCTCCTGCTGCGGTCCCAGACGGCGGCTTTGATTTCTTTGCGGCCCTGTGGAGCGGCGCGTGGCTGCAGTTCCTCCCGGCGCGCCTCCGCGAGCCAGCCGCGCGGCTGGTGGTGCTGGGGGTCGGGGCGCTGGTGTCGATGTTCCTCTTCGCCCCGGCGGCCGACCAGCGCGGCGAGGCCTACATCGAATCGGCCTTCGCCCGGACGCTCGCGGCCCTGGCGGCCACGCGCGGGCTCGACAGCGCGATCTCGCTGGCCCAGAGCTCGGAGGTGAGCTTCAGCTTTGGCCCCGGCGGGAGCCTCGGCATCGGGCAGGCGCTCGATCCGGTCAACGACCTCGTCGAACAGTACGGCAGCCTGTTGCTGACGAGCACGACGGCGCTCGGCACGCAGCGCGTGGCGATGCAGATCGGCCGGGCGCTGGGATGGTGGCTGTTTGTCCCGTCGCTGGCAGCGATCGTCGGCTCGTCGCTGGTCGGGGGGCGATCGCGAAGGTCGCTGATGGGCTGGGGAACGCGGCTGTTCGGGCTGGCGCTGTTTGCCCGGCTGGCGATCCCGACGACGGCGTGGATCGATTCGGTCGTCGCCGAGCAGTTCCTCGAAAGTGGCTATCAGCAGGCGGCCGCGGCCGTCACGGCCACGACGGCGGAGATCGAGCAGGTCGAGCAGGCGGAGGAGATGGCGGCCAAGAACAAGGGCTGGCTCGACCGCTTCAATCCCGTCGACTACGTCGGTGAGCGGGCTCGCCGCCTCTACGAAACGCTCTCGCAGGTCGGCGAATCGATCGTCAATCTCGCCATCTACTTCACGATCTCGACGATCATTCTCCCCCTCGGCACGCTGTGGGTTCTCTCCAGGCTCTCGTCGGCGCTGTTCTCCAACCGCAGTCCATGACCAGCGGACCAGCGGACCAGCGACCGCGCCATCCGTGCCTGAGCCACGGATCGCCAAAACCCCGCACAATCGCTGGCGAAAACGGGGAGAGAGATCCCCCGCAAGGGTAGAAATCGCCTCTTCGGAGGGGTGGGGTGTCGGGTTTGGGCCCCCCTGGGCCTGGCGTTAGCGCCCGGGATCAGCTGATCGACGGGCCGATCCGGCCGCGGGGGTAGGCGCCCCTCGGCCCTCCGGAAACGGGCCTAAAACAGCCTGAAAACACCTTTTTTCAGCCGTTCGACCGGGGGAGGAGCACCCTCCCGGGGGCCCGGTTGTAAAAATCGTGCGCCATCCCTTGAAAGGCGGTCAAGTCAACGTAATCTATCCATCTTATCAGGCGGCCGAGCTGTTTCGGTCGTCAGAAGAGAGGGGTCTCTTCGACCGACCGCCAGTTCGGGCCGGCTCGAGAAAAATCCTGCTCGGTCCCACTGGTTTCTTGTTCCTTTCCGGAGGTGTCAGTGATTCGTAAATTCGTGTTTCGAATCCTCCCCGCCTTTGCCGTTGTCGTGACGTGTGCAAGCACGTTTGCCGATGACTGCGGCAACTGCAGTGGTGGATGTGAGGGTGGCTGCGGCAACGCCGTGGCTTCCGAGGGTGGCGTTGTCGAGGGTGGCTCGGTCGTGGCCGACGGTGGCTGCGCTCCGGCGACCAAGACGGTGTACCAGCGTCAGTACGTGACGGAGATGAAGACCGTCACGTCGACCGAGTACACCACGGAGCAGCGTGAGCGGACCTACACGGTCAACAAGCGCGTTCCGCGGACCGAAGAGAAGACCCGCACGGTCACCGTGCAGGTCCCCGAGACCCGGAGCCGTACGGTCAACTACACGGTCAACAAGCCCGTGACGGAGACCAAGACGTCCGAGTACACGGTTCAGGTTCCCTACACCGAGTCGGTCGAGCAGACCTACACGGTGAACGTGCCGGTTCAGGAGGAGAAGACCTCCACCTACACCGTCATGGTGCCGAAGACCGAAGAGAAGACCTCGTCCTACACGGTTCAGGTCCCCTACACGGAGTCGGTTGAGCAGTCTTACACGGTGATGGTCCCCACCACCGAAGAGAAGACCTCGACCTACACCGAGCAGGTTGCCTACACCGAGCCGGTCGAGCAGTCCTACACGGTCAACGTGCCGGTTTCGGAGGAGAAGGTCTCGACCTACACGGTCCAGGTCCCCTACACCGAGTCCGTCGAGCAGGCCTACACGGTCATGGTGCCGAAGTCCGAGGAGAAGGTTTCGACCTACTCGGTCCAGGTTCCCTACACCGAAACGGTTGAGCAGTCCTACACGGTGAACGTGCCGGTGTCGGAGGAGAAGACCTCCACCTACACCGTCCAGGTTCC
>CAMCCR010000101.1 GCA_945873085.1 Candidatus Kuenenia stuttgartensis | reverse complement strand
CGAGACGAGGATCGTTGCCGATCGACGCGAGGATCGCTTCCGGTACGCCGTGACGACGACCGGGCGGCGCTTGGTGCTGGCGCTCCCCCCCTCCTGTCTGCCGATGCGTGACGGCAGCCCCGATCCCGCGGCGGTCGAGGTTCGCCTCGACGGCACGATGATCGTCGGGGCTGTCCGTCCTGACGGCGCGGTCGCGATCGACATTCCGCGCGGCCCAGGGCAGGGAGGCGGACGCGCCTCGGCTGTGGTGACGATCGCGACATCGCGTCCGCGGAGCGTCTCCGAGGGGGGCGGGGCGACGTGGTTTCTGGGAGGGGTGGTAGGTCCGCTCCAACTCGAGGCGCCACGGTTCGCCGCAGGCACGCTCCAACGCCGTTTTTTCTGGGATCTCCTCCTCGATGACGACGAACACCTCCTCGCTGCCCCGAGCCGTTGGACGTCGCAGCAACGTTGGGAATGGGGGACGCTGGGGCTCAAACGTGTGCCGGTGGTCGACCGTGGTGTCCTCTCCGACTGGGTGGTGGGAGCGGGGCGGCCGGTGGCCCCGAAGTCCTCGGGGGCCGGCCCGATCCAGGTCGGGGAGCCGGTTCGGCCAACGCCTCCCCCCGAACCGCCGGTGGTGTCGGGGCGTGTCGTCTTCGCCGGCACAGGATCGCCCGGAGCGGGTACCGTCTGGCTTCTCCCCACCTGGCTCCTCGTCCTCCTCGTGTCGGGCCCGCTGCTGGCCCTCGGGCTGACGATGGTCTATCGCCCCGCTTGGCGTCGGGTGCCCGCCGTCTTCGCGCTGGCGTTGCCGGCCACGCTCGCGGCCGTGGCGTTCCCCGCCATCGCGCCCCTCGTCGTTCAGGCCGCGATTCCGGGATGCCTGCTGTCGTTCCTCGCCGCCGGCCTGCGACGGGTGACCGAACCCGTGGTGCCCATGGTGGCCGTGCCGCAGCGTTTCGACGACCACGATCACGAGCACGATCACGACGACGACTCGACGCGGCTTGCGGCCCCGTCGCTGATCGTCAATCTCGATCCTCCGGCCGTGGTCCGCCCCGCGCCGCCGGGACGGTCGTTGTCATGACGCGCTGCCGTGATCGCCGGCGTTCCTCCCCGTCGCGGCTCCCCTGCGGCCCCGGAAGACCCGTCCGCCAGCGGGCGCTCGTGGGTGGGTTGCCCCTCCTCCTGTTGATGCTGCTCGGCTTGTCGATGGCGGCGACGGCCGCCGATCCTCCGGCGCCAGTCGCCGCTTCTGCCACGATCCCTTCGGCCCCCGCTCCGTCGACGGCGGCCACGATGCCCTTTCACCGCGTCCGCGTCCCGGGGGGACGGCTCGGCGACGTGCCCCTCGGCAGCCATCGACTCGTTCCGGTGCCGGTGGAGGAGTTCGAAGCGGCGCTGGCGGCCGCCGGAGGGGATGGCGGGCCCGAGGCAACGCCCCCCGCGATCCGTCTTCAGACAGTCGCCATCACTGACGCGACCTGCATCGCCACGCTCGACGTCGAAGGCCGACTCCGGGGCACGGTGACGTTCGAGCTGCCGGCCGATGATCTCCCCGCCACGGTCTCCCTGGGAATGGTGCCGGTCATCCGTGGCAGTTGCGACGGGGATGGCACGAGCACCGAAGTGGTGATCCACGGGGGGAAGACGGCGCTCGGCTTCCTCGCGTCTCGCGGCGGCCGCTACCGCTTCCAGTGGGAATTGCCTCCGGCCGAGGACGGCAGCCCGATCTTGATTCACTTGCTCCCGGCCCTCCGGACGCGGATCGAACTGAAGACCCCGCCGGGAACGGTTCCGTTGATCGAGGGGGAGGCTTGGGCCAGGCCGGCGGTGGCGATCCCCGCCACGGCGCCGGCGGCGGCCGCGGATGGCGTCTGGCGGATCGACGTCGGGCCGATCGAGGCCCTCCCGTTCACCGCCGTGCCGGCGAAGGAGTCGCCCCGCCAGTTCGGCTGCTGGCAGGCGGTCGTGGTCGGGCGGGGGGAGGCGCGGCTGACTGCCGTCATCGTCCCCACCGCGCCGTGGCGAACGCCGGTGCTGACCCTCGACGCCGATCCGCGGCTCCTGCCAGTGTCGGCGACGGTCGCGCTGCCGAATCGTGGGGACCTCCCCGCCGAGGTCGAGTGGGGGCGGACTGGGGAGGCGACGCTCGTGCGGCTGCCGACCGGAAGCCTCGGCACTCTTGCGCCGCTGACGATCAGCGCCGTCGCTCCGCTCCCCACCCACGGCGCGGAAGCGGGCGGCCTTGAGGATCCCGACGCCGGGTGGTTGCCGTTGCTGTGGCCTGTTCCCTCGGAGTGGGCCGGGGGCGGCGTGCGGGTCGAATGCGACCCGGGGCTGGCGCTGGTCGACATCGGCTTCGAGCATTGCCTCCCCGTCGCGGACGAAAAGACCTCTGGCTGGCCGATCCGCGGGATCAGGCAGCCGGAGGGGATGGATACGATTGTTTCGCTCGAGGCGCAGTCGCCCCAGGCTAGGGTGCGCGTCGGCGTGGCGCCGCGGGGGGCGGATCTCGACGTGGCGCGGGTGACCACCGTCGACGTCGTCCCCACCGTCGTGACGGGGCGCACGGCGTGTGATCTCCGCGTCCGCAGTGGCGAGGCCTTCGAGGTCACCGGTCGGATTGCGCCGGGGTGGTTCATCGATTCGGTCGAGGGGATCGAGCGGCGCGGC
This sequence comes from Candidatus Kuenenia stuttgartensis, assembly GCA_945873085.1. Lineage (GTDB taxonomy): Bacteria > Planctomycetota > Planctomycetia > Pirellulales > UBA1268 > QWOP01. The sequence continues at coordinate 8,320 of CAMCCR010000101.1, read as the reverse complement.
GGTGGCGATCGGGCCGCCATGATCGCATCGCTCGACTGGCGGGTGGTGCGCGACGGCCGCGGTGATCGGTTGCAGATCGGCTTCCCCACGGCCGCGACCCCGCAGCGCGGGTTCACGCTCTCGATCGCCGGGCACCGGGCCGGCATCACCACCGAGGAGCCATTCACCGGCGCCGAGATGGACATGGTGCGACTCGACGGCGAGACCGCGGGGCTGGCCGTGCTCGCCCTCACCTCGCCACCGGAAACGACGATCGAAATCGACCCGCCGCAGCCCCCTCCGTCGTCGCCACCGGAGCGCCTCGCGGCGCTCACGGCGAAGACCGCCATCCGCGCCTGGATCCCGGTCGACGAGGCAGCCATGGCGGCACCCGCCAGCCTCCTCGAGCGCCGCCCTCCGGTCGAGGCCGATACGCATGTCCGGCTCACCGTTGTCGATGACCGGATCACCGAGTCGTTCACGTTCTCCTGCCGGCCGGGGGCATCGGCGCTCGATGCCGTCGTCGTCCATTTCTCGGAGCCGACCGAAGATCTCCTCGAATGGTCGTTGCTGCCATCCGGTGGCGGGACGCTGACGGTGCGGCGGATCGATCGTGGGGGTGATGCCGGCGGCGGCGGGGAGTCTTGGCTCGTCGAATTGCAGCCCCCGGCACGCGGCGAGGTGCGGATCCGCGCCACGCGCGCGATCCCGTTCGGCGGGCCGGTCGCAGTCCCGTTGGCTTGGGTCGATGGCAGCGATCCGCAACATGGGGGAGTCGTGATCGTCAACGCTGGCCGGCGTCGGCCGCAGATCGTCAACCGTCGTCTCGAGGAGCTGCCCCCGGCGGGGCGGTCGGGGGACGACGACGCGCCGAAGGGGACGCTCGCCGAGTTTGCCTTCACGCCTCCCACCGACCTGACGCCGGCGGTGACGCCGGCCGCCGAGATCGTGCCCGGGGGACGCGACCGTGACGACGAGGCCCGCGCCTGGGTCTGGAACGAAGAGACGACCTGCTGGTGCCATCCAACCGGCGTGACGGAGTACGAGACCCGCTTCGACATCGAGAATCATGGCCGGACATCGGTCGCCGTCATGCCACCGGTGGCGGCGCTGGCCCGCGGGGTGGTCATCGACGGTGTGCCGACGACGGTGGTGCCCGACGTCATGACGGGAGCCTGGTTGGTCGATCTCCCGGCCGAACGGCGGTTCATCAGGCTCGTCGTCCGCTCCGAAATCTCCGCCGCGGCCACGCCGATGGCCTGGGACGTGGCGCTGGCAAGCGCTGGAATCGACGTCCCGGTGCTGGAGCGAACCTGGCAGGTGCTCCTGCCCGATGGCGTCGACATCGCCACCCTGCCGGCCGGATTCCGCGAGGTCAGTGCGGCGCGCACCGGCTGGCTCGAACGCCTCCTCCCCGTCACGGTGCGGGGACGATCGGCAGACGCCCCCGCGGCTGATCTCCCCCGGTTGCGGCAGGGGACGATCGATGCCGGATTCCGCGCACGGATCCTCGTGCAGCGCGCCGGTCGCGGGAAGGCGATGAGCGTGCGTCTTGTCCACTCCCGTTGGCTGTGGGGGGGCGCGCTCCTGGTCTGCCTCGCCTTTGCGACCCTCGGATTCCTCACCGCCAGCCGGGTGACGCGGTTGCTTGTCGCGGTCGCGCTGGCCGTCGGGGCGCTGTGGGTGCCGTTGCCACTCGACGGCCTGGCCCGCGCCGGCTTGTGGGGCTTGGCGGTGGCGGCGCTCCTCCGCTGGGCCACGGCGCGGTGGCGGACCACGCTCCAAGCCTTCCCGGTCATCGCAACGATGATCCTTCTCGGGCCGGCCTCCGCCACGGCGCAGCAGCCCCCTCCGGTCGTCCCATCGGCGGAGGCGCAGCCGCAGCAGGCCGAGGCCTTGGAATCACTCCCGGTGTTCATCGTGCCCGGCCTTCGTGGCGGGGACGGGGCGGCTGACGGCGGTGAGGAGCGCGGCGAGACGGCGCTCGTTCCCGAGCCGCTCTATCGCGTCCTCTCCGCCGCGCTCGGCCAGAGGGCCGCTGATGGAGTGCGGATCCATGCCGTCCGGCTTCGGGCCTTGCCGGGGGCGGAGGGGGCTTGGAAGCTGTCGGTCGATCTCGATGCCGACGCCGGCGCCCTGATCACGATGCGGCAGGAGGGGGAGGCGAGTTGGGATCCGACCGGGCCGCGCGTCGATGGTGAGCAGGTTGCCCCGACGGCAGATAGCGACGGGCGGTTGCTGCGGGTCGGCTTTGCCAGCGCCGGCCGGCATCGGCTCGAGGCCGGCCTGCTCGTCCGTCCCACCCACAGCGGCGAAGTCGACCGGGCGACGGTCTCGATCCCCTTCGCCCCGTCAGCCGAGCTGGTCGTCGAAGGACCGCTCCCGGTCGGCCACGGGGATGCAGCGGTGCTCCAGGTCGAGACGGTGGGACAGGACGGCTTGCCGCGCCGTGTCCGGCATGTCGAGGAGAGCCAGCGGGCGGTGGACGGATTCGATGTCAGTCGCGCGACGGAGGTGTGCCTTGCCTGGGCGAGCGACGGGTCGACGCGGATCGTCGACACGATCCCCGTGGCCGAGAGTCGCAACGACCTCTTCTGGGACGACGGAGGCTGCCGGCTGACGGCCACCTACACGCTCGACCCCGGTGATCAGATCGTCCGTGGGGCGATCGTCAGGGCCGATCCGCGCCTCGGCGCACCGGTGATCACCGAGCCTGGATTCACGGCATCGTCGCTCGGCGGGGGAAGGTTTCTCGTCGAAGTGGCCAATCCCCGCCGGGGCCAGACCGCCTTCACGGCCAACTTCCTGATGCCGCTGGTCGACCCGGTCGGCGTCTTCGATCTCCCGTCGGGGTGGCTGGAGTCGGTATCCAGCGACGCCCGCACGACCCGTCTCGAGCCGTCTCCCGAGCTGATCGTCAAGGCGACGCTCCCCGAAGATGCCACGCTCCTTCCTCCCCGGGCGGGGAGTGGGCCGACCGCCGGGATGGTGTGGCGGAGCGAGAGTGGTCGCGGGGCCCGGCAGGGCGAGTTCGAAGGGACAACGACGGGGGGCCTGACGCGCCCCCGGCCGATGGCGACCGTGCCGGCGCGCGTCTCCGTCGAGCGGCGCCGCCAACCGCCGCGTGGCAATCAGAGGATGGAGGTTGAGTTCGCGGCGGAGGCGATTCATCTCCGTCTCGAGGCCCGCATCGATGCCGGCAGCACGCCCCTGGTGGCGATCCCGGTCGACGTTCCGGAGCATTGCGACGTCGAGCGGGTGACGCTCCGTGACGAGCAGACTGCCGGGATTCCTCCGTCCGAGAATGGTCAAATCGCTGTTCGTTGGCGCCGCGATGGCCCACGGCGGATCCTCGTCGTCGTGCAGCGCCCGCGCCCTGGTGCTTTCATGCTCGAGGTGGCCGTTCACCTCCACGGCCCCCCGGCCGCCTCCGGAACCCTGCCGCTCGTCCGGGCGGCCCTCGAGCCCGGTGCTCCGCTGACCGTCACCTGGCGGATGCACGACGGCAGCGTGGCCGTGATCGGTGAGGGAGCGATTGGGAGCGAGACGACGCCGCGCGAGGGCTCCGGGTCGAGTGGGTCGTACGAAGTGGCCGCCGATGCCGCGCCCCCTCCCTACCGCATTCTCGATTCCGGGCCCGACGCGAGCGCACCGACCGCTCCCGAGCCTGAGCTTGGACTTGAACCTGGACTTGAGCCTGCCGACGTGGCGCTGAGCCCAGCCCCTCGTGATGCTGGTTCGGGAGCCGAAGAGAGCGGGCCGCGGGTGGAGTTTGCCGAGACCCACCTGGCCGTCGATGCCCGGGGACGCGCCTGGGGGGTGTCGAGGTTCGACATCGTCGCTGCCGACCCCGTCATTCGGATCAGGATTCCGGCGGGCATGCGGATGTTCGATGTGTTTGTCGACGGGCGGATCGCCAACGACGCGGTACCAGCCCGGACGAGCATCGCCGAGAACGCCTGGGAGCTGCGCCTGCTCGACGTCGGCTGGCCACGGTCGATCGTCGCGGTCTATGCCGGTGATGTCAGCGACAGCCTGCCGGTCGATGGCGTCCTCGAGATCCCCGAGCCGAGCATCGTCGGGCTCTCTTGCCTCCGCTCGGCGTGGATGGTCGAGCTTCCCGAGGGGATCGTGGCCCGACCGCTCCCGCCGACCGTCGCCGTCGATGAGGCTGCGATGACGGCAGCGCGCCGCGCGGCGATCGAGGGCCTGGCTGCCGAGTTCGAACGGGGGATCGCCCGGGCCCCATCGGACGACGCCCGGCGGCTCGAAGATTTTTTGAGGCAGCGGCGTCGGGAGGCGGTGTTGCCGCTCCCGGCGGCCTGGTCGCATGTCGGGATGCGCGACAGCCGCGCCGCTGCCGCCTGGGCCCCACCCCTCCGCCTTCTCCAGTCCCGCGACATCCCCGTCCTCCGCCTCCTCGTCGCCCGCCGCGCCGATGCCTCGATGCCGGGGCGATGGCTGGCGACCGCCGTGATGCTCCTCGGCGTTGTCGCGCTCCTCGAGGCCCGGCGGCGGACACCCATCGTGTCGCGGCTGGTCTCCGCCGTCCTCGGGCCCTGGTGGGTGGTGCCGCTGTTCGTGATCGGCTTGGGGGCCTTGTGGATCGCGACCCTCGATCCGGTCTGGCCGGGCTGGCTGGCCGTGGTCGTTGGCGCCGCGACGGTGGCGGCCTGGATGCCGCGGGAGTCGCGGCGCTGGTTCGGGAGAACGTTCGCTCTAGGACGCGCGACCCCCGGGCGATCCGTGACGGGAGAGACCGTGACGCAGCTCGGGCCGGTCCCCCGATCCGCAGAGAGCAGCGCCCGGCAGACGCCCCGCGATGCGTCGGGATCGACGGTCCGGCCGGCCGGCTGACCGGGGCTGGCCTTCTCCACCAGGGCTCTCCGCGGCGCCCCCCCGCCGGAGCATTGTCGCCGCAAGACCGTTTTTCCCGCTGATGAGCAGGGGAAAGCGGTCTGGTTCCACGTCGCGGCGGTTCGCTAGTGTCCGCCCCCCGCGATGGAAGCCGGGCGGAAAAGAGCGATCGCGTGCCGAAGGAACGGCGCGTGGGATCCCACGGAGGTGGAGCCGACATGCTGGAACGAGTCTTCGTGCGACCGGTGCTCGTGTTGCTCGCCGCCGTGCTCGCCCTCGGGGCAGGACGGGTCAGTGCTGCCAGCCATCGGACCGCGAACTTCGTCATTGAGGCGCCCACCGACGGGCAGGCCAGGAAGATCGGCGACGCCGCCGAGCAATATCGACACAATCTCGCCGTGGAGTGGCTCGGCAAGCCGTTGCCGCGGTGGAGCCGCCCCTGTCCGATCAAGGCCCAGGTCGCCCCGCAGCTCGGGGCCGGTGGCGCCACGAGCTTCGTCTTCGATGCCGGCGAGGTGTTTGGCTGGACGATGACGATCCAGGGGAGCGAGGAACGGATCCTCGACTCGGTGCTTCCTCACGAGATCACCCACACGATCTTCGCCAGTCACTTCCGCCGTCCCCTGCCACGCTGGGCCGACGAGGGGGCCTGCACGACCGTCGAGCATCCGGTGGAGCGTGCCCGGCAACACCGACTCCTCATCGAGCATCTCACCACTGGCCGGGGGATCGCCTTCCCGGAGATGTTCGCGATGCGCGAGTATCCCGCCGACGTGCTCCCGCTCTACTCGCAGGGCTACTCGCTGGCCCGCTATCTCATCGAGCGCGGTGGTCGCCACCGCTACGTGACCTTCGTCGGCGACGGTCTCGCCACCGACGATTGGACCGGCGCTCTTCAGCGTCACTACGCCGTGCCCGGCGTGGCCCAACTCCAGCACACCTGGCTCGACTGGGTGCGTCAGGGCTGCCCGGCCCCCCCGGCCTCGATGGCCGTGGCCCAGCCTGCCCCGACGACGCTCGCTCAAGGCCCCACAGCGCGTGGGCAGAGCCCCGAGCCGATCCCCGCTCCCCAGCCGGAGCCGGCCGGCCCGCAGGCCAGGCCGGTGGCGATGGCGGCGGGGCGGCGATCGATCTACGCCCTCCAGGCCCGCCGCATTCCTGACGGCGGCACGCCAACCGATCGCCCCGAGCCCTCGGCTCCGGCCCTCGCCCCCTAAGCGATTCGGCCTGGGGCATTGCTGTCTGAGCCGGCGTTGACTCTTGTCCCTCACGTTTCTCACTCGAGCACCACGAGGCGATCAACGTCAGCGACCATCGCCGCGACCGTAACGCCGCCCGATGGAGCCCTCCGCTGAAGTGTCGTCTAGCGGATTTCTTCGGTACAGGTTCGAGCGTCCCAGCCGTCGCTGGGGACGGAAGGTTCGACGATCAGGAACTCTCGTGAAATCCGTCACGGGAGGCTCTGCGTTTCGCTACCGATCTGATTTTCGGTAGAGTCGGATCTTTGGTACGAAAGCTCCTCCTGGAGACGTTGCCATGGCCGTACGCATTGATTCGCTCGGCATTGACCGATTGAGCGTTCGTGATCGATTGGATTTGATCGACCAAATCTGGGATAGCCTCCCAGACCACGTGGAGCCGCAGGACATTCCTGAATGGCATCGTGCCGAAATCGCCAAGCGTCGCGCAATCGCTGCTCAGGAACCAGGGGCAGGCAAGCCATGGCGGGAAGTGCTCCAGCGGCTTGAGGAAGCCTCGTGAGCCTGCCGCTGATCCTGCGGTCTGAGGCTGAGGCCGATGTGGCGGCAGCTTGCGATCAACTGGATGTCGTCCGTGCTGGCCTCGGGCGGATGTTCGTGGTCCGACTCCGCGACGTCCTCGAACGCCTTGAAGCGATACCGGAACTGCACGGCTTCGCTTGGCAGGACGTCCGCGCGGTGCGCCTGAAGCAGTTCCAGCATGTGGTGTACTACGTCGTGTTTGCCGACCGCATTGAGGTGCTTGCCGTCTTGCACGGCGCCCGCGATGCGTCTTCGTGGCAGTCGCGGGCGCCGCAGACGAAAAAGGCTCGTGAATGAGAGTCAACTGTACGTGTGGTTCGTCGGCGATTGACGAGGCGAACGGGAGGCTGCCGGTGGAAACGCGACGTCTGCTACGGTCTGACGGCTGGTTGATCGAAGACCATTCACGAGGGTGGGATCTTCGATGGATGCCGTGGACTTGTTCGGTCGGCCCCGAGGCTCTCGTGGCGATCAGTGCTGCATGGATCATCGCTGACGGTACCCGCAGCTATCTGCAAGGAAATCCCGACATTCCTTTCTCGACCTGTCTTTTCGCGTACTCGCTTTTTCTGCTGACCCATCTGTCGCTGTTCATCGGGTGCTGGCACCCGGCGAGGCAGATCACGGCACGGGATGGCCTCGTCACCTGTTTGGCTGGCACCTTTCCCGAGCGGTGCCTCGGGTCGCTTCGCCGCATTCGCGCGCGGGGCGGGCGCGACCGATCGAAGCTCGTGTTCACCGGCACTCGCGGACCGGACGTCGAATTGATTGGCGAACCGGGGCTGCCCGATGTGGTCGCGGAGAGCCTCCTGCACGTCCTCCTGGCACGAGTTGAGCACTCGACCGCTACCGCCTCCGCGGATGGCCGCGAACGGCACACCGCCCTGAACTCGCCGGCGGCGTCGGGCGACGTTGAAAGCCTGTTGGTCGCGAGCCATTGAGATTCGCCTTTCGGCATCACTGCAGAGGTCAGTCGCATGCCGTCGCTCGAGGGTCGCCTTGGAATCGCAGGCATTCTTTGGGCCTTGGCTGTCGTGGCTTTCGACGCCGCGGACGGGTCGTTTCTTCTGTCGATGCTCGCTTGCCCGCTCTGGTTGTTCGTGAGCCTCGCGCAGAGCCTTTGGCGGAGGCCGGGGTGGGGAGTCGCCCTCAGGCGTGCGGCCATTCCCGTGGCTGTGCTTGCGATTGCCCTGGGGAACGATTCGTTGCAGCGCCGGATCGCCCTCGGGCGGGCGGAGCGGGTCGTCGCCGCGATCCGCGCTTTTCATGACGAGCACGGTCGATATCCGAGCGAGTTACAGGAACTCGTGCCGAAGCAGTTGCCCTTCGTGCCGCGGCCGAAAGTCGCCATCGTGTTCAACGAGTTTTCGTATGCGGCGGGCGGCCGCGAGAGGGGCGCCCTGCTGTGGTGGATCGACGTGCCGCCCCACGGCAAACGCTCGTATCGCTTCGACGAAGCACGGTGGTCGTTCACCGACTAGGCGGGTAGGCTGTCCGGGGGGGAGTGTTCCAGCAGCCATTGCCGCTGCGAAGCCGGAACGGTCGTCACACGGAGAGCGCACCGATGGGGCCAATGAGCCGGGGGATACTCGCTGGGGTGGCGGTCGTGCTCGTGTCGGCCGCGACGGCCGTCATCACGACGATGAGCCTTCGACCAGGGAGTTCGGGGGTGACGGCGACAGCGGACGTTGCACGCGAGATCT
>CAMCCR010000100.1 GCA_945873085.1 Candidatus Kuenenia stuttgartensis | reverse complement strand
ACGGCAAGGCGTCGGCAGCAGCCCCAGGAGACGGTCAGCCCACCGACATTGCCGGCGACTCAACTCATCGTGACTGACCGGCGGGCCGATGGCTCCGAGCCAGGGGACTTCAGCCCTCCAGGGGCCTGGCAATCCCCCGTGGGCCCGGTGGGCGGGTCGCACCACCGGCGGCGAGGGTTCGCGCTACTGGCCCGCGACGAGCACCGTGAGGTGGTAGAAGACAGGCGCTGCGAAGCACATCGAGTCGACCCGGTCGAGGACGCCGCCGTGGCCCACCACGAGGGTGCCGTAGTCCTTCACGCCCCGGTCGCGCTTGATCGCCGACATCGTCATCCCGCCGGCAAAGCCCATCACCGCGACGACGAAGCCGACAAGCGCCGCCTGCCAGGGCTCGAACGGCGGAGCCGCCCACCAGAGGACGGCGGCGAGGAGCGCCGTGCTCGTGGCACTGCCGAGGAGGCCTTCCCAGGTGCGCGTCGAGCTCACCTCGGGGGCCACGGGCCGACGGCCCGCCATCCGGCTCCAGACATACTGCATGCAGTCGGCAAACTGCACCAGGAGAATGAGGAAGAAGAGGAGGCGGAAGTTGGCGCCGCTGCCGGGTTCCTGCCCACGGATCCGCACGTGGAGGAGCGCCGCGGCGAAGGAGAGGCAGTAGACGCAGACGACCAGGCCGGCCTGGATCTTCGCCGTCCGTTCGAGGAAGCGCTTGTAGTCACCTGCCATCGCCACCCGGGCGAGCACGAAGAGCGTGCCGTAGAGGGGGAGGAAGACGCTGAACAGGTCGTAGCGGTCGTAGGCGACGAGGACGTAGTGGAGCGGCGTGAACAGGAAGAACACCCAGAACAGCGCGCGGTGGTCCCCCTTGCGCGTGGGGGTAAGCGTGATGAACTCCCGGAGGGCCCAGAACGACACGAGCCCACAGAGGACCACCGTCGTCGTCGTCCCGAGCCAGAAGGCCGCGGCGAGGACGGTGCAGATGATCCACCAGCCGCGGAGGCGGAGGTTGAACACGTTCACGGCTGCCGGGTCGAGGCCGCGGTCTGGCTGGCGGGCGAGGAACTGCCCTACGGCGGTGGCCACCGTGAGGAGGAGGAGCACCCCGGCGATGAGGGCGATCGTGCGGATGTCGTTCATGGCCGGGCGTTCATTCCTTGAGCGCCTGCACGGCCTTCCGCGCGCGGGCGAGGAAGCTGGCCTTCGCCTCGCCGTGCTCCAGCCACATCGGAGGGCCGAAGCTGATGCAGGAGAGGAGGGGCACGGGGAGAAACTCGCCGCGGGGGAGGATGCGGTTGAGATTGTCGATGTGGACCGGCAAGAGCTCGATGTCGGGGCGCTTCTTGGCGAGATAGTAGAGGCCGCTCTTGAACTCGCCGAGATCGCCCGTGATGCTCCGGCTCCCCTCCGGGAAGACGATCAGCGAGCGCGTGCTGCCGATCTCGCGGAGCATCAGGTCGACGGGGCTCTGGTGGACCTTGATGTCGGTGCGGTCGATGAGAAGGGCGTCAAACACCTCCTCGGCCAGCCAACGCCTGAGCACCCCGCGCGACCAGTAATCCTTGGCGGCGACCGGCCGCGTCAATTCGCGCACCGGCTGGGGGAGCGACGACCAGATGAGGAGGGCGTCGAGGTGGCTGGTGTGATTGGCGAAGTAGACTCGCTGGCAGGTGTCGGGCTGGCTGGCGATCCACCGTACGCTTGCCCCGGAGAGCAGCCGCGCCATGGCAGCGAGCGTCAGCCCGGCGGCGCGGCAGACGGCGCTGCGGCCGGTGGCGGCACGGCGGGGAGGGGCGACGTCGACGGGCATCGGTTCGGCGGGATAGAGCATCAGAGTCAATTGTCGATCGACGGAGCCGTGTCGGTCAATCGTCCCGGTCCGATCCTGGTGAGGCGGGCGCGCCGGGCACAAACGGATTGTGGCGGCGCTCGTGGCCGACGGTCGTCTCGGGACCGTGGCCGGGGAAGACCACCGTCGCTTCCGGGAGCGGGTAGAGCTTCCCGCGGATCCCGGCAGCCAAGGCGGCGAAATCGCCATCGGGGAAGTCGGTCCGGCCGATCCCCTCCTGGAACAGCACGTCCCCCCCGAACACGACCGGCGGCGTGCAGCTGTCCATCAGAAATACGACATGCCCGGAGGAATGGCCGGGGATCTCCCTGACGGTGAAGTCGAGCCCGGCGACGGAAAACGACTCGCCGTCGTCGAGGAGGCGGTCGGCGGGGGGGCTGGTGATCGGCAAGCCGAACAATCCGGAGAGATTCCCCATCGGATCGATGAGCTTCGAGGCGTCGCCGCGACCGATGAGGATCGGCAGTCCGGGGAAGGCCTCCCGCAACGTCCCGTTCCCGGCGATGTGGTCGGAGTGGCCGTGCGTGATCAGGATCGCCCGGGGGACGAGACCCTGCCGCTCGATCGCCTCGAGGATCGCATCGGGCTCGAAGCCGGGATCGATGACGACGCAGTCGCGGCTCCCGGAGGGCGACACCAGATAGCTGTGCTCCGCGAAGGGCTCCGATTCGATCCGAGTGACGGCGATCTGCGGGGCCGGGGTGGGCGTGTCGACGGTAGCCATGGGGGGGAGCCGGGGCGGGGGGCAGAGGCGGGCGGGGAATCTGCGAGCATGGTTGCCGGAGCGGGGAGGGGCAAGGAGCGATTGGTTTCGCGGCGGAAACCCCGGTGGCTCGGCCGGTTTCCCCGGGAAAGCCCCGGGAAACTGCCGCTCAAGATGGGGTGGTTCCGCCCGAAAGCGGCCGCTACACTCCCCGCCCCGACGGCGTTTGGGTGCCCCGAGCGGGGTCGAACGGTCGGCAGCATGTCGGATTCTGACGGCGGTTCCGGCGGCGCTCGATCGGTTCATGCGGGGGTCTGGCCGGGGCGATGAATGTTCTACGCGGAGTCAAGCCCAAGCGGGCTCATTCCTGACCCCGCTTATCCATGGAGGGTGCGCGATGGCCTGGGTGCGACGGGACGGACGGTTTTCTGCAGTGGCCTCGAGCGTGATCCTCGCCGTCGCCCTCGTGGCACCCGCGGCTTACGGCCAGACGGCCGCCGACCTCGGGCCGGGTCTGCTCCCCAACGGCGGGCTCCCCCGCGGGAACGTCGGGTCTGCGGCGGCCGTGCCGTTCACCGAAGCGGAGCATTCGCTCAAGCCGGCACTCGAGCTGGCGGAGAAGGGGCTCCGCGGCATCCAGGAACACATCGAGGACTACTCCGCGACCGTCGTCAAGCGGGAGCGGATCGATGGCAAACTCGGTGAGCATGAATACATGTTCGCCAAGATCCGCCAAAAGCCGTTCAGCGTCTATCTCTCCTTCCTCGGCCCCGACAGCGTCAAGGGGCAGGAAGTGATCTACGTCGACGGCCGCAACGACGGCAACATGCTCGCCCATGCCGGCAGCGGCGTGAAGGCCCTCGTCGGCACCGTATCGCTCAAGCCCCAGAGCATGCTGGCGATGTCGGGGCAGCGTTACCCGATCACCGAATTGGGCGTGGAGAATCTCACCAAGCGGCTCGTCGAGGTCGCCAGGCACGACTCGCAGTTCGGCGAGTGTGAGGTCAACTTCTACCCCAATGCCAAGGTCAATGGCCGCGTCTGCACCTGCATCCAGGTGACCCACCCGACGCCGCGGAAGAACTTCCGCTTCCACCTCGCCCGCGTGTTCATCGACGACGAGCTGACGATCCCGATTCGTTACGAATCGTACGACTGGCCGCTCGAGGCCGGTGGTCAGCCGCTCCTCATGGAGGAGTACACCTACATGAACGTGAAGGTGAACAACGGCTTCACCGATGCCGACTTCGATCCGAAGAACACCGCCTACAAGTTCGGCGGGAAGTGACAGAGGGCGGGGAGCCTTCAGCCCGGGACGACAATCTTGGCGGCGCTGGCACGATTCCTCCGCACCCTCGGTCACCGAGTTCACGAGCGCCCCGACATCGACTGGATCGAGGTCGGGGCGCTGTCGTTATCGGCCGTCCCTTCCACGTCGGTGATCGATTCCCCCGATGCCGAGATCGACCGCTTGCTCCGCGGATCGGGCCGGATCGCAGCCACGTTCGTCACCACCGACCGGGGCGTGCCGGCGACGGCTTGGTGGGTGCGAGACCCCGGATACGGTCCGGAATCGACCCAGCGGCAGTTCCGTCAGAATCTCCGCCGCGCGGAGGGGCGCGTGAGCGTCCGTCCGATGTCTTGGGAGGAGTTCCGCGCGCTCGGCTTGTCGGTTCACCGCGACGTCCTCACGGCCAGGGGCGATCGGGGAGCGCCGACGCTCACCCCTTCGGGATGGGAAAGCCTCTGTGAGGCGGCGGAGGCCACCGCGGGGATGGAAGCCACCGGCTGCTTTGTCGATGCAACGCTGGCAGGCTACATCGTGTCGTGGACGTCGGCGGGATCGTGCGAGGGCTTGCTCGCCGACATCGCTCCCCGCTTTGCCGACATGCGGCCGGCCCATCATCTGTACCACGGCTTCGCGGCCGAAATGATCCGTCGGCCGGGTGTCCACGGCGTGACCGTCGGACGGACGTCGATCCCGGCGCGGTCATCGATCGATGCCTTCAAGCGTCATGCCGGCTTCCGGCCGGAGCCGATCCGCGTGGCGGCAGTCCTTCATCCCCGCTTCCGGTGGTGGCTCTCCTCGGCGATCGTTCGAGGGGCGCTGCGCACCGCCGATCGGCTCGTCGGGAGCCGACTGCCGGCGCTCGGCAATGTGGCCGTGCTCGATGCCGCGGCGGCCACGCAGGCGGATCGAGCCATGATCTCCGAAGTGTGAGGAAGCCGGTCACCTCGGATCACGAGGGCGGAACAGGCCGGTCGCCCGATCGATGCCGAGGTTGCAGCCCATCGCGAATCCCCGGGTGAATGCCGCCAGTCGCTGCCAGCGCCGCGAGCCTCCCAGGGAATTCGACACACCGACCGCCGGCGACACCCACCTCCGCGCCAGTCGGCCCAGCATCGCCGGCGCCGCGCCCGGATGGCAGCGGACGAACTTCGCGATCACCGCTCCGGTGCCCTGCCAGTTGCGTTCGATGACCATTGGGAGTTTTTCGATCGGCAGGGCGTCGAGGTGCGTGACGTGGATCGCCGGATCTTCCCGGACGGCCCATCCCCTGGCTAGAGCCCGAAGGACGAAGTCGACATCCTCGCCTCCTCCCAAGGGCGCCCCCACCCCGAGTTGCACGTCGAAGCCCCCCAACTCCATGGCCATGGCGCGGCGAAACGACATGTTCGCCGAGGTGCCCACCAGCCTGGCGAATCCCGAGGGAGCAGTCTCGGTGATCGCCGTGGGGCGGGTCGAAGCCTGGACGAACTCCTTGGTCGGATCGTGGGGAGCCGGCCTCACGTCCCCGTGGACGATCCCCACCGACGGGTGCGTCGCGAAACTGCGCACGATCTGCTCGAGCCAGTCAGGGGCCGGCAGGCAGTCGTCCCCCGTCACCGCGATCAGGTCCGCCACGCTGCTCGCCCCCCCCACGTGGCTCGTGGTGAGGATCGCGCGGGAGTCCGACCGCCTGCCGAGCGGCGTCCTCGTTCCCGTCGGGTGCAAGATCTATCTCTCCCCCTACGTGTCCCATCGTCGCTGCGCCGCGTTCGCCCAGCCGGAGACCTTCGATCCGGACCGGTTTCTGCCCGACCGTCCCGTCGATCCGTTCAGCTATTTCCCGTTTGGAGCCGGGGCGAGAAGTTGCCTCGGCGAGGGGCTGGCCCGGGGCATCGGAACGGCCTTCCTCATCGCCATGACGCGCCGCGTCACGCTTGTGCCGATCGGAGGGCGGGCCCCGCGGGCGATCGGCGGCCTGACGCTCCGTCCTGCGCGTCCTGTCCGGATCGCCGTCCTGCCGCGGCCGCGCTGAGATCGCTCCCGCGCGCTGGACAACCCCATCGTCTTGGCAACAGGGCCGAGAAAGGCGAGAGCGCCCGTGGCGTCACGGGGCCGATGTCGGCACGAGCCGGCCCCAGGCGGCGCGGAGTTGTTCCTCGCGCGGAAGTTCGAGGCGGGTGCCGGGGGCGAGGCTGACGCGCGGGTCGAGCGTCCGATTCCAGGCGAAGAGCGCCTTGTAGAGTCGGCCATCGCCGTAGGTCGACTCGGCCACCGACCACCAGGTGTCACCTTCGCGGACGACATAGCCGCCGGCACCGGGCGCTGCCACATTCCCCTCAGCCGATCGCGAGTCGAGGGGGCGGGTGGCGGCCGCGGGGACGACACCCTCCCCGCGGGGTTCGAAGCCGTCGGGGGCGCTGGCGACGGCTGCTCGCCGCTCGGGAAGCGGTTCGTCGTCGAGAGCACGGAGTGGATTGGCGGCAAACCGTGACGCCGGGGGAGCGGCGGCGGCGGGCACCGGAGCGAGATCAGGGGGAGCGGAGGGGGCAAGGCGCTCGGAGGACGGCGCGCGAGAAAATCGACCCGATGCTGGCGCCGCGTCGGCAGGTTCGGCATCGATCGCGGCGGTGACGTTGGTCGTCTCGCTGTTGCGGAATGAGGACTGTTGGTCGCCCTGCGGGGCCGGGGGGAGGCCGAGGCTGCGGAACGGGTCGGGGGGAATGGCCGCGGTAGGGGGAAGGGCGGTCAGGGCAGGGGGCTCGACGAGATCGAGCCCTCCGTCTCCGGCCGATTCGAGGTGGATGTCGGGCCCCGCGCCGTTCGGTGGGCGGGGAACGAGGAGCTTCATCGACAGGACGCCGACGAAGGCACCGGCGAGGGTGCCGAGCATCGCCAGGAGGATCGTCTTCTCGCGGCGACCGCTGCGCCGGGGAGCGACTGGCGGCGCGGCCGGCTTGGCTGCCACCGGTGACGGTCGGGCGGGCGCTTGTGGGATGGCTTTCGGGAGTGCTTCCGGGCCGGGGGCCGGCGCGACTGGCGGAACGCTTTCCGGCGGCGGCGAAGGAAGTGGGCGAGCGGCCGCGCGCGGAGGAGGCTTGGGGATGCCCCGTTCCTCGAACACCCGGGCGAGGCGTTCGTCGAGATCGTCGTCGCTCTCGGCGTCGTGGGCGTGGTCCATGCTTCCGCCTCCGGGCGATCGGTACTTCCTGGAAGGCCGTGGATCGGGGAATCGCCCCCCGATGGGCAGCAGAGGGCGAGGGGCATTTTCCGACGACTGGCGGGCGGGATTCTGCCCACACCGACGCCCTGACGGAAGGGGAAAATCGCCGGGGAAAAGCAGGCTGAAATCAGCCCGTACTGGCCGGGTCGAGCGGATCGGGGAGGCGCCGGGCTGCCCGGAGCCGCGCCGATCGGCTCCGCGAGTTGCGAGCCACCTCCTCTTCGGAGGCCTCGACAATGGAGCGCGTCAGACACTCCCACGTCTGGGAATTCCGAAAGGCCTGCTTCACGAGCCGGTCTTCGAGCGAATGGAACGAGATCACCACCATCCGCCCGCCGGGGGCGAGCCGAGTGGGCGTGCGCTCCAGCGCGATCTGCAGACTCTTCAACTCCTCGTTGACCGCGATCCGGAGCGCCTGGAAGGTGCGTGTCGCCGGATGGATCCGGGCCGGCGGATACTGGCGGGGAATCGCTGAGGTGACGATGCGGGCGAATTGCCGCGCGGTCCGGATCGGCTCCTTCTCACGGGCGGCAGCGATCCGCCGCGCGATCCTTCGGCTATGGCGTTCCTCGCCGTATTCGTAGATGAGGTCGGCGAGGCTCTCGGGGCGGAGGCGGTTGACCAGCCGCCAGGCCGGCTCCCCCTCGGTGGGGTCGAAGCGGAGATCGAGGGGGCCGTCGGCATCGAAGGAGAACCCGCGATCGACGTCGGCGAGCTGGTCGCTCGAGAGCCCAACGTCGAGGAACACCGCGTCGACCTTGTCGATCGAGAGCGCGTCGAGCACTTCGGGAATGTCACGGAAGTTGGCCTGTGCGAACCGGACCGGCAGGCCGGCCAGCAGGTCGACGCCGCGGGCGATGGCGCCGGGGTCGCGATCGATGGCGATCACCAGGCCGGTGGGGCCGACCGCCTCGGCGAGAAGCCGGGTGTGTCCGCCCCCCCCGAGCGTGCCGTCGACGACCCGGTCGCCCGGCTTGAGGTCGAGGAACGAGAGCGACTCGGCAGGAAGGACGCTCGTGTGGATCGTGGACGACATGGCGGGGGAGCGGGGCTCGGCGGCAGGGCAGGAAAGATCCCCCGGTTGTACCACGGTTCCAGGCCTGGGCATTCCGCCTGCCGATGCTTCCGGCATACCATGCTCCGGATGCCAGACGCCGACGCCTATGACTACGACCTCCCCCGCGAACTGATCGCCCAGGAGCCGCTCGCCGACCGCAGTGCCGCGCGGATGCTTGTCGTCCGCCGCTCCGACGGCGCGCTCGCTCACCGCCACGTCCACGATCTCGTCGATCTCCTCCACCCCGGTGATCTCCTCGTCGTCAACGACACGCGCGTCGTGCCGGCCCGGCTCGAGGGGCGCCGCGAGATGACGGGAGGGCGTTGGGAGGGGCTGTGGCTCGAGTCGCTGGCCGATGGCGACTGGCGACTCCTCGCCCACACCCGCGGGCGGATGGCGATCGGCGAGCGCGTCGTGCTCGTCGATGCAGAAGGAGCCGATCGGTTCACCCTCGAGATGAACGGACGAGGCCCCGGTGGCACCTGGCTCGCCCGTCCAGACCGCAGCGGCACCGCGGAGCAACTCCTCGGCGAAGTGGGACGCGTGCCGCTCCCCGGCTACATCCGCGGCGGCGATGCCCGGGCAGACGACCTCCCGCGCTACCAGACGGTGTTTGCCAGGCACGCGGGCTCGGCAGCAGCCCCGACCGCCGGGCTCCACTTCACGCCGAGCCTGCTCGCGGCGCTTGCCGATCGTGGCATCGGGATGGCGCGGGTGACGCTCCACGTCGGCATCGACACCTTCCGGCCGATCGCCGTCGACAACCTCGACGATCATCCGATGCACACCGAGTGGTGCGAGTGCCCGCCGGAGACGGTGGCGGCGGTGGCCGCAGCCCGGGGCCGCGGCGGGCGCGTGATCGCCGTGGGGACAACGGCGGTGCGGACGCTGGAGACGGCTGCCGGGGCCGGAGTGCTTGCCCCTTGGTCGGGGCCGACGTCGCTCTTCATCCGCCCCGGTCACACCTTCAGGGCCGTCGACTGCCTCCTGACGAACTTCCACATGCCGCGGACGACACTCATGGTGCTCGTGAGCACCTTCGCGGGGCGAGAGCTCGTTGAGCGAGCCTATGCCGAGGCGATCGCCGAGCGCTACCGCTTCCTGAGCTATGGCGACTGCGTGCTCTTCGCGTAGCGCGGGCTCCCGCCGGGGCGGGAGCGGAGGAGCGCGGCGGCAGGGGGGGAGGTGTGGGGGGAAAACTGGTCTTCCGGCACCGGCGTCCCTCTGCCACCATGCCGCGCGCTGGCCGGGGATTCCTCTGGCCGCCGGCGTCGCCCCGTTCCCCGGGTGCGCCTCACTCTCTCCGTCATCCCCTGGACACCCCATGCCCAAACCGAAGAAGCCACTGCGGGTCTCGATCGGCAAGGAACTCCAGCGATTCGGCCGCCGTATCGCCTCCCAGCCCACGGCCGGCGACGCCGACCCCGGCCACCGGATCTACGACGCCCACGAGCTCCACCTCCTCGTCAACCGAATCTACGACCTGCCCGACGTGAAGATCGATCCGAATCGGCGGAGGACGATCAACGTCCTCGTGCCCGCCTTCGAGTTCAAGTCGATGTCGGCCGGCTTCTTCGGCGTCTTCCAGGTGGCCCGCTTCCTCCGCTCGACGGATTGGAACGTGCGGCTGGTGCTGTTTGACAATTTCGATTTCTCCATGGAGCGGTTCCGGAAGAAGTTCCAGGACTACCCCGGCATGGAGGATCTCCTCGACGAGGTGGAGGTCGAGTACATCGGCGAGCGGAAGCACCCGCTCCACGTCTCGCCCGAAGACGTCTGCGTGGCCACAGTCTGGTACTCGGCCCACTTCGCCAAGAAGATCGGCGACGTCCTCGGTGGTCGCCGATTTCTCTACCTCATTCAGGATTACGAGACGAACTTCTTCCCCGGTGGATCCCTGTTCGCCCTCGCCGACGAGACGTACGGCTTCGACTATGCCGCGCTGTTCTCGACAGCGCCGCTGGCCGACTCCTTCCGGCAGGCCGACATAGGGGGCTTTGCCTCGCGCAGCGTGCCCGGGATCTTTTTCAACAACGCCTGTTCCTCGAGCCTCGCGTCGCGCGAAGCGTTTCTGGCGATGAACGCCGGCAAGCCGAAGCGGAAGCTCGTCTTCTACTCGCGGCCGATCGTCGATCGCAACATGTTCAACCTCGCTGCCCTGTCGCTGATCACCGCCTACGAGCAGGGGGTCTTCGATCCGGCCGAGTGGGAGTGCATCGGGATGGGGCTCGGCGACGCCCTCCTCGAGCTCCTCCCCGGCGTGTACTCGACGTCGCTAGCGCGGATGACGCTGCGGGAGTACGAGCAGACGGTGGGGCAATTCGACGTCTGCTTGACACTCATGGCCTCGCCCCATCCGAGCCTCATTCCGATGGACTGCGCGGGATCGGGCGCGATGGTGGTGACCAACACCTTCCGCACGAAGACCGAAGACTACCTTCGCGGCCTGTCTGGCAACGTCATCCCGGTGGCGCCATCGGTGCCGGCGATCGTGGAGGGCCTCGCGAAGGCCGCCGCGGCCAGCGACGACCTCGAGGGACGTTATCAACGGGCCCGGGCGATGACCTACCCGCGGACGTGGGAAGAGTCTCTCGCGGCCAAGCACACCGACTTCGTCACCGAGCATGTCCTCGCTCCGGCCCTTGCCAGCGCCAGCCGGACGCGACGCCGGGCCCTGACGGCCTGAGCTGTTTCCCGATTCCCCACGACGAATCAACAGGCGGCGGAGCCGCCTGATCCCCCTGCAAGGAAGCGATGCTATGGATCCCGAGACGCTCGCCGCGACGGTACCGACGTCGTCCGACGTCCCCTCGCCTCAGCCCACGGTGGAGGCGGAGGGGGAAGATGCAATCATGACCCGGTTCGGCCTCTACAAGCGCCGCACCGAGGTCTGCCGAAATGCGATCGCGTATCCCCTGCCGGCGTATGACAGCCGGACGGTGATCGTCATCGGGTGCGGTCGTGGCGGGACGACGGCCGTGTCGGGCGTCGTCGATGCCCTCGGC
>CAMCCR010000099.1 GCA_945873085.1 Candidatus Kuenenia stuttgartensis | reverse complement strand
GGTCGAAATCCTCGCCGGAGTCCCCATCGGACCGCTCCGCAAGACGGCCCAGATCGATCTTCTCGTACCGGAGGCGGTGAGGGCGGAGGTGACGGTCGAGGGAACCGTCTCGGGTGATCTTGCCTTGGCGGGCCAGGGATGGGATTCCTCCCGTCAGGTCCTCCAGCTCGGCTCGATTTCCGGGCGCACCGGGGTGAACACGCAGGTGTTCCTCACGGCCAAGGGGCCCCACCGTGACGCAGTCCACCCGGTGGTCCGTGACGTGGTTCCCGCATCGATGCAGGTGATGGTCGGCGAGGGCAAGCCCGTGGGGAGCGGCGCGGTCTTGAGGTTTCCCCTCATGATCACGATTCCCGCCGGGAGCGCCCCCTGCAACCATCTCGGATCGAGCCAGGCACCGGCCGGCCGGATCGTTCTCGACACGGGGCACCCTGACTCCCCCACCATGACCATCCCCGTGAGTGTCGCCGTCGGCCCGTGAGGATCACGGCGCCCGGTACACTCGCGACTCCCGCCGCCGGAACCGCTTGCATGACCAACGCCGCCTGCCCGCGCCCCCCTCGTTCCCGCCGCGCTGCGCTGATGCTCCTCGCCGTGGCCCTCGCTGCTGGCGTCCCGGGCGTCCGCTGGCTTCACGCCCAAGACGCCACCCCCGCCGGCGCCCCCGTACCGTCGCAGGGGCCAGGGGTCAGCGACGAGACGGCGAAGACCTTCCGACAGCGCAATGGCGAGGTCTTCCAGGGCTGGCAGAAACCGAAGGCCGTGCTCGTGTTCACCGGCGAACTCGACGGCTATATCGAACCGTGCGGGTGCACCGGCAAGGAGAACCAGAAAGGCGGCCTGAGCCGTCGACGGAACTTCCTCGGGGCGATGGCCGCGGCCGAATGGCCCGTGGTGGCCCTCGATCTCGGTGATCAGGTCAACCGGTTCGGCCGGCAGACCGAGATCAAGTTCGGCTCGATCGTCGACGGCCTCAAGGCGATGGAGTACGCCGCCGTCGGCTTCGGCCCGAAAGACCTCCGCCTCCCCGCCGAGGAGGTCGTGGCGGCGGTGTCGGCCGTAGGCGACGCGCCGACGCCGTTCGTGTGCGCCAACGTCGGCCTGATCGGATTCGATTCGGGGATCACGCCTCTTTATCGGATCGTGGAGCGAGGAGGACTGAAGATCGGGATCACGGCGGTCCTCGGCGATGCGGAGCTGGCCGACATCCGCAACGACCTGATCGCCACCAAACCGGCCGCCGAGTCGCTCGTCGAGCCGGCTGCGGCCCTGGCCAAGGCGGGCTGCGACCATCAGGTGCTCCTCGCCTTCGCCTCGCCGGAGGAGACGAAGAAGCTCGCGGCGCGCTTCCCTCAGTTCGACTTCGTGGTCACGGCGGGGGGCGCCGAAGAACCCCCTGCCCAGCCGGAGAAGCTCCCGCCGCACCGGGCAATCCCCGGCGCCGCTCCGGTTGACCGCCATCTCCTGGAACTCGGCCACAAGGGAATGTTCGCCGTCGTCATTGGCTTGTTCGACGATCCGTCCCAACCGATCCGCGCCCAGCGGGTGCCGCTCGATGCCCGCTGGGGCGAGGCTGAGGATATGATCCGGCTCCTCTCCAGCTACCAGGCGCAACTGGAGACCTTGGGGCTTGCAGGCCTCGGTCTTTCCCCCGGCCGCCATCCGACCGGTCGCCGCTTTGCCGGGAGTGCCGCCTGCGCCGAATGCCACAAAGCGTCGTTCGAGGTGTGGACAAACTCCGGCCACGCAAGCGCTCTGACGACGCTCGAGAACCAGACGCCACGGCGCGACGGCGACCCCGAATGCCTTTCCTGCCACGTCGTCGGCTGGGCCCCGCAGAAGTTCCAACCCTACGAGGGTGGATTCATGGGCGTCAGCGTCACCCCGCAACTCGCCCACCAGGGCTGCGAGAATTGCCACGGCCCGGCTGCGGCCCACGCCTCGGCCGAACTTGGGCAGGTACGAGTTCCCGCTGCCGACAAGGAGCGGCTCCGGGCCGAACTCCACCTCGACATCGACTCCCCGCCGGCCAAACAGCGGGTCGTCAACAACTGCCTGGAGTGCCACGACCTCGACAACAGCCCGCAATTCGACTTCGACACCTACTGGCCGCAGGTGGAACACGCCGAAGAACCGGGGGCCGCCGCGGCCGCCGCCGCCGCAGTCCAATGATTCCGAGGCTCAACCGAGCTGGGCCATCGCCTCGTCGGGGATGTTGAAATTGGCGGCCACGCTCTGGACATCGTCGTGGTCGTCGAGCCGCTCCATGAGTTGGAGCACACGGCGGGCCGTCTCGACATCCTCGACGTCGACCGAGTTCGTCGGGATGCGGACGATCTCGTTCGATTCGATCGTCATCCCGGCCCCCTGGATCGCTGCGATCACGTCGACCATCGCCGACGGTTCGCAGATCACCTCCCAGCGGTCACCGGCCGGCTTGACGTCGTCGGCCCCGGCCTCGATCGCCAACTCCATCAGCCGATCCTCCGAGCACGACGACAGAGGCAGACGAACAGCCCCTTTCCGCTGGAAAAGGTAGGCGACGCAACCGGTGGCCCCGAGCTTCCCGCCGCACATCTCGAAGATCTTGCGGACCTCAGGCGCCGTGCGGTTCTTGTTGTCGGTGAGGATCTCGCAGAGCACGGCGACGCCCCCGGCGGCATACCCCTCGTAGAGGGATTCCTCAAGGTCGCCCCCCTTGAACTCCCCGGTGCCGGTGCGGATCGCCCTCTGGATGTTGTCCTTGGGCATGCTGACCGCCTTCGCGGCGTCGATCGCATACCGGAGGCGGAGGTTGGCATCGGGATCGGGCCCACCATGCTTGGCGGCCACGATGATCGCCTTGGCGAGCTTGCTCCACAGTTTGCCGCGCTTGGCATCAATCAGCGACTTCTTACGGGAGATGTTTGCCCAATGGGAATGGCCGGCCACTCGCTGCTCCGTTGGCTGGAGGAGGATCTCAGGAATCGATCTGCGTCTGGATGTCTCGGTGGAGGGGGTTTCCTGACCGGATTCCCCTCCCTTGCTTACCGCGGCTTGCGACGAGTCAGGTCATCGGAGTGCCGATCCCCGGATGCGGGGCGGTCGGTGGTCGGCTTCGATCCCTTGCCCTTGGCCGCGGCGCTTCCCTTGTCGGATGACTTGTCCGACGACTTGCTGCCCTCGGATGGAGCCGACTTTTCGGATGCAAGAGGCTTCTTCGTCGCGGCCTTGTCGGTCGCCTTCGGCGCCGCCGGAGTCTTGCCCGCGGCCGGCTTCTTGCTTGTATCGGCCTTCTTCGCCGGGACTGGCAGCGCGACGGCGGCAGGCTCCTCAGGCTCGGCTGGCTTGATGGGGACCGGCCGTCCGACGTTCGGCTTGACCACGAAGGGCTTCGGACCCGGCTTCGCCCCAGCGACGAGGGTCCCATCGGCCGCGCGTTTCGGTCCCGAACCCGGCGGGGGAAGCGGGGTCTTGCCGGCCGGACGGGCCGCCGCCTGAGGGCCCGCAGGGCGGTGCTCCTCGGCCGCGGTGCGGGCAGCATCGGCAGCTTTCTGCGCCTCCTTACCGGCCGGTGCCGACGGGGGCACCGGAAGGGGGATCGGATCGCCGCGCTTCGGCATCCGCTTGGCATCCGGATTGACGGCCTGCACCACCTTCTTGACAGAGGCGCCGTGGAGATTCGTCAAAACGTCTACGCCGAACTGATGGAGCAACGAGCCGAACTCCAACCCGGCCTTCTTGGGAATGAAGCGGTCGAGCCCGGGGCAATTCTCGGAGTCGTATTCTTCCTGCGACATCACCCCGGTGATGAACAGCCCCTGCATCGCGCCCAGATCGACAGGGATGTAGTGGCCTCCGAGCACCGTGGAGCCGATGAAGGCCACGACGAACGGCGGGATGCCGTGGATGTGCTCGAGCGTCTTCATGCCGTGCGCGATCGAATGCTTCTTGGCATTGTCGAGCGAGAAGCTGTAGGTCGATTCAAACACCCCCTGGAGCACGCGGCGGAGCGCGAGGGCGGCCCGGGAGGGATCGGGAAGATCGTGGAGGGTTTCGGCGAGTTCGGCGACGGTCGTGACGCGGACTTCATTGAGATCGAAGTACGTCTCGCCGAGCCGCTTGTAGGCCCGCGCCGCCACGTCATACGGGGCGTTCTCGAGGCAGCATGCATAAAGAACCTGCTCAAGGAGCGGGGGTTGCGTGTCCGGATCGACCGGCTTGTAGGTGGCGCGCAGAGCTTTGTGGAGCTTGGCAACGAGTTGCTGACGATTGGGCTGCTGCCGATTCGGTGTGGTCATGCCTGTTCCTGTACATCCTCGCCCGGCGCCTCGTCCGCCGGAGCATTCCGCCGGAGCTCCGGAGATTTCGCCGCGGCGTCGACCGGGGCAACGATGACCCCGTCCCCGGTGGAGGGACCCAGCACCTCCGCCAAGACACGGGCAATCTCGAGCGACTTCTTCACGCCACCATCGATTTCGAAACTGAGCCGGGGCGTGTAGCGGGTCTCGATCCGATCGGCGATCCGCGACTGGAGGAACCCAGCCGAGTTCGCCAACCCCCTCAGGGCCAACTTTTGTTTGGCTTCGTCACCCATCACCGAGACATGGATGGTGGCCGAGCGCATGTCGGCATCCATCTCCACACCGGTGACCGTGACATCACGGACCCTTGGATCCCGCACTTCGGTGAGGATGGCCATGCTGACCACCTCCCGCACCGCCGCGGCGGCCTTGAGTTGGCGTCGGGTACTCACGACAGAGTCCGTGCGACTTCCTCGATCCGGTAGCACTCGAGGATGTCACCCTCCTTGATATCGTTGAAATTGGCCACCTTGATGCCGCACTCCAACCCGTCACGAACCTCGCGGGCGTCGTCCTTTTCACGCTTCAACGACTCGATGCCGTAATCCCCGAGAATCCGGTTGTCGCGGATCACGCGGAGGCGGCCATTGCGGGCAATCACCCCGCCGATCACGCGGCAACCAGCGATGACGCCGAGCCGGCTGATCGAGTAGGTGCGCTGCACGACGGCCCGACCGAGTTCGGTCTCCCGCTTCTCCGGAGCGAGCATTCCTTCGAGGGCATTCCGCAGATCGTCGGTGACCTGATAGATGATCTCGTAGCGCCGCACCTGCACGCCGAGTTCTTCGGCCAGGGAACGGGCCCGCTCGTCGGGCACGACGTTGAACGCGATGATGATCGCGTCGGACGCATCGGCGAGTTGGACGTCGGCCTCAGTCACCCCTCCGACCGTCGACTGGAGGATCCGAATCTTGACCTCAGGATGATCGAGCTTCGTGAGTTCCTTGAGGATCGCCTCGATCGAACCACGGACGTCCGCGCGGACGATGAGGTTGAGCGTCGGCGTCTTTTGCGTGCCGAGACGATCGAGGAGATTCTCGAGCGTGACGTGCACGGGAGCATTCGAAAGGCTGCTGTGCCGGCGGATCCCGCTCCGCTTCAGAGCCACTTCCCGCGCCATGGCGATCGATTCGACCACCTGGAACCGGTCGCCGGCCCCCGGAGCGATGTCGAGGCCGCTGACGAGCACGGGCTGGGACGGACCGGCTTCTGTGATCCGCTTCTTGCCGAGCGTGTCGTGCATCGCCTTGACGGTGCCGCTGGCCTCACCGCAGACGAGCGAGTCACCGACGCGGAGCGTCCCCTTCTGCACGAGGATGCAGGCCGAGACACCGCGCCCCTCATGAATCGAGGCATCGAGGCACACGCCAGCCGCGGCCCGCGCGGGGTTGACGCGAAGGTCGTGGAGTTCGGCAATCGTAAGGAGCATGTCGAGGAGATGATCGACCCCCTCGCCGGTGAGGGCACTGGTCTTCACCACCTCCGTCTCGCCGCCCCACTCCGTGGGGAGAAGATCGCTGGCGGCGAGTTGCTGGTAGATGCGTTGCACGTCGATGCCGGGCAGATCGATCTTGTTGATGCAGACGACGATCGGCACCCCGGCAGCCTTGGCGTGGCTGATCGCTTCCTCCGTCTGCGGCATGATCCCGTCGTCAGCCGCAATGATGAGGACGGCGCAGTCAGTGACATTGGCTCCGCGAGCCCGCATCTGCGTGAACGCCTCGTGACCGGGCGTATCGACGAAGGTGATCGACTTGCTGTTGTGCTTCACCGTGTAGGCACGGATGTGCTGGGTGATGCCACCGCTCTCGCGGGCAGCGACGTTCATCCCCAGGATGCGATCGAGGAGAGACGTCTTCCCATGATCGACGTGGCCGAGGAAGGTCACGATCGGCGGGCGGGACTCGCGGAGGGTGGGATCCTCATCGACGGCGTCGAAGCCGGCGAGAAGTTCCTTCTCGAGATCCTCAGCCGTCTTGAGATCGAGTTGCACGCCGAGTTCGGCAGCCAGCAATTCAACGGTGTCACGATCGAGCATCGTTCCCATGCTCGGCATCGTTGCCATGCCGAAGTTCAGGAGTTTCTTGAGCACGTCGCTGGCCGACAGGCCGATCGCCTCGGAAAACGCCCGCACGGTGCAGGGCACCTGGATCGAGGCATTGGTTTTCCGCGGTGCGGCAGTCGAGATCGTGATCCCTCTGCGGGGCCGCGAAGACCGGCGACGACGGCCACCGCCGTCATCGTCATCGCTGCCGCCACGATCAAACCGCCGCCTCCCGATCTGCTTCGAATCGCGGCCAGGTGTCTCCTCGGGGACGCCCGGGCCCTTTGCAGGGGTGCGGCGGGGGCGAACACCCGATTCCATCAACGGAGGCACGGGAGCCATTCCCGGCCCACGCCCCCCCGGCCTGGCCGGGCCAGCGGGACCACCGGGACGAGGACGGCCCTCGGCAGCCTGACGCTGCTCGTGCTTGCGCATGTGGTCGGCCAGTGGCTTGGCGCCACCCGCCTTCGCACTGCGAATCGCATCGAGCGGGAGTTTGACGTCGGGCTTCTGCGCGACCGGTTCCTGCGAGACACGGGGCGCCGTGGGGCGTCCCGCAGCCGGCAGAGGCGCGAGCTTGAACGCAGGGCGCGGAAGTGGCTTCGAACCGTCGCCACCGGGACGGAGGCCCGCCGGGCGCGGTCGTGGCTCAGTCGTCTTCCCACCGAGTTCCGGCGGCTTGGCTCGGGCAGCAACACCGCCAGGAGCGATGTAGTCCTCGCGACGCAGCGGACCGGAGGTCCGTGACAGCGGGGGCGGGGAAGGGGAAGGGGGGGGAGGAGGAGGAGGAGGAGGGAGAGGCGCGATCGGAGCCTGAGGCACGGGTTGTGCAGGAGCAACAGCTTCGATGGGACGCTGCGGCGCCGGTTCGGAACGCCGCACGCCGGACCCGTCGGAGGTGCGACTGGTTCCCAGAGGACCAGACAGCGGCCGCATCACCACCGCCGGCTTCGGCTCTGGAGGCGTCGATTGGGCAGGCTTCGTCGCCGTCGACGATGGATTCTTGGCGGCGATCACCGGCGGTTTGCCGACGACGGCAGGTCGTACCGGGCTCGCAGGCCGGACAAGCGCCGCCCCACCGGCAGCAGGCCGCTCAGGAGGCTTCGCAGCCTTGCCGGCCATGAACTCCCTGAGCCGGGCAACTTCCTCGTCGGTCATGCTGGCGAGCGCCGAGCCCTTGTCCTGGATACCAGCGCGGGAACAGATCTCGACAAGCTCTTTGCTGTCGAGTTTCAATTCCTTCGCCAGGGTGTAGATACGAACTGCCACGCTCACCTCGTCGGGCCACCGCCCACGTGATCACACCAGCGGGAGGGCCATCAGACCCTAATCCCGACCCAGCCAACCTACCCGGAACACCGTCGCTTGCAAAACCGAGCCCATCGTCACCATCGCACCAGCCACCGCGGGTGACTCGCTCCGCGGAAGCCGAAAGGGCCTGTTTTGAGGCCCAAAAACCAACTTCCCGCCTGCCCATCACTCCCGCCCACCTGCCGGCGAGGCCCCTTCGGCAGTCGCCCCGGAGCCTCCCGCTGAGCCTCCCGCAGCGGTTGCTTCAGCGGTTGCTTCAGCGGTTGCTTGAGCGGTTGCTTCAGCGGTTGCTTCAGCCGCAGATCCATTACCGTCGGCGGCGGGCTCTTGGGCCTCACGGGCTGCCGTGAGCGCCTGCTCGGCGGCATCGGCCTCAGCCGTTGCCCGATCGACACGATCCTGTTCGCGCTGCTTGCGACGCTCGTCGGCGGCGGCGGCCTCCGCCTGCGCGGCCCGCACCTCGGCCTCGGCGACGATTTGATCGACCGTCTCGGCCGAGATCCCACCCATCTCCATGAGGTCGTCAGGCTCGATCACCGACAAATCGTCATAGGAGAGAAATCCCTCACCGACGAGCTTCTCAGCGACCGACTCATCGAGCCCCGGGATCGAGGAAAAGCCGGTGACAGCACGCTCGATCTGCTGGTCGAGTTCCTCACGCGTCATGATCTCGATATCCCAGCCACAGAGTTTGCTGGCGAGACGGACGTTTTGGCCCCGGCGGCCGATCGCCAACGACAACTGATCCTCACGCACGAGCACGATGCCGCGGCCGAGCATCTGACAGAGGATCACCTCGTCGACCTCGGCAGGCTGCAGGGCGTTGGGGACCAAGACCTGCAGGTCGTCGCTCCACCGAACAATGTCGATCCGCTCGCCGCCGAGTTCCTCGACGATGTTCTTGATGCGATTGCCGCGAACGCCGACGCAAGCGCCGACGCAGTCGACACGGGCGTCGGAACTGATGACGGCCACCTTGCTCCGGTAGCCCGGCTCACGGGAGATCGCCCTGATCTCGATCACGCCATCGGCGATCTCGGGAATCTCCTGCTCGAATAGCCGCTGCACGAGTTGGGGACGAATCCGAGAGAGAATAATCTTCACCCGACTGCCGACCTTCCGGACCTCGAAGATCGTGGCCCGGATCCGCTCGTTGGGGTGGAAAGTCTCGCCGGGAATCTGCTCACTGCGCGGCAGAATCGCCTCGGTGGCCCCGAGGGTGACGGTGGCCGTGGCCCCTTCGAAGCGGCTCACGACACCCGAGACCATCAAGCCGATCTGTTCCTCGAACTCGTCGTGGATCGCATCCCGCTCCGCTTCGCGGATCTTCTGGATGATGACCTGCTTGGCCGTCTGGGCACCGATCCGCCCCGACAATTCGGCCGTGTCGATCTCCACACCGTCACGGCTGCCATGGACGCGCCCGTCGGTACGATCGATCGCGACCTGCACATCGGAGGCTTCGCCGTACTGCCGCGTCAGAGCGGTGACGAGGGCCGCCTCGATCGCCTGAAAGACGATCTCCTTGTCGATGTTTTTGTCGCGGTGAATCGCATCGACGATGCGGAGGATTTCTTCTGGCTTCATGGGTGTCTCGGACGGCGATCTCGGCGAACAAGGTCGTGGTCGGTCTTCCTCGGCACCGCCCGTGGGGAGCGGCGCCAAGTCTCGATCCTGCGAATGTCGGCACTGCCTCGGAACCGACTGTCAAAATCGGACCATGCCTCCCAGGCGGCAACAGCCACCAGCGGCACGTTGACCCGACGTTGGCAGCGATGTCCCGAACCGGCAAGCCCACCAGGCACTCTTGCCTGTGGAACGATGCCGGACGGCCGACGCCACACACGAACTGGTCGCCCGCCAAGCCACGCGACACCGAAGGGGAACCCCCCCTCCGAGACGCGTCACCCGACGGCGCTCCGGACTCCAGCAGCTACCTCCACGAGGCACAACCCGGAAGGGTATGGGGAGGGCACTCGACTGTCAAGGAGCTTCCGTCCGCCCCGCGGAGGATGGGGGCGGCGAACGCTCGTTCCCCGCCGCGCCCCCCCCAGGCTCAGGCACCGAGGTTCCAGCCGCCGATCACCACCGCCCCTGCCTGCCCCTGGGGGGTGACGGAGGCCGAGAGGAAGGAGGCTCCCGCTTCGTCACCGGCAACCGCGGCCCGGATCGGGCACTCTGGATCGGGGGTCGTGTAGTTGATCAACGGGAAGAGCTTCCCGTGGCGCATCGCCCACAGACTGGCGATGCATTCCACGAGCCCGCTGCCGGCGCCGAGATTGCCGAAGTTGGCCTTCGCCGCCACGGTGGGAATCCCGACCGCGCCGGCTCCGAGAACGTCACCGAGCGCCTCGGCCTCGCAGCGATCCCCCCCGACGGTACTCAAGCCGTGGGCATGGAGATGCCCGGGACGCCCGCCGGGGAGGTCTGCCATTCCGAGGGCGCGGGCCATTGCCAGGGCGAGCGCTTTCCGTCTCAGCCCCATGTTGAGTCTGTCAGCGGCGTGGCGGGAGGCATGCCCCAGCACCTCACCGAGAATCGTTGCCCCGCGGCGACGGGCATGCTCGAGTTCCTCGAGGACAAGCACCGCAGCCCCCTCCCCGAGCACCATGCCGCGCCGGTGTCGGTCGAAGGGCCGGCTCCAGGTCGCCGGATCGTCCGGCCCGAAGGCCACTTGCTCGCTCTGGAGGGCGTGGACCGTCTTCATGGGATGGACGCGAGTGCCGGTCGCACCGGCGAGCATGACATCGGCGGCCCCGCGCTGAATCGTCATCGTCGCCTCGCCGACGGCCATGTGGCCACTGGCCTCGCGGAGCGTCAACGAGTTGCTCGGCCCCCGGAGATCGTTGTAGATGGCGATGTGGCTGGCGGGCATGTTGGGGAGATATTTCAGCAACCACAGCGGGTTGAGCAGCGGCATCCCGTCGGTGGCCCAACGATCGAACTCGAAGCCCCCGTCGGCACCACGGCACTTGGCCACACCCGAGGTGAAATCCTCCGGCAACGTGAGCATGTAGTCCGATCCGAAGACGCACCCGAATCGTTCGGGGACACGATTCGCTCCCAGCAAACCGCAGTCATGGAGGGCACGCTGCGCCGCGGCGACGGCCATCTGGCTTTCCCTGCACATCACCTTGAGGCCCTTGCGGATCGCCTTCTTCGTCTCCCCCTCGAGAGGCCCGAAGTTGTCGATCTCGCCGGTGAAGCCGCTGGCCTCGGCGCCGTGATGGAGCGGAAGTCCATCGGTGGGGAACAGCGAGATCGGCCCGACGGCACTGCGCCCGGCGGCAAGCCCCGACCAGAGATCATCCGGCGAGAGCCCGAGCGGCGAGACGAGCCCCACCCCAGTGACAACGACGCGGCGGACGGGAGCGGTCATGCAAGGTTCCTCGGGGCGCCGGCACG
>CAMCCR010000098.1 GCA_945873085.1 Candidatus Kuenenia stuttgartensis | reverse complement strand
TGGCTCTCTGGCGATCACATCGCTGAACAGGCGGTCCATTCCCTCGACAAGATCGCCTGGGCGATGAAGGATGTTCCGCCGGTGCGCGTCGTCTGCACCGGTGGCCGCGAGGTTCGCCCCGACGTGCCGCTCGGCAACAACATCTACGACCACTTCGGCGCTACCTTTGAATACGCCGACGGCAGCCGTGGCTTCCACATGTGCCGTCACTTCCCCAACTGTGGCAACGACAACAGCGACTACATCATGGGAGCCAACGGCTACGCCTCCGTCAGCGGCTTCCAGGACAGGCACGAGATCGTCACCGACGGCAAGGTTTGGCAGAGTGATGCGAAGAAGAACGACATGTACCAGCAGGAGCATGACGAACTCTTCGCCGCCATCCGTGCCGGCAAGCCGATCAACGACGGCGTGCGGATGACCAACAGCACCGCGATGGCCATCATGGCCCGGATGAGCGCTTACACCGGTCAGGATGTCACCTGGGATCAGGTGTGGGAATCAAAGGAAGACCTCTCTCCGCCGTCGTGGGAGTTTGGCCCGGCGCTTCCTCCGCAGCCGATCGCCGTGCCAGGCAAGACGAAGCTGATTTGAGCCGACACTCTCAATAAGAGCTCTGAACGGACAACCCTGGGGAATCTCCGCCGATCTCATTTGTTTTGGGGGGCGGGGTGCCTCTGGGATCGACTGAGGGACCACCATGACGACACAGCCAGCAGCCCCTCGTGGGCCGGCGGGGGCCCGCCCCGCCGCCGCTCTGCTTCCGATCTATCGCGGGCCCCTCCCGCAGGCGACGCATCAGCACGGCAGCCCGATCGAGCGGCTGCCGGTGACGGTCTACGAGCAGCCGGGCGATGCCAGCCGTGCCGTCGCCCGGGAGATCGCAGAGCTCGTTCAGTCGCGCGCCGCGGCCGGCCGGAAGACCGTCCTCGGCCTCGCCACCGGGAGCACGCCGGTCGGCGTCTACGACGAGCTGATCCGCCTCCATCGCGAGGAAGGGGTCTCGTTCCGCAGCGTTGTGACCTTCAATCTCGACGAATACTGGCCGATGGATCGGGGAGCGCTGCAGAGCTACCACCGCTTCATGCGCGAGCATCTCTTCGATCATCTCGACATCCCCGCCGAGTCGATCCACATCCCCGATGGAACGCTCTCCCGGCAGGACGTGTTTTCCGCCTGTGAGAAGTACGAGGAGGCGATCCGGGCTGCCGGTGGGATCGATCTGCAGATCCTCGGCATCGGCCGCACCGGCCACATCGGCTTCAACGAGCCGGGGAGCCCCCCGGAGAGTCGCACCCGGCTGATCACGCTCGACCACGTCACGCGGGCCGACGCCGCCAGCGACTTCTTCGGCGAATGGAACGTCCCCCGTCAGGCGATCACGATGGGGGTGGGGTCGATCCTCGATGCCCGCCGTGTCATCCTCATCGCCTTCGGAGAGCACAAGGCGCCGGTCGTGGCCAGGGCTGTCGAGCAGGCGCCGTCGAGCCAGGTTTCCGCCAGCGCCCTCCAGCAGCATCCCGACGCTCGGTTCGTCCTCGATCGAGCGGCCGCTGCGGGGCTGACTCGCTTTGTCTCCCCGTGGCTCGTCGGGCCGCTCGATCTTCTGGGGATGGAGTGGACCGAGGGGCTCGTGCGGAAGGCGGTGATTTGGCTGGCCACCACGCTCCAGCGGCCGATCCTCAAGCTCACCGACGAGGATTACAACGAGCACGGGCTCCAGGATCTCCTCTCGACCTGCGGCCGGGCCTACGACATCAACATCGACGTCTTCCGCTCGATGCAGGACACGATCAGCGGTTGGCCGGGGGGCAAGCCGGGGCGGCCGCGCCGCCAGCGTTTCTCCCAGCGGGCGGCGGCAAAATGGACCGGTGTCGTTCGCACATCGGGCACGCCGATGCTCCCTGGCGACGACCCGTTCCCGAAGCGGATCGTGGTCTTCAGCCCCCACCCGGATGACGACGTCATCAGCATGGGAGGGACGTTCATCCGGCTCTGCGAGCAGGGGCACGAGGTCCACGTGGCCTACCAGACCAGCGGCAACATTGCCGTCTGGGATGGCGCTGCGGAGCGGCATGCAGAGTTCGTCGAGGAGTTCATCCGCGCCTTCGCCGGCACGAGCGTGACCTGCTCGGAAGGGGTGTCGTCGGTCGTGGATCGGATCCGGACGTTCATCCGGGAGAAGCCAGCCGGCGCCGTCGACATTCCTGAGCTGCAAGCGGTGAAGGGGCTCATCCGCCGGACGGAGGCTCGGGCGGCGGCACGGCTCTCCGGGGTCGCCGATGAGCGGATCCACTTCCTCGATCTCCCCTTCTACGAGACGGGGCGCGTGCGAAAGAAGCCGATCGGCCCGGAAGACGTGGCGATCACCTGCCGCCTCCTGGAAGAGGTCAAGCCGCACCAGATCTACGCTGCCGGCGATCTTTCCGATCCCCACGGCACGCACCGGGTCTGCCTGGCCTCCGTGACCGCCGCGATGAAGCAACTCGAGAACAGTCCGTGGGCGAAGGATTGCGAGTTCTGGCTCTATCGGGGTGCGTGGCAGGAATGGGAGCCGCACGAGATCGACATGGCGGTGCCACTCTCGCCCGACGAGGTCCGCCGCAAGCGTTTGGCGATCTTCAAGCACGAGAGCCAAAAGGATCGCGCTCTGTTTCCCGGCGCCACCGACCCGCGCGAGTTCTGGCAACGAGCGGAGGATCGCAACCGGGCGACGGCCCAAACCTACGACCGGCTCGGGTTGCCCGAGTACGAGGCGATCGAGGGCTTCGTGCTCCACCATGGGTGAGCCGACCGGAAGCGTGCCGAAACGCTTCTGCTTGCATGAGGAGTGATGGGGTAGTCACGCGCGAGCGCGTGACCGGGGTGGGAGGATCAATCGGTGGCCTTCGGGCCACGGGGGGGCTTTGATGAAGACGAGAAATGTCGGTGTGATCGGCTATGGCTGGGCGGCAACGGCGCACATCGACGCCATCAATGCCACCCGACAGGGGCAGGTGACCGCAGTCTGCTCGTCGCGTCCCCTCGATGCCGCCGAGCTCTCCGCCAAGCATGGCCGGCCGATGAAGGCCTACCGGAAGCTCGAGGATCTCCTCGCCGACCAGTCGATCGATGTCGTCGACATCACGAGCTATCCCAGCGAGCACCGGGATCAGGCCGTGGCTGCCGCCGCCGCCGGCAAGCACATCATCCTCGAGAAGCCGATGGCAAACTCGCCGGAAGAGGTCCGCGACATCGTCGCCGCGGCGACGAAGCATGGCGTGAAGGGATGCGTTTGCTTCGAGTGCCGGTTCTCGAGCCAGTTCCGAGTCACGAAGGCCCTCCTCGACGAAGGGCTCCTCGGCCGTCTCCATTACGGCGAAGTCGACTACTACCACGGCATCGGTCCGTGGTACGGCCAGTTCCGTTGGAACACCGGCAAGAAGGATGGCGGCAGTGCCCTCCTCACCGCCGGCTGTCATGCCCTCGACGCGCTGATGCTGTTGATGGGGGGCGAGGTGGAGAGCGTCACGAGCCTGTCGACGAAGTCATCAAGCGAAGTCTTCGCTCCGTATGAGTACGACACGTCGAGTGTCACCCTCCTCCACTTCAAGGGGGGCGCCGTCGGCAAGTCGGCGGCGATCGTCGACTGCCTTCAGCCCTACTACTTCCACACGCATTTGGTGGGGAGCGAGGGGAGCCTCCTCGACAACCGCTTCCATTCGCAGAAGCTCCATACCGACAGGCATGCCTGGAGCACGCTCGCCATGAAGCTCCTCGATTCCGGCGACGTCAGTGATCATCCCTACCAGGCGCAGTTCCAGGCCTTCTTCGACGCCCTCGATGCCGGCGTCGAGATGCCGCTGACGAGTTTCCCCGAGGCCGCGAAGACCTTCGACGTGATCTTTGCCGCCGACCAGAGCGCCGCACAGGGGGGCCAGCCGGTTCGGCTGGCCTGACACCTTTCCCGGCGTTGTCCCGCCACCACCTTCCGACCAAACCACGCCCTGCCGAGGATTTCGCCGATGAATCGCCCCAGCCTTTCCTTCCTCGTTTGCCGCGTGATCGCGGCGGCGATCGTACTCCCGCTCGCCGCCAGCGCCCGCGTGCCGGCCCAGGAGCCGGCCCCGGCCGCTACCGCCACCGATCGGGAAGGGGCTCTCAATGCCGCAGCCGACGCCCGCGTGGCGGCGCTGGTGGCAGGGGATGTCGCGGCCCTCGGGGCGATCCTCTCCGACGATCTCCATTACATCCATTCCAGCGGCGTGGCCGACACGAAGGAGGCGTTCCTTGCCAACCTCGTCTCCGGAAAGACGAAGTACGTCGAGTACGCGCCGGGGGAACGGTCGTGGCGGTTTCCGGCACCGGGGATAGCGATCGAGTCGGGGAAGGCGCGGATCAAGGTCGTCAACGCCACCGGGCCGATGGCGGTCAACCTCTCGTATCTGGCCACCTGGCGCGAGGAGAACGGCCAGTGGCGGTTTCTCGCCTGGCAGTCGGCGCGGCTCCCGCAGCCGACGACCCCGGCCGGTTTCACCCCCCTTTTCAACGAGAGCGACCTCTCCGGCTGGCGCGGCCGCCCGCACTTCGATCCGGCGGCGGAGGCGGCGTTCTCCCCTGAAGATCGGGCTGCGAAGCAGGCGGAGTGGGATGCCGATATGCGTCAGCACTGGAAGGTGGATGGGGGAGAGATCGTCAGCGACGGTCACGGCGTGTTTCTCACCACCGATCGCGACTACGGCGACTTCGAACTTCATCTGGAATGGATGCTCCCTGAAGCGTGTGCCGACAGCGGCATCTACCTCCGCGGCAATCCCCAGGTTCAGATCTGGGATCCCGACTGCGAGCGTGACTTCCAGCATGGCAGCCAGAAGGGCTCCGGGGGCTTGTGGAACAACCCCGCCGACAGCCCTGGCAAGTGGCCGCTGGAGCGTGCTGATAGCCCGACGGGAACGTGGAACACGACCCGGATTCGGATGCAGGGGGAGCATGTCACCGTGATCCTCAACGACCGTGTCGTCGTCGACGACGCGCGGCTGGCCAACTTCTTCGCCGCCGGCACGCCGCTCCCGGAGAAGGGTCCGATCCAGATTCAGACGCACGGCGCGCCGATGCGAGTTCGCAACGTCGCCATCCGTGAGCTCTCGACGCTCGAGGGGAGCGGCCCGGGGTGGCGCGATCTGACGGGCGAGGAGTTTGAGAACGTCAACGGCGAGCCCGACACGTGGACCTGGAAGGATGGCGGCGTTCACTGCACCGGCCGGCCGGTCGGCGTCATCAAGACGAAGCAGCCGGTCAAGAATCTGGAGATGTCGGTCGAGTGGCGGCACCTCACGAAGGGGGGCAATTCAGGGGTCTTCCTCTGGGCTCCCGCGGAGGTGCTCAAGGACCTCAAGCCGGGGGCGCTTCCCCCGGGCGGAATCGAGGTCCAGGTGCTCGACCATGGCTATGCCGAAGAGTACGAGCGGTCGACAGGGAAGAAGTCGGACTGGTTCACGACCGACGGCGACGTCTTCCCGGTCGGGAGTTCCGACATGACGCCGTTCCCCCCCGTCGCCCCCGGCGGCAAGCGGAGCTTCCCCACCGCCAGCCACTCCCTGGGATCGCCTGAATGGAATCATTACTACATCCGCGCCATCGACGGCGAGGTGCGGCTGTGGGTCAACGGCCACGAGGTGTCGGGAGGCACCGAATGCAAGCCGGCTGAGGGCTTTTTGTGCCTGGAGTCGGAGGGGGCGCCGGTGGAGTTCCGCCGCTTGAGGATCCGCCACCTGCCCTGAGCAAACCTCGACTGGCACCGATCGGGATTGCGACGATAATTCGAGGCTCCGCAATCCAAGAGGAGCCATCCCGTGCCGGTTCGTTCGCCTGTCGTCGTCCTGACCGTCCTCCTCGCCCTCCTTTCCGGGGCAGCGGCCCTCGCTGTTCCCGGCGGGCACCCGATCCCGGCTCCGAGGAAGCCGACCATCGCCGAAAAATCGGATGAGCCGGTGACGGCGGCGGCTGCCTTCGGGATGCGGGAGGGATTCGAGGCGCGGCTATTTGCGGCCGAGCCCGATGTCGCCAATCCGGTGGCGTTCTCGGTCGACGAGAAGGGGCGAGTGTTTGTCTGTGAGACGTTCCGGCAGGGGCGGGCGGTCAACGACAACCGCGGCCACGATGACGCGTGGGTCAATGCCGATCTCGCCGCGCAGTCGGTCGAGGATCGCGATGCGTTCTACCGCCGGCTCCTCGACGAGAAGACGGTGGCCGAGTGGGAGCTCGATGACGATCGAGTGAGGATGCTCGTCGATACCGACAGCGACGGCGTCGCCGACGAAGCGAGCGTCTATGCCGATGGCTTCAACGGCCTGATGGCAGGGACGGCAGCCGGGATCCTCGCCCGGCGCGGCGAGGTGTGGGTCGCCTGCATTCCGTCGTTTTACCGGCTCCGCGATCTCGATGGCGATAGCCGAGTCGACGGGAGTGCCGGCGAACGGCAGGAGCTCTCCACCGGATACGGGATCCGGGTTGCCCTCCGCGGCCACGACCTCCATGGCCTCGTGATGGGCCCCGACGGGCGGATCTACTTCTCGATCGGCGATCGTGGCTACAAGATCTCCCTCGATGGCCAGACGTACCACGATCCCGGCAGCGGCGCCGTCTTCCGCTGCCATCCCGACGGCAGCGGCTTCGAGATCTTTGCCACGAGCCTCCGCAATCCGCAGGAGCTCGCCTTTGACGATCTCGGCAACCTGTTCACCGTCGACAACAATTCCGACGGTGGCGATCAGGCACGGCTCGTCCACGTCCTTCCGGGGAGCGACTCGGGCTGGAACATGTCGTTTCAGTACATGGAGGACCGCGGCCCCTGGCACCGCGAGAAGCTCTGGCACACCGCCCACGACGGCCAGCCTGCCTGGATCATCCCGCCGCTGGCCCACATCGGCTCCGGGCCGTCGGGGCTCTCGTTCTATCCCGGCACCGGGCTGGGCAGGCACTTCGACGGGCGCTTCTTCCTCTGTGATTTCCGCGGCGGCGCGGCCAACAGTTCGATCCGCACCTTTCGCGTCGGTCCCAAGGGGGCGAGCTTCGCACCGATCGACGAGGAGGAGACCTTCCGCAACGTCCTCGCCACCGATGCCGAGGTGGGCCCGGACGGTGCGCTGTGGGTGAGCGACTGGGTCCATGGTTGGGAAGGGGAGGGAAAGGGAAGGCTCTGGCGCTTCGTGCCGAAGGTCCGATCGGCGGCCGAACAGGGGGCGGTCGACGAGGTGCAATCGCTGCTCGGCGGGGACTGGGAGCAACTCGAGGCTTCCCGGCTGGCGACACTCCTCGGGCATGTCGATCGTCGCGTGCGATTGGAGGCGCAGTGGGAGCTTGTCCGGCGCGGCGACGACGCGACGCTCGAGGGAGTGGCCGCCAACAGTGGGGCGCCGCTCCTCGCCCGTGTCCATGCCATCCAGGGGCTTTCCCAGATGGCACGAGGTTCCTTGCTCAGGCCTTCCGTGGTCCTTCCGTTTGCCCCGCTGCTCGGCGATCCGTCGTGGGAAATCCGCATGGTGGCCGCCCGGGAGCTCGGCGATTCCGGTGCCGCAGTCGATGAGGCCGACCGGTCGAAGCTCATCGGCTTGCTCCACGATCACGACCTCCATGTCCGTTCGGCTGCAGCTATCGCCCTTGGCCGGATCGGCCGGCAAGGCGGCCCCGATCCGGTCGCCGCGCGGGCGCTGGCTGCCGAAGCCGACGGCGCGGCGGCGGCCGATCCCCACTACCGCCACGCGATCGTGATGGGGCTTGCCGGTATGAGCGACCTCGTGGGCCTCGCTGCACTCTCCACCGATCCGTCACCGCGGGTGCGTCTGGCTGCGGTGGTCGCCCTGCGGCGTCTTGGCAGTGACGTCGTGGCTGGATTCTTGGACGACGCCGACCCGCGGGTGGCCACCGAAGCAGCCCGGGCGATCCACGATCTCCCGTTGGCTGGAGTGTGGAGCGAGCTTGCAAAGCGCGTTGCCACAGGGCCTCTCGACGAGGCATTTCTCCGCCGGGCGGTGGCTGCGGCCGAGGCATCGGGGACGAAGGCCGATGCCGAGCGCCTCGTGGCGCTCGCAGCCCGGTCCGACGCGCCGGTGGCGATCCGTGCCCTGGCCCTCGACGTCCTCCGGACCTGGAGTCAGCCTCCGGTGCGCAGTCGCGTCAACGGATCGTGGCAGCCGATCGACCCGCGCGATGCCGTCCCGGCCCGAGAGGCGCTCGAGACTGCGCTTCCCGATCTCCTCGCCTCGAATCTCGACGATACGCTCCGTGCTGGCCTCCTCAAGGGGGCCGCGGAACTGGGGATCGCCTCCGTCGGCCCGCTCCTGGCCGACTGGGCCCGCGACGGCTCGCGGAGCCCCGCATCGCGGGCCGAGGCGCTTGTGACGCTCGACGCGGCTGGCGACACCGCGGCGATCGATCTCTCCGCAGCGCTTCTCCACGATGCGAGCCCGGCGGTGAGGTCGGCAGCGCGGAAAGTGCGGGCCGCCCGGTTGCCCGCGGCGGAGACGGTGGCGGAGCTTGCGCGAGCCGCTGCCGCTGCCGCGGCCGATGTCGGGGAGCGGCAGACGGCGATCGATCTCCTCGGCAGGATCGATAACCCGGCTGCCACGACCGCCGTCGCGGCGCTCGTCGACGGGCTCCGATCGCAGCGCGACGGGGCCACGGAGCTCGAGATCAACGAAGCCGCTGCCCGCCGCCTCGGCCAGGAGGTGGCTGATCGGCTCGCCGCCGAGCGGGTCGCCACGGCGCTTCAAGGGGATTCCACCGCCGCGTGGCGCGACTGCCTCGACGGCGGGGATGCGGCAAAGGGACGGGCGATCTTCTTCGGTAAAGTGGCCGTGTCGTGTGTCCGCTGCCACCGCGCTGAGGGGGTCGGCGGCGACGTGGGGCCGAAGCTCGACGGGATCGCCAAGGAGAAGGATCGCCAGTATCTCCTCGAGGCGATCGTGGCCCCGGATGCGAAGGTCGCCGATGCCTTCCGCACCACGGTGATCATCACCGACGACGGACGGACGGTGGCCGGCATCGTGACGGGGGAGAAGGATGGCGTGCTGACGCTGAAAACCGCCGACGGCGGGATGGTCGAGGTGCCGCTCAATACGATCGAGGACCGGGCCAGCGGGCCGAGCTCGATGCCCGCCGATCTGGCCGGAAAACTCACCCGTCGCGAGCTTCGCGATCTGGTCGCGTGGCTGTCGTCGTTGCGATAGGCTCTAGGGATGGGGACTGGACGATCTTTTTCTCCCAATCTTTTGTGGACCACCTTTTTTTCGTGGAGAGACTTTTCATGCGGATGCTCGCGAACTCCTGGATGACTCTGCTTGGCCGCGGTGCTATTGCCACGGCGACGTTTTTGGCGATCGGCACAGGCCTTCAGGCCGAGGAGCCTGGCTTCAAGGCGCTCTTCGACGGCAAGACGACGCAGGGCTGGCAGGGGGATGTCGGTGGCTACGAGGTGAAGGATGGCGAGCTCCACTGCCGCAAGGGGGCCGGTGGCAAGCTCCTCACGAAGGAGGAATACTCCGACTTCGATCTGAAGTTCGAGTTCCGCCTCACCCCCGGAGCCAACAACGGCCTCGGCATCCGCGCGCCGATCGACGGCGATGCCGCCTTTGCCGGGATGGAGTTGCAAATCCTCGACGATGGCCATGAGAAGTACGCCGGGATCGCCCCCTATCAGTCGCACGGCTCGGTCTACGGCGTCCTCCCCGCCAAGCGCGGCGCCCTCAAGCCCACCGGGGAATGGAACAGCCAGGAAGTGATCGCCGAGGGATCGAAGATCAAGGTGATCCTCAATGGCACGACGATCGTCGATGGCGACATCGCCGAGTTCCGCGACGGCCAGAAGACCCTCGACGGCCAGGCTCATCCCGGCCTCAAGCGGACCAGCGGCCACATTGGCTTCCTCGGCCACGGCGACGAAGTCCACTTCCGCAACATCCGCGTCAAGCCGCTGGCAAAGTGACACCCCGCTCCCATGCCATGCTCCCCCCACCCGCGCGCCGTTGCCCGGATCCTGCTCCTCGCTGCCATGGCAGCGAGCTCGGCGATCGCCGGCAGCAGCGCCGCGGAGCCGGGGGGAGCCCGGCCGGGAGATGGCGGTGCGGTCGCAGAGAAGGTCCGCGCTCTCTTCTCGAGTCGCTGCCGCGAATGCCACGGGCCCGACTCCCAAGAGGGGGGGCTGCGCCTCGACCTCGATCCCCGCAGCCCTGATGAGACAGCCGCGGTCGTCGTCGCCGGCAGCCGGGGGACAAGCGCGCTCCATGAGCGGGTGACTTCGACCGATCCCGATCGGCGGATGCCGCCGCGGGGGAAGGCCCTCTCGGCCGAGGAGATCGAGCTTGTGGGGGCGTGGATCGATGCCGGCGCCGCGTGGCCCGAGGGGACGTGGCGCGATCCGCGGCTCGACCACTGGGCCTGGCAACCGGTCGTCCGCCCCGACGTCCCCGGGAGCGCCGTCGGCGCCGCGGCGATCGACGCCTTCGTCGCCGCGCGTCTCACGGAGAGCGGCCTCGCCCCGGCCCCGGAGGCCGATCGTCGAGCGCTCATCCGCCGGGCGTCGTTCGATCTCGTCGGCCTCCCGCCGACTCCTGAAGAGGTGGCCGCCTTCGAGGCCGACCCCGCCCCCGACGCTTTCGAGCGGCTCGTCGATCGCCTCTTGGCGTCGCCTGCCCACGGGGAACGGTGGGCGCGGCACTGGCTCGATGTCGCCCACTACGCAGACAGCCATGGCTACGAGCGCGATCAGCTCCGTCCCCATGCCTGGCGCTACCGCGATTGGGTGATCGATGCGATCAACGCCGACAAGCCGTACGACGCGTTCCTCCGTGAGCAGGTGGCCGGGGACGTGATCGCGCCAGACGACCCGGCGGCCGTGGTGGCAAGTGCCTTTCTCGTGGCCGGTCCCTGGGATTTCGTCGGGCAGGTGGAGACCCAAAGCGCCGCCCTCCGTCGGCAGGCCCGGGCCGATGATCTTGATGACATGCTCACGCAGGTGATGGCGGCCGCGTGTGGCGTGACGATCAACTGCGCCCGCTGCCACGACCACAAGCTCGATCCGATTCCGCAGCGCGACTACACGGCGCTCGCGGCCCTCCTCGCCGGCGTGACGCGGGGGAACAGGCCCGTCAGCCCGGCCGCAGTGGCTGCCCGGGATGC
>CAMCCR010000097.1 GCA_945873085.1 Candidatus Kuenenia stuttgartensis | reverse complement strand
CACGTATTTCGTAAACCCGAGCCGGTCGAGGTTTCGGTCGGAGAGGAGCTTGGGGTTGCCGATGTCGGTCCCCTTGCCGCCAATCGCGAAGCCGGTGATCACGCGGCGGACCGGCTCCCCCGTCTCCGGGTGCTGCTGGAGCGCAGGTTCCGACATCGACTGGAGCAGTTCGAACCGCTCGCCGCCAGTGCCGTCCGGCTTGACGACTTCGTAGACGTAGGTGGGCATGGTGGCAGGCAAAGGCTCGCGGGGCGGAAAGTCTCCAACATCCCGAGTCTATCTCCCCGTTCGACCGGCGTGGGCCCTGTGAGTGTCGGAGCCCGGCAGAGGAGGGGCAGTCCGATCGCTATCATGGAGGCGGGGTCGGTCCGTTCCTTTCCACGGTGCTGCCATGCCCGCGCTTCCCTTTCCGCCACTGCCTCGTCACACCCTCCTGGGCAGATCGATCCGGGTGGCCGTGCTCGTCGGGGTGATTGCGTCGAGCGGCTTTCCCCGTGCCCGGGCCGCCGAGCCTCCCGAGCGGGTCGTCGATGGCCTCCAGGTGCTCTACACCTTCGAGGCGCTTGTGAAGGGGGTGTTCCCCGACCGGGCCGGGGTCGGCGAGGGGATCGATCTGCGGATCGACAAGCCGCAGGGGGTGCGCTTCCAGGCCGGCCGGATGGGGCTCGATGGTCCGGTCGTGATCGCCTCGGAAGGCCCGGCGAAGCGCCTCACGCAGGCCCTCCGGCAGGCGCAGCAATTCGCGCTCGAAGTCTGGATCACGCCTGCCGAGGGGGAGCAGACCGGCCCGGCGCGGATCGTCAGCCTGTCGCTCGACACGAGCAAGCGCAGCCTCTCGCTCGTCCAGGAGAAAGGGCGCTACGAGCTCCGCCTACGGACGAGCACCACCAGCGACAACGGCACCCCCGCCACGCCGACGCCCGACGGCACTGCCGTCCATCGACCGACGCACCTCGTCGCCACGCGCACCCCCGATGGCGTCGTCCGCCTCTCCCTCGACGGCAAGGAAGTGGCCACCAACACCGTCGCTGGCGACATGAACCGCTGGCCCGACGACTGCCGGCTTGTCGTCGGGAACGAAGTCAGCGGCGACCGCCCCTGGCGCGGCGAGATCGCGCTGGTTGCGCTCTATGCGCGGGCCCTCAGCGCCGACGAGATCGCGCAAAACTTCGCCGCCGGTCCGCCGCAAATCGAGGAGGCGGCGTCACTGCCGCCAGGTCAGTCGGAGAGCATCGACGTCGTCGGTGAACGCAATCCCCTCTTCCCGGGCCTCTGCTTCGGCACCCGGGGCTGAGCACGGAACGCTTGTGGGCTCGGGTTCGGGGCTGAGCGTCGCGCGTGAGAAGTGGAATCCAAACAGGAGAACAGCCATGGCTTGCCGTCGCGGGAATATCGGTGGGATGAAGGGGATGATGCTGTCGTTGATCGTGTCGGCTCTGGCCTGGATGTCGTTGGCTCCTCCTGCTCTGCCGGCTGCCGAGGCGCCGCTGCGGGCCGGCGTCGCCACTGCCGACATCACGCCCGCCGGCCCCTACCCGATGAGCGGCTACTACTTCGAGCGGCTCTCCACCGGCACGAAGGATCCGCTCCATGCCAAGGCGCTTGTGCTCCGCCAAGGGGACAGCGCGGCGGCAATCATCTGCTGCGACCTGATCGTGATCGCCTCCGATCTCACCGACGTCGTCCGCGAGGCTGTCGAGCGTGAAACGGGGATCCCCGGTGCGAACGTCTGTCTCGCCGCCACCCACACCCACACCGGCCCCGACTACACCAAAGAACTGTTTCAGTTCGTCACGGGGCGAAAGCCGACCGGCGCTGCCGCCGAACGCGTGCCCTATGTGCCGAGGCTCATTGACGGGCTCGTGGCGGCAGTGAAGCAGGCCGATAGGGCGGCGACCGAGGTGACGGTGACAGCCGGGAACGTCCTCCAGGAGACGCCGGTCTCGTTCAACCGCCGGTTTCTCATGAAGGATGGCTCGGTGCGCACCTGGGCCAAGATCGACACCCCGGGGGCGATCCGCCCTGCCGGGCCGATCGATGCACAGATCGGTGTCGTCCGCTTCGATGATGCCGGCGGAAAGCCGCGCGGGCTCCTCTCCTCCTTCGCCCTCCACCTCGATACCGTCGGCGGCACCGAATACAGCGCCGATTTCCCGTTTTTCATCGAACGCGAGATTCGTGATGCCCTCGGCGGGAGTGTCGTCTCGCTGTTCGGCAATGGCTGCTGCGGCAACATCAACCACGTCGATCCGACGAAGTCAGAAGCGAACAAGACGGACTTCATCGGTTCCTCGATCGGTCGTTCGATCGTGGCC
Organism: Candidatus Kuenenia stuttgartensis; assembly: GCA_945873085.1. Taxonomy (GTDB): domain Bacteria; phylum Planctomycetota; class Planctomycetia; order Pirellulales; family UBA1268; genus QWOP01. The sequence continues at coordinate 8,881 of CAMCCR010000097.1, read as the reverse complement.
GGCTTGCCGGCGCTGGTGCCGGTCGAAGCGCCGCGCCTCCAGGTGCGCACGGCCACGGTCGATGTGCCGATCCTCGACGCCACCCCGGAGCAGGTCGCTGCCGCCAAGAAACTCCTCGGGGAGATCAAGGCAGGGGCGAAGCCCGATTTTCTCGCCCATGTCGATGCCTACCGCCGGCTGATCATCGACAACCTCCGCCACGATATCGATCAGGAGGAGGCGCTCGAGTGGCTCGGCTGGGGGCTCTCGAAGAAGCTCGCCGGCTCCGGCAACACGATGCCGCTCGGTGTGCAGGTGATCACGCTCGGACGCGACGTGGCCGTGGTGGCGTTTCCCGGGGAGTCGTTCGTCGAGCATGGCCTGGCGATCAAGAATGCGAGCCCCTTCCGCACGACGCTCGTGGTCGAACTCGCCAACCACGGCGAGACGATCTACGTCCCGACGCGCGCCGCGGCAGTCGGCGGCGGTTACGAGACGACGAACACGACCGTCGCCCCCGGCGCCGGGGAGCTGATGGTGGAAGCGTGCGTCCGGCTTCTTCACGAAGCGGCCGCGGCGATCCCTTGAGGCCCTCAAAGCCGCCGCCACAGCGCGATCGGCGTGGCGACGGGGCAAGCTGGGGAAGGGACGGGCGACGCGGGGATGGGGTGGAAAGTTGACAGTTCCGTCGGCGGCCTTCCATACCAGCACGCTTGCTGGTGATGGTTTGGCCTTCGATTCCTCTCGAGGAGATTCCCCATGCGTGCAACGCGCAGTCCCTGGTTCCCGCGGTCGCTGGTCGTCTTGTCGCTCGGTGCTGCCGTCGGGCTCGGAGCCGCGGGCCCTGTTGCCCGAGCGAAGGATCCCTCGATCGCGACCGACTCAGGGGCGAGCCTTTCAACGACCGAAGCCGCGGTCGTGGCCCGCACCAACGACGCCCGGGCCAAGCGCGGGCTCGGCCCGCTCTCTGCCGATGCCTCGCTCATGAACGGCGCCCGCCGGCAGGCCTCTTGGATGGCCCGCAATCGCAACCTCTCCCATGGGCAGGGGGCGACGGAGAACATCGCCATGGGGCAGTCTTCGGCCTCGGAGGCGGTGGCCGACTGGATGCGTTCCGACGGCCACCGGGCGAACATCCTCGGCTCCCACAGCCGGATCGGCGTGGCGATGGCCCGCGCGGCCGACGGGACGGTCTACTGGTGCCAGCAGTTCCGTTGAGCAGCAGCCCGATCCTTGCCCTACCCTTTTCCGAGGGGTAGAGTGCCCTCTCATGGGGTCTTGAATGCTGCCTGGCCCGCGATCGGTTGTCTTGTAGGGGGAGCGATGCCGTGATCACGATGCCACGACTTTTTGCCGCACGTGGTGGATTCGGTTCGATGATCCAGTGGTTCATCCGGATCGTGATCTACGACATCTGCGTCTCCACGATCGCCGAGGTGCTCGGCGTCAGTCGGCTCGTGGCGCTGTTCATTTTTCTCGGCATTCTCCTCGCTCTCGGCGGGGTGGGCTATGTCCTGCGCAACAAGATGAGCAGCCAGGCCGACGACCTCTGACCGATCGCACGGACGGCCTGCCCATGAACCATGCTGTGCTTCACGGCCCGGCCTTCTCCGCGCTCCGGCTCGAACTGGATGAAGGGAGTTGCGTCCTCGCACAGCCGGGGTCGATGCTGGCCATGACCCCCGGTTTTGATGTCGATGTCCGTGCCGGCCTCCACATGGCCGGGGGGGGCAGCGGTGTGGGGGCATTCACCGGGGGCGTCCGGAGCCTGTTCGGAGGTGAGAGCTTCTTCACGGTGGTCTATTCCGCGAAGCGCCCCGGGCAGCATCTGGTTCTCGCCCCAGACCACATGGGGGAAATCCTGGCCGTCGATGTGGCAGGCGACGACGGGATGATGGTGGCGCGGGGAGCGTTTCTCGCGTGCACTCCGGGGCTGGGGTTCGTGCTCCACAACGCCGGTCTCCAGGGGATGCTCGCGACGCGTGGGCTGTTCTTCCTCCGGACGGAAGGGAGCGGCCGGCTGTTCATCAATGGTCACGGCGGCATCGTCGAGGAGGTCCTCGGCGCGGGAGAACGCTTTGTCGTCGACAACCGGCACGTCGTCGCCTTCTCGGTCGGCATGGTCTTCGAGTCGGTGGTGCTGGCCGCATCGCTCAAGGACTCGCTCTTGTCTGGAGAGGGATTTGTCGTCCGCTTTACCGGGCCGGGGCGCGTGCTCTACCAGACCCGGGCCCGCCCCTCGACGGGGATGCTCCGCGGGCTGTTCCAGACGTTGTTCTGATCCATCGCCACCGGATCGTTCGATGCTCCCATCCTCCGAGCTCCGACCTCTCTCCAGGCCCCGCTCGCTCTCCACCCCGCGCCGCGAGGACTTGCTCGCCGCCTTCCGGGCAAGCGAGCGCGTGGCGTTGGGATGTGTCGGCGTTGAACTGGCGGCCACCGTCCTGTTGCTTGCTTTTGCCTGGGGGCGGCTGGGGACGGTCCCGGCCTGGCAGTCGGTGTCCCTGTTCGTGGCCGGAGCGGTCGGGCTGTTCGACTTCCTCCTCATCCACTGGGCCGGACGTCGCACCGACGTTGGGGATATCGCCGATCACGCCACCTTCGGTATCCATTCCGGGGCGTCGCTCCGCGTGGCGGTCAGAGACGTCTGCAGACGGATGGGGCTGGGGGAAAGCCGCTGTCGGATTTCCCTCGTGCCCGACAAGGAGATCAATGCCAGGGCCCTGCGCGTGGGGCTGCTCCCGGGCCTGTACGGCATCCACGACGTGACACTCAATCGCTCCATTCTCCATCTCCTCGACGAGGACGAGTTGAAGTTCGTGATCGGACACGAGCTCGGCCATGTCTTCCTCTACTCCCCGATCACCACCCGCTGTCTGCTGGTGCACGCGCTGTTTGCCGGTGCCCTGTCGCTCGTCATCGGTCTGCTTTGTGCCGGCTCCGACTGGATGATCATGGCGCCGGTGGTGAGCCTGGCGGTGACACGATGGCTCGTCTTCCGCACCACCGCGGCACACGCCCAGCGGATCGAGTTTCTCTGCGATGCCTGCGGTGCCTCGGTGGCGGGGTGCCTCCCTGCCATGACGGCCACCATCAAGATGGCGCTCGAGGCCGAGGCGCGAGCGAGGCTTTTGTGCCGCGTGATGGAGGCAAAGCTGGCCGACGACGACATTCCCATGGCCCGGCTTCTGGCGGCCTATGAGGCGTCGCTTCCCTTCGGCAGCGTCGTGCCTGCCGCGACGCACACGCTCCTCGTGGAGCGTGTCCGGCGGTTGCGTAACGACAGCCGTCAGGTGTCGTTCGGTGGCTTCGTCCGCTCGCTCTCCGGAGACACGACCGATCTCGACGAGTTGCGGGACGCCGTGAAGGGGCTGCGGAGGGCCGCGGCGGTCGCCCGGGTGCCGGTGGCAGCGGCGGAGATCGCGGCCGAGCCCCGCCGCTTACCTGAGTGTGTGGCGGCGATCGAAGACCACCCTGAGCGCGTGTTGGTGGGCACGGAAGAAGAGATCGACGACTCCAGCCAGAGCCACCCGAGCCCGTCCCGCCGCCTCCTCTTCCTGTGGCGCGAGGCCTCGGCACCGCTCCCTGCCGCCAACGATTCACTCTCCCGTGCCGATCGACGATGATACGTCGGCCTGACCGCGGGCCCCTTCGAAACCTCGATGGCACCACGATGACCAGCTTTCTGCATTCCGCCGATTGGCAACTCGGCAAGCCGTTCGCGCGGATTGCCGACGAGGAGCAGCGCGGCCGTGTGCAGCGCGAGCGGCTCGAGGCGGTCCGCCGGATCGGCGACATTGCCCGCGAGCGGAAGGCGGCGTTCGTCGTCGTCGCCGGTGACCTCTTCGATTCGGCAACGCCGAAGGATGCCACGATTTCGCATGCGCTCGCCGCCATCGGCAGCATCGGCGTGCCGGTCTATGCGATCCCCGGCAACCACGACCACGGCGGCCCCGACAGCCTCTGGGAGCGTCCCTTCTTCCGCCGCCAGCGGGAGGCGGTGGCCCCGAACTTCCACATGCTCCTCGAGCGCCAGCCGATCGAGCGCGACGACGCCGTGATCCTTCCCTGTCCGCTCCTGCGGCGGCACGAGCCCGACGACCCGACCACCTGGCTGCGGCGCTGGCAGCCGGGGAGCGGCGACGAGCGGCCGCGGATCGCCATTGCCCACGGTAGCACGCGCTCCTTCGGGGGCGCGACGCTCGGCAACAGCGTCGATGGCGAGGAAGCGGGGCAGGCCAATGCCATCGAGCTCGGCCGGCTTCCCCTCGACCAGCTCGACTACATCGCCCTCGGCGACTGGCACGGCTTTCTCAAGGTGGGGGAGAAGGCGTGGTATTCGGGGGCCCACGAGATTGATCGCTTCCCGAAGACCGACCAGCTTCCCGGCCACGTCGCGGCGGTGACCGTGACCCGCGGGGGGATGCCGGATGTCGAGGCGCTCCCGACGGGAAAGCTCCGCTGGCTGCGGCACGAGGTGGCGCTCGGCGAGGACGGCCCGACGCTCCTTGATCGACTCCTGCGGGAATCGACCGGGGCGCGCTACGACGACTGCCTCGTGGAACTCGTTCTCTCCGGGGCGGTGTCGCTCGCCGATCGGAGCCGTCTCGACACGCTCCTCGACGACTGGCGCGCGGGGCTTGTCCGTCTCGATCTCGACGATCAGGTGCGGCTCCTGCCTTCCGACGAGGAAATGCGATCGCTCACGGAACGCAGCGACCCGATCATCTCGCGTGTGGCGGCCGAGTTGTTCGCGAGAAAGGACGCCGGCGGCGACGAGGCGGCTGTGGCCCTGACGGCGATCCGGCTCCTCCACGGTCTCTGCCACGACGTGGACGGGGCCGCCGCAACCCCAACGAAGGGAGCACCCCGATGAGGCTCGTCGCGGTGACGGTCCGTAATTACCGGATTCACAGGGAGGTGACGGTCCCCTTCGGTGAAGGCCTGACGGTGGTCGCCGGGCCGAACGAGTCGGGGAAGAGCACGCTTGTCGAGGCGGTCCACCATGCCCTCTTTCTCCGCAGTCGTGTCACCGGCGAGATCGCACAGTCGCTCCGCTCGGCCCACCATGCCGGGCATCCGTCGGTCGTCCTCGAGTTCGAAGCGGCCGGCAGGCGGCTGACGATCGAGAAATCGTTCGCTGGTGCAAAGGGAACGACGACGCTCAAGGAGCAGGGGGGCAAGACACGCCACAACGAGGAGGCGGAGGAGGAGATCCACCGCATCCTCCAGGAGGACGATGCCGGAGGAGGGAAGGGGGCCGCCAAGCAGGTTCGCGGTCGCTGGGCCCATCTCTGGGTGTGGCAGGGGACGTCGGGGGCCGATCCAGGCGAGGCGAAGGCTGGGGATCGCTCGATGCAGCGGCTCCGCGAGCGACTCGGACGGATGGGGGGCGGGAGCGTGCTGGAGTCGGCCGGTGATCGTCGCGTGGCGGCGAGCCTCGAAGACCTCGTCGCCGCCACGTTCACCGACAAGGGGAAGCCGAGGACAGGCTCGGAGTTGTTGAAGGCGGGGGACGATCTGGCGACCGTGCGTGCAGCCCGCACCGCGGCCGATGCGGCGCTGGCGGCGCTCGATCAGGCCGTCCGCGATGTCGATGCAGCCGACCGGGCGATCGCCGAGGGAACGAAGAGCCTCCTGCGGATCCGTGCCGAAATCGACTCGGTCCAGAAGCGCCGCGAGGAACTCGCAAAAGTCGAGGGGACGCTCACCGAAGCGCGGATCGCGGCCGAGGCCGCGCGACGGGCGCACGACGAGCTCGACCGGGCCGACGCCGAGATTCGTGATCTCGACATCCGCATCCGGGGGGCCGAGGAGACGCTGCGACCGGCACGCGAGGATCTCGGCTGCGCCAAGGCGGCGGAGGTGACGCAGCGATCCCGCTTCGACGCGGCCCTCGTGGCCCTCCGTGAGCTCACCGCCCGCCACCGGGAGGCGGGAGCGTCGGCCGAGAGGCACGCCCTCGTCGAGCAGGTCGAGCGACAGCGCGTGGAACGCGCGGGCCTGGCCTCGCGCTGCGATTTGATCGTCGCCCATCGCCGGAGGGCCGACGAGATCCGGGTCGAAATCCGCCGCTTGCCGCCGGTAAAGGGAGAGGATGTCGAGAAGCTCGTGGCGCTCGAGCGCGCGGCCGACGCTGCGGCGGCGGAATTGCGGGCGATCGCCACGCGCGTCGAGGTGATCGCGGCCGACGCCCCGGTGCGGCTCGGGGAGACGTCGCTGGTGGTGGGGGGGGCGGAGACGATCACCGCGGAGGCCGAGATCGTGGTCGGCGGCACGACGCGGTTGCGGGTGGTGCCGGGGGGCGGCCGGTCGCTCGCGGAATGCACGCGAAAGTCCGAGGTGGCCGCGACGGCGCTCGCCGAACGACTGTCGACGCTCGGTGTCGCTTCGACCGACCAGGCCCGCCGCGATGCGGCCCGGCTCGCGGGGCTTGCCAACGACCTTCGCGCCGAGGAGAGCACGGTGAAGGGGCTCGGCGACGAGCAGGCGCTGCGTGAGCTCGCCACCCTCGACGGCGCGATCGCCGAGCTCGACGCGCGCCTCGCGCGCCAAGGAGCCGAGGGATTCACACGGGCGGAGGGGTTGGAGTCGGCACTGGTCGCCCGGCGCGCGGCCGACGACGAGGTCCATCGGCTGGCTACGGCGCTGGGGGGGGCGACCACCGAGTTCGACGTGGCGAAGACGCTGGCCGATGGCGCCGTCGCGGAGCATGCCAGGATCGCCGAGTCGATTCGATCGGCGCAGGACAGCCTCGCCGGGTTACGGACGCGCCGGCAGGCGATCGTCGAGAAAGTGGGGGAGGAGCGGGCCGGCGAGCTTGCCTCGCGCGCGGCGGCCCTCAAGGAGGCAGACGATTGCCTCGCGGTCTTCCAACGGCAGCGGGCGGCGCTCGAGCCCGAGACCATCGAACGGGATCAGAAGCGGTATCAGAAGTCTCTCGACGAGCGGCAGGACGAGATGCGGCAGGCGGAGATGCGGAGGCAGCTGGCGTTGGCGATGTTCCACGCCTCGGGCACCTCCGACCCGTCCGAGGACCGGGCCCGGGCGATGGCCCGCGAGGCCCAGGCAGTGGCGACGCACGCCCGCCTCGAGCGCGACGGGCAGGCAGCAAGGCTCCTCCTCGATCTGTTCCGCGAAGGGAAGCAGGCCGTCGAGGATCGATTCATCGAGCCGCTCAAGGCGCGAGTCGGCGACTATCTCCAGAGTCTCTTCGGGCCAGGGGCGGCGGTGTCGATCGACTTCGAGGGGGGCGAGATCAGCGCGGTGTCGCTCGTCCGGCCGGCCGATGGCGCCGTGCCGTTCGGCTTCGACACGCTCTCGGGCGGAACGCGCGAGCAGGTTGGGGCGGCCTTACGATTGGCGATGGCCGAGATCCTCGCCGAGGACCACGACGGATGCCTTCCGGTGGTCTTCGACGATGCCTTCGTGAACGCCGATCCGGAGCGGCTCCGCGGGCTCCAGCGCGTGCTCGATCTCGGTGCCCAACGTGGCCTGCAGGTGGTTGTTCTCACCTGCGATGCGGCGACGTACGATACCCTCGGGGTGGGGATCACCAGGATCCAGCGGCCGGGTGGGGAATGAGGATGCCGTCGGGGGAATCTGTCATGACAACAAGCCTGCATGCCGATCGTCTCGGCCCGAGGAGGGCGTTCCTCCAGTTCGGGCTTTCGGCCGTCGGTGGGCTGTCGCTCCCTGGCATGCTCCGGCTCCGCGCGGAGAGCCCGCGCGGCCGTGGTGGGTCACCGAGGGGCGTGATCATGGTCTGGCAGCCGGGGGGGTGTTCGCATGTCGACACCTACGACCCCAAGCCCGAGGCAACGGTCGACTACCGCGGCCCCTTCCAGACGATCGCCACAAAGGTGCCGGGCCTGCGCTTCACGGAGCTCCTTCCACGCCAGGCGGCGATCGCCGACCGGTTCACCGTACTCCGGTCGATGTCGCAGACGGCGGGCGGGCATCCGGCCGGATCGATGCAGATGCTCTCCGGCGACATGGACACCCAGGACAAGCCCAAGCCCAGGCTTCCTGATTGGATGTGCGTTTCCAATCGCCTCCTCTCCGAGCGCGGACCGCGGGCGAACCCGCTGCCACGGTATGTCGGCATCAATCCGCCGCTCGGCTACAACGGCCCCGCCTATCTCGGCGATGCCTGGCGGCCATTCGTCGTCGCCGGTGATCCGAGCGCGCCATCGTTCACCGTTCCGAATCTCGGCCTGGGGAGTGCCGCCGAGGAGGATCGCCTCCGCCGCCGCATAGGGATCCGCGGGCAATTCGACTCGCTCGAGCGCACGATCGGCAGGCGACTGGAGATGGAGGCGCTCGACGCCTTCGAGGCTCAGGCCCTCGAGCTCCTCACCAGCCGTGACGCGAGGCATGCCTTCGATCTGACCCGCGAGGATGACGCCACCCGCGACCGCTACGGACGCAACGCCTGGGGCCAGCAGTTGCTCATGGCCAGGCGGCTGGTGGAGGCGGGGGTCGACATCGTCACCACCGAACTGAGCGGGCCGTTGTGCGGCAGGACCGGCGTCTGGGACGACCACGCCGTCGATCACCACGTCTTCGAGGCCCTCCGCTTCCGGGCCGCGGCGTATGACAATGCGGTCGCGGCCCTCATCGAGGATATCCACGACCGCGGTCTCGCCGATCGCGTGCTCGTCGTGGTGACCGGGGAGTTCGGGCGAACCCCGAAGATCAGCTACGGCCCGAGCACCGGCGCCGGAAATGCCAGTGGCCCGGCAGGAACGATCCAGCCCGGCCGCGACCATTGGCCACAGGCCTTCTCAAACATCTGGGCAGGCGGCGGGATCGAGCCGGGGCGGGTGATCGGCGCCACCGACAAGCGCGGGGAGCAGGTCGTGGAGCGGCGCTGCACCGCGCAGGATTTCCTGGCGACGAT
>CAMCCR010000096.1 GCA_945873085.1 Candidatus Kuenenia stuttgartensis | reverse complement strand
GCGATCCTCAACATCGGCAGCGTGTCGGCCGACAAGCCGCTCTCGAAGGTCTTCGCCTATTCGGCCTCGAAGGCGGCCGTCGTCAACTACACGCAAAACGTCGCCCGCGAGCTCGCGCCGAAGGGCGTTCGCGTCAACGTCCTCTGCCCGGGATTCTTCCCGGCCGAGCAGAACCGGAAGATTCTCTCACCGGAGCGGACAGCAACGATCATGAGCCAGACGCCGATGAACCGATTCGGGAATCCCGACGAGCTCGTTGGCGCGGCGATCCTCCTCTGTGCCCCCGTGGCCGGCCGCTTCATCACCGGCACCGATCTCTACGTCGACGGCGGTTTCACCGGGATGCGGCTGTAGCCCGTCGTCCGGCCTCCCTGCCCCCAGGCAAAAGCGACCAGATTCATGCCGCACTCGATCGTCATCTTCGGTGCCTCCGGCGACCTCACCAGCCGGAAGCTCGTCCCGGCGCTCTATAACTTGTTTCGGGGGGGCTCGCTCCCTGCCGACACGCGGATCATCGGCTACTCGCGAACGCCGATGACCGACGACGCCTGGCGGGCGTCGCTCCGCGAGACGACGGCGAAGCACGCCGAAGGGGAGCCGTTTGACGAGAAGGCCTGGGGAGAGTTTGCCCCGCGGATCCACTACCAGCCCGGCGACATCGGCAGCAGTGCCGACATGGAGCAGCTCAAGGAACGGCTGGCAGTGCTCGAAGGGGCCGCGGCCGTGACGCGCGTCTACTACCTCGCGACAGCGCCGCAATTCTACGAGCCGGTGGTGGGGGCGATCGGCGCCCTCGGGATGGCGAGCGAAGAGAACGGCCCGCGGCGGATCGTCGTCGAGAAGCCCTTTGGCACCGATCTGGAAACGGCCAAGCGGCTCAACACCCACCTCCACACCGTCTTCGCCGAGAGCCAGATCTACCGGATCGATCATTACCTCGGGAAGGAATCGGTCCAGAACATCATCGCGCTGCGCTTTGCCAACACGATCTTCGAGCCGGTTTGGAACCGACGCTACATCGACCACGTGCAGATCACCGTCGCCGAGGAGGTGCCGGTGGGGCGGCGCGGCGCCTATTACGACGGCTCGGGCGTCCTCCGCGACATGTTCCAGAATCATCTCCTCCAGTTGCTGATGGTGACGGCGATGGAGGCGCCGGTGAAATACCGGGCCACCGCCGTCCGCAACGAGAAGGTGAAGGTGCTCGAATCGATCCGCGCCTACGAGCCGGCCGAGGTGGCTGCCGCCGGCACACGGGGGCAATACCGCGGCTACCTCGCCGATCCCGGCGTCGCGCCGGGGAGCCAGACGGCGACGTTCGGTGCCATCCGCCTCGAGATCGACAACTGGCGCTGGCAGGGGGTGCCGTTCTACCTGCGGAGCGGGAAGGCGATGTCGTGCCGGACGACGCAGATCGTCATCGCCTTCCGCCAGCCACCGCTGGAACTTTTCGCCGAGGGGAAACGCGGCATGCTCCGCGAGGGAAACCGGCTCGTGATCCAGATCCAGCCCGCCGAGGGGATCCAGCTCCACTTCCACACGAAGGTGCCGGGGGGGGGCATGAAGCTCCGCCTCACCGACCTCGAGTTCAGCTATTCGCGCGAGTTCAAGGGGCGGCTCCCGGAGGCCTATGAGCCGCTCCTCCTCGACGTCATGACCGGCGAAGCGAGCCTCTTTGCCCGCAGCGATGAGGTGGAGAAGTCGTGGGAGATCATCGACCCGTTCGTGCGGGCGTGGAGCTCTGGGACGATGGCGCCGATTGATCCCTACGAGCCGGGCAACTGGGGCCCGACCTCGAGCGATGCCTGGATCAACGCCCAGGGACGGAGTTGGTTCGACATCTGCCCCGTGCTGTGACTTCGTGGGCGCCGCAGCCGGGCACGCCGGCGGGGGATTTTCCTTGGCTGACTCTGTCCCACTCCAAGCACCGCCACCGCGGGCCTTCCCGGCGCCCTCGATCGGCCATGTGCAGCTCGCCTCGCCCGTCCTCCAAGCGGCCCTCTCCGGCTACAGCGACCGGGCGATGCGCGTCCTCGCGCGCCGCTACGGCGCGGCCTACTGCCTCGGCGAAGTTCTCCTCGACGCCTTCGTCATCACCGCCGACCGCAGCAAGCGCAACAACGCCCGGCTCGCCCTCTCCGCCGAGGAGCATCCCGTCGGCGCGCAGCTGATGGGCTCGAATCCCGACGACTTCCCCCCCGCAGCCCGCCGGCTCGTGGCCGAGGGCTACGACGTCATCGACATCAACTTCGGCTGCCCGGTCAAAAAAGTGCTCGGCCGCTGTCGCGGGGGCTATCTCCTCAGCGTCCCCCAGACGGCCCTCGAGATCGTCGCCCGGGTGCGCGACGCCGTGCCGGCCAACATCCCCGTCACCCTCAAAATGCGCCGCGGGATCGACGACTCAGAGGAGAGCGCCGAGAGATTCTGGACGATCTTCGATGGCGCCTTTGAACGCGGGGCCGCCGCGATCACTGTCCACGGCCGCACCGTGCAACAAAAATATGTCGGCCCGAGCAACTGGGAGTTTCTCGCCGCGGTCAAGCGCTATGCCGGCAACAGGACCGTATTCGGCTCAGGGGACTTGTTCAGTGCCGCGGCCTGCCTGGCAATGCTCGAACGGACGGGCGTCGACGGCTTGAGCATCGCCCGCGGTGCCATCGGCAATCCATGGATCTTCCGCCAGACACTGGCGCTCCTCGCCGGCGAGCCGGCGCTCCCGCCACCGACGATCCACGAGCAGGCCGACGCCCTCCGCGACCACTGGAGCCTCGCCGTCGAGCTTCATGGCGAAAACCTCGCCGGCCGGCAGATGCGGAAGTTCGCCATCAAGTATGCCCGGCTCCACCCCGAGCACCTCGCCGTCCGCGATGCCTTCGTGGGCGCGAAGACCAACGACGACTGGCAGGGGGCGATCGCCCGGCATTATGCGGCCGACGGGCCGGGGCGCGACCCCGCCGCCGAAATCGACGAGACGGCCAGCTGCGACGAGGGAGAAGGGTGATGCCGGCCGGCGCGGGAAGCTGGCTGCCACCAGTGGCTGTTCTTTCGCGCTGTCACCGCCGATCACTGCTCCCAGGATGGATCCCTGGGGCGCCGGGCGCTGCCGTGAAGCGCCCCCTCGATCTCGCGGCGGACGTCTGCGTCGGTCTCGAGACGAAGCCGGGCGTTGAGCGCCGCCGCGGCCCGCCCGGCACACGCTCCCTCCCCAGCGAGCCACCGCCCCAGCGCCCAGGCGACCGCCCCGCGGACGTTGCTGTCGGCGTCGTCGAGCGCCGCGACGAGCGCGGCAGCGGCCGCGGGGTCGGGGCGGTTGCCAAGCGCGATCGCCGCCGACCGGAGCAGCCCCGACCGCTTCGCCCGGAGGATCGCTGAGCCACGGAAGCGTTCCCGGAAAGCCGCGTCGTCAAGGCCGAGGAGGCTCGCAAGCTCCAGGCCGCCGGCGCCGTCACGGGGCTGGAGCGCCGGCTCCGCCGAACCAGGCGCGCGACGATTCCAGGGGCAGACCTCCTGGCAGACGTCACAACCGAAAACCCACGTCCCCAGCGCGGGGCGGAGCCCGGCCGACACCGGGCCGCGCTGCTCGATCGTGATCCCGCTGATGCACCGGCCGGCGTCGAGGATGCGGGGAGCGACGAAGGCGCCGGTGGGACAGGCATCGAGGCAGGCGGTGCAGGTGCCACAGTGGTCGACGCGGATCGGCTCGGCCACCGGCAAAACGAGATCGGTGAGGAGCGCCGTGAGAAGGAAATAACTGCCGGCCACGGGATCGATGAGGAGGCAATTCTTGCCAAACCATCCCAGCCCGGCGAGCCAGCCGAACTCCCGTTCCGAGAACGGCGCGGAATCGACGACGCCGCGCGTTCGGCAACCGGGCACGCGGGCTTCGAGCCAGGCGCCGAGGTTGTTGACGCGCCGGCGGAGGAGCGGGTGGTAGTCGTCGCCGCGGGCATAGGCGGCCACCCGGCCGCTCCCGACCGACGTCGCCGCCGCCTCCGGCCGGGGATGGTCGGTGGCGAGCATCACGACGCTGCGGACGCCACGGAGCATGCCTTCGGGATTGCGACGAAGCGGCTCGTGCCCGGCGAGCCAATCGGTCATCGGCCCGCCCAAGCCCCGTTCCAGCCAGCTGCGGAAGGCCGCATGGACGAGCCCGTCGCGGTGTTCGCTGGCCGTCGATGCCACACCGAGCCTTGAAAATCCGAGCCTGACCGCCTCAGCCCGGAGGTCGTCGAGCAGCCCGCCCGGGTCGGCCGTCGCACCGGTCAGAGGGGGAGGAATCGGGGGCACAGTGAATGGCGTGGTGGAAGGGAGTCGCGAAAACTCGGGACACTGGCGAAGGAGGGGCGTCTGTCGAACGTGCCCCATGGACGGAGCCGACCGGCGGTGGACAAGCCGACTGAAGTGGCGGGGGGGAACTGCTCTGGACCGGATGGGGGGATTCGCTATTGTCCCGCCGCCTTGAACGTTTCCCAGCCCCCCGCCCGTCCGCGGAGACGCCGTCGTGTCCCACGCCATGCCCCTTCGACGACCGTTCCGTGGAATGCGGCCCGTCGCGGCCTCCGCGTCGACGCCTGCCGACGATCGCGGCCCCGATTCCGCACCGAAAAGCAGGGCGTCTGCACCGGGAATGCTCGCTGCGACGGCCTTGGCCTGCGTTCTCATCGCCTCGGGATGCCAGACGCCCCAACAGACCGCGGCGATGCCGATGGCCTACCCGACCCACCCCTCCGCCTACCCCGCGCCGATGACGGTCGCGCCTCCCGCGACAGGCATGATCGGCCAGCCGGCTCCCTACGGCAACTTCGCCGCCGCCCCGATGGCCCCCCAACCGACGACGGCCCTTGCCCCCCCGTCGCTCCCCGCTGCGACGGCTCCGGCAGCGCCGACAAACAACTCCTGGACCTGGGCACCGAGCAGCCAACCAGCCGCCCCGCCGAACATCCAGCAGTACGGCAACCAACTCCAAAACCAGACCAATCAATACACGCAAGGTCTCAACAACCAGGCGCAACAGTACACCAACCAGCTCCAGCAGCAGCCGCAGCAGATGGCCAACCAGATGCAGCAGTACGCCAACCAGCAGGGGCAGCAGATCAACAATCAGCTCCAGGCCGCCGGCAATCAATACTCGCAGCAGTTCAACAACCAAGTGCAGCAATTCAACAACCAGACCCAGGCGGCGCTGCAGTCGCAGCAGCAGGCCCTCTCCGGGCAGTTGCCGCCGGTCCCGCAGCAGCAGACCGCCAACGGCAACTGGTGGCCGTTCACGAGCCCGGCCGGGATGCCGCCGTCGCGCTCCACGCCGGCCCAACCGGTCAAGTACTGACGCACCGCCGCGGCGTCACTCGGTCGCAGCGCCCGCGGCTGTCATCCCCCGGATGATGCAGTCCTTCACCGCAGCCACGTCGCAGCCGGTCAGCAGGTCGACGTTCGGCATCCCGCGGCGCGTCTGACGGCGGTCGACGACGAGCATGCCGGAGGTCAGCCGCCCTTCCGTCTCGACATCGGCCGACACCGTCGAGCGCTCGAACAGCTCCGGATTCGTTGCCGCCACGAGGGCCACCACCTCCGGCAGGCAGATCCCCTCGCTGCCGAGGAGTTGCCGCTGGGCCCGGAAAGCATGGGGAAGAACCCGGCGGAAGAGCTTGCCGGCGCGGGAGAAGGCATCGGGGAGTTGGTCGAGGAGTTCGAAGCCGAGCACCACCTGGCCGGCGGTATCGACCGGCAGGAGTATCTTGGCGACGGGCTCGAGGAGCACATGCCGGGCCGCGGAGGGGTCGGCATGGAAGTTGAAGTCGGCCACGGGCGTGACGGTGCCGGTGGCGGTGGCCGAGCCACCACAGATGACGATGCCGGCAATGATCTCGGCCAGCGACGGATCGCGGCGGAGGACGCGGGCGATGTTGGTCAGCGGCCCCAGTGCCAGGATCGTGACCTCGCGGGGATTGGCGCGGAGGGTTTCGGCGATCACCTTCTCCGCGGCATGCTCGCCATGGAGCGGCACGCGCGGCAGGTCGAGGCCGCCGAGGCCGTCGCCCCCGTGGAGGTTCCAGGGATTGTCGATCGGGGTGGTGTCGGTCGGCGCCGCGCCGAGCCGGGGCAACTTCGGGGGGTCGAGGAGGGCGACGAGCGCCTGGACGTTTGCCGTCGCCTGCTGGGGCGCCACGCTTCCCCCGGTGGCGGTCACCGCCAGGACATCGAGGCGGGGGTCGAAGAGGGCGATGGCCAGCGAGATGGCGTCATCGATGCCGGGATCAATGTCCAGAATCAGCTTGCGCGGCAAGGGTAGGCATCCCGACTGGGGGCGGCGGGGGAAGACCTGGTGTAGTCTTGGATATGAATCCCGGCCCGCCCGTGGACGAGACAATCGTACCCCGACGGCGGCCCGCCGGCACGCGCGGCCCCCCGAGAGCCTTTCCGCCCCATGCCCAGCCCGGCCGACTCCTCCTTCCGACACGATCCCCATTCCCCACCACCGGCGGAGCTGCCGGTCGACCGGCAGATCGCGATTCTCCACAGCGGCGGCCACCCGGCAGCGGCCGATGTCGAGACGCTCGTCAGCGCGGTGCTCGCGGGGGACGTCGACCTCGACACCTTCGGGAAGTGGCTCGTGGCCCTCGCCGAGACTGGCGAGACCACGGCGGAAATAGCCGGCGTCGCCGCGGCCCTCCGGGCGAGGATGGTGCGCTTGCCGCATGCCTGCCGAATCGTCGCCGATACCTGTGGCACCGGCGGCGACGGATCGGGATCGTTCAACATCTCAACAGCGGCGGCGATCGTCGTCGCCGGGGCCGGGCTACCGGTGGCGAAGCATGGCAACCGGGCCGTCTCCAGCCGCACCGGCTCGGCCGATGTCCTCGAGCGTCTCGGCGTCCGCATCGATGGCCCCCCGTCCCTCGCGGCCGCCTGCCTCGCCGACGTCGGCCTCGCCTTCTGCCTGGCCCCCACCCACCATCCGGCCATGGCCCGCGTCGGCCCGCTGCGGCGCTCCCTCGGGAGGCCGACGGTGTTCAATTTTGTCGGCCCGCTGTGCAACCCGGCCGGGGCGACGGTGCAGGTGATCGGCGTCGGCCGGGCCGCCGTCCGTCACGCCGTGGCGGAAGCGGCCATGCTCGGCGGAGCCCGCCGCGTTCTCGTCGTCTCGAGCCCGCTGGCGATTGCAGGGCCCGGCGCGCCGGCCGCCGGATCGGCAACGCTCGACGAAGTCAGCCTGTTCGGGGTCACCGACGTCATCGATGTCGGGCCCGAAGGGACGCGACACCATACCTGGACCGCCGAAGACTTCGGCTTGTCGACGCGCCCGATCGCCGATCTTGCGAAGCTCGAGGTGAATGGCCCCGAGGAAAGTGCGGCGGCGATCCTCGCCGTGCTCGCCGGGGAGTCGGGGCCGCGCCGCGATGTCGTCGTGCTGAATGCCGCGGCGACCCTGTGGGCTGCCGGAGTGGCCGCATCGCTCCCTGCGGCCCGCGCCCTTGCCGAGCGCGCCATCGACGACGGCTCCGCCGCCGCGAAGCTCGCCGCGCTCGCCGCGCGGTCAAACGCCCCTGCGGCCCCGTCGGTCGATGCCTGATTCCCGCCCACTCAAAAGGCCAGACCGATGGAATCCGATCTCATCCGGATCAGCCCCCTCCGCTCCCCATCGGCCACCGCCCCCGGGCTCGACGTGCTCCCGGACAATGCCCCCTCCGCGGCGGAGAAATCGTGCTGTGGAGGCGGAACGTCGCCCACCCCGGTGACGCTCGTCCCCCTCGGGTCGAGCACGACCGCCGCCGGTTCCTGCTGCGGAGGCTCTGGCGGTAAGCCCGCCGCAGTATCGTCGGCAGCAACGGTCAAGCCGTGCTGTGCCAAGGCCGACATCGGTGAGCTCGGTTGGACCTGCCCGATGCACCCGCAGGTGACGAGGTCCGAGCCAGGCGCCTGCCCGATCTGCGGGATGCCGCTGGAGCCGATCGGCGTCGACGCGGCCGAGGTGGCGACGGTTGCCGCCGAACGGCGCCGGTTGTGGATCTGCGGGGCGCTGGCGGTGATGCTCATGGGAGTGGCGATGGCGGGGATGGCTGGCCACGGCGCCGGCCACGCCGCCGAGGGACTTTTTCCCCGGTTGATCGCCCTCGCAGGGGGCGCCTGGGGGAACTGGCTCCAAATGGCACTGGCCACACCGATCCTCTTCTGGGGAGGGGCAACGATCCTCTCCGGGGGGCTCGCCGGTTTCCGCCGGGGCCGGCCGACGATGTTCTCGCTCATTGCGCTTGGCGTCCTCGTCGCCTGGAGCGTGAGTGTGCTGGCGACCGTGTTCCCGTGGATCTTCCCGGAAGCCTTCCGCCGCCCCGACGGCAGTGTGGCGGTGTTCTTTGAATCGGTGGGGATGATCGTCGTCCTCGTCCTCGTGGGCCAGCTCCTCGAGACCCGCGCCCGGCGCGGCACGACGGCCGCGATCCGCGCGCTGCTCGACCTCACGCCGCCGACCGCCGAACGCGATCCCGGCGGCGAGGTCGTACCGCTCGCGGCCGTTCACATGGGGGACCGACTCCGCGTCCGCCCCGGCAGCCGCATTCCCACCGATGCCCGGATCGTTTCGGGGGAGACGACCTGCGATGAATCGCTGTTGACGGGCGAGCCGCTACCGGTGGCCCGCGGCCCCGGCGACCGCGTCCTCGGCGGTGCGATCAACGGCCCGGCCGTCCTCGTCATCGAGGCGATCGCCGACCCGCACGACGCCCTCGTGGCCCGGATCGCCAGGCTCGTCCGCGATGCCCATGCCAAGCGGGCGCCGATCGAGCAGCTCGCCGATCGGATCTCGGCGGCGTTTGTGCCGATCGTCCTCCTCGTCGCCCTCCTTGCCTTCGCCGGCTGGGCGATGTTCGGGCCGCAGCCGCGCCTCGCCCTCGGTCTGCTCTCGGCAGTGAGCGTGCTCGTGATCGCCTGCCCTTGTGCGCTTGGCCTCGCCACGCCGCTGTCGATGACGGTGGCGATCGGCCGCGGCGCCTCGGCCGGGATCCTCGTCCGCTCGGCTGACGCGATGGAGCGTCTGGCACGGGTACGGACCGTCGTCCTCGACAAGACCGGCACGCTGACCCTCGGCAAGCCGCGGATCACCGCCGCGATCGCCATCGCCGAAGGGCGCATCGAAGAGGCCGACTCGCCGGAAGCGCTCAGAAGCGCTGCCGGAAGCAATGCCCCGGCCCATCCGGCCCTCCACCAGCTCCTCCTTCACGCGGCGAGCCTCGAGGCCGGCAGCGAGCATCCCCTCGCCCGGGCCTTCGCCGAAGCCGCGGCCGGCCTGTCGCTCCCCTCGGCCAGCGACGTCCGGGCCGTCGTGGGGCGCGGGATCAGTGGCCGGGTTGCCGGAAGCGCGACGCTCCTCGGCAGCGAGCGGTTTCTCGTCGAGCGTGGCATCGACACGGCTGTGGCGCTTGCCGGTGTGCCCGTGGCGGCCGCGGCGCTCGAGCGGGCCCGCGAGGCGGGGGCGACGATCATCGCCGTCGCGGTCGAGGGAAAGTTGGCCGGTTTCTTTGCCGTCAGTGATCCTCCTCGCCCCGAGGCGGCCGGAGTGATCGCCGGCCTTCGTCGCGAGGGGATTGCCGTCGAGATGCTCTCCGGCGACACCCCGCAGGCGGCCCGCCACGTCGCCAAGCTTGTCGGCATCGATCGGGCCGAGGGAGGGCTGTCGCCCGAGGCCAAGGCGGAGCGGGTGATGCGGCTCCGCGATGATCTCCGCGGCTCGGGGAGCGTCGCCTTCATCGGCGACGGCGTCAACGACGCCCCGGCCCTCGCTTCGGCCGACGTCGGTGTGGCGATGGGGAGCGGGGCCGACGTGGCCATGGAGACAGCCGACCTCACGCTCCTCTCCGGGGGCCTCGCCGCAGTGCCGCGCGCGATCACGCTCGCGCGGGGAACGATGAGGAACGTCCGCGAGAATCTCCTCCTCGCCTTCCTCTACAACATCCTCGCCATCCCAGTGGCGGCGGGAGTCCTCTATCCGCTCCTCGGGCATGTGACGAGCCCGATGCTCGCGGCGGCAGCGATGAGCCTCTCCTCGCTCTCCGTGATCGCCAACTCGCTGCGGCTCCGCTCGATCGATCTGTCAGGGAATCAGGCCGGCAGCGACGCCACACCCGCCCACAATCCGGCGTCGGCGTGAGCCCGTCGGCCCCACCTCACAGCCCCGTCAGTGGCACCGCGAGGCCGTCGTAGGCAAGTTCCACGCCCGGAGGCAGCTGCGCTGAGACCGCGCGGTGGGAGATGTCGTGCGAGAAGTGGATGAGGAGCGTCCGCTTCGCCCCCACGCGCCGCGCCACCTCGAGTGATTCCTCAAGAGAAAAATGCGTCGAGTGACGGGACTGCCTGAGACAGTCGAGGACGAGCACGTCGAGCCCCTCGAGACGCTCGTAGGTCTCCTCCGGCACGCCGTTGGTGTCGGTGCAGTAGGCGACGTTGCCGAAGCGGAAGCCGAGGACGTCGAAGACGCCATGGCGGAGCCTGAGCGGCACGACGCGGGCCCCGAGGAGGTCGAACGGCTCGGTCGTGATCCTTTGAAAAACGAGCTTCGGCACGCCCCCGCCGGGAAGCGGCATCGGCAGGAAGGCATAGTCGAAGGCCCGGCGAATCCGTTCCTCGACGAGCGCCTCGCAGTAGACCGGGATCGGCCCGCCACTGGCAAAACAGAGCGGTCGGACATCGTCGAGGCCGTACAGATGGTCGACATGCTCGTGCGTGTAGAGCACCGCGTCGACCCGACCGATCCGCTCGCGGAGGAGTTGCGAGCGGAGATCGGGGGTGGTGTCGATGAGGAGCGTGCCCCCCGGCAGACCGAGGAGAACGCTCGTCCGCATCCGCCGGTCACGCGGGTCGTCACTCGTGCAGACCGGACAGGCGCACCCCACCATCGGCACGCCGACACTGGTGCCGGTGCCGAGGAAGATCATCGCGCCGGCGGGATCGCGAAACGGGGATGCGGCCATGACTGAAAAAACTCTGGGGTGACCCGGGGCATCGTAGCAGCCCGTTCACGGGGCGGTGAGCCGGGCTTCGAGCCAGGGGGCGATCACCGCGAACCAGGCTTCCGCATGGCGGCGCTGACCGGCACCGCTGAAGTGCACGCCACGCCCAGCGGAGTCGCGGAGCAGGCCCGTCAGGGCGTCGGTGTCGGGGCCGGAGAGGGCGAGGCCGTCACGGCAGACGGCTGCCTGCGCCGCCCGGATGTCGGCCGA
>CAMCCR010000095.1 GCA_945873085.1 Candidatus Kuenenia stuttgartensis | reverse complement strand
CTCGGCCGCCATCCTTCCTGCGACATCGTCATCCCCGATTCGTCGGTGAGCCGGCATCATGCCGCGTTCATCCGGGATGGGGAGCGGGTCCTCATCGAGGATCTCCGCAGCCGCAACGGCACCCTCGTCAACGGCCGGCGGGTGGCCGGGCAGCGGCTGCTTTCCGATCGCGACGAGGTCTCCGTCGGGGAGCACCGGATGCAGTTCCGGATCGCTTCGCGCTCTGACACGGAGGACGCCCCCGTCACCGGGGATGCCGACTATCTCGACTCCCATGCCGGCAGCTCGCTCATCGTTTCCCAGATGGAAATGCCGCGGAATGGTGACGAGGACGCTCCGGGGGCGAACGCCGCCGATCAACTCCGCGCCCTGTTCGGGATCAATCGGGCGATCGGTGCCTCGCTGTCGCTCGAGGAGGTTCTCCCCCGGCTCCTCGAGGGCCTGTTCGAGATCTACACCCAGGCTGACCGGGGGTTCGTGCTTCTGGTCGATCCCGATTCCGGGCGGCTGCTCCTCCGCGGCAAGAAGATCCGTGGGACACGTCAGGAGGGGCCACCGCGGTTGAGCGTGTCGGTCCTCGACACCGTCTTGGAGACCCGCCGCGCGATCCTCTCCAATGATCTCCAGTCCGATTCCCGGTTCGATGCCAGCCAGAGCATCATGTCGGGGTGGCTCCGGTCGGTGATGTGCGTGCCGATCTGCCGCGCCGACGGCAGCGTCCTCGGGGTCGTGCAACTCGATGCGACGGCGCGGGGGCGGGGAGAGTTTCGCGGGCGGGATCTCGAGGTCCTCGCCGGCATTGCCGGGGCCGCGGCGCAGGCGGTGGAACAGGCCCTGGCGCACGACGAGCGGCTCCTCCAGGCCAAGCTCAACCGCGACCTCGAGCTGGCCGGCGACGTCCAGAAAGCACTCCTCCCCTCGAAGCCACCGGAGATCCCGGGCTACGAAGTATTCGACTTCTACGAGCCGGCCCGGCATGTCGGGGGGGATTACTTCAACTACGTTCCCCTTCCCGACGGCAGGATCGCCGTCGTCATGGCCGACGTGTCGGGCAAGGGGGTGCCGGCAGCGATGGTGATGGCGGTGCTCTCCGGGGATGTGAAATACTGCCTTGCCGCGGAGCCCGATCTCGTCCGCGCCGTGACCCGGATCAATGACAGCGTCTGCCGCAGCGGCTGGGACGAGCGCTTTGCCACCTTCGTCGCCGCGGTCCTCGATCCCCGCACCCACCGGGCGACGCTCGTCAACGCCGGCCATCTCCCCGCCTATGTCCGCGATTCAAAAGGGGGCGTGACCGCCATCGGTCCCGAACAGGGGGGGCTTCCGCTCGGCTTGGCGGCCGAGTGGGAATACCGCGCCTCCGAGATCTCGATCGAGCCGGGGATGACGCTCGTCTTCTTCACCGACGGGATCAGCGAAGCGATGGACGTTGAGGACCGCCTCTACGGGCTCGAGCGGATCGAGGCGCAGGTAGGGAAGCCCGGGGGAAGCCCCGAGGAGGTCGGGCGGAGAATCCTTGCCGACGTCGAACGGCACACGGCCGGCCAGAGCCGCAGCGACGACATGTGCCTGGTGTGTGTCGGCCGGGTCTTAGGGGCCGACGATTCCAGGGGGAGCTCCCTCTCGCTCCGCCCCGCCGGCAAGACGCCGCGGCGGAGCAGCCGCAAGCCTTCCGGCCCCGGAAATCGCTGAGCGTTTCGACCGTCGAGGCCCCCTTTTTGCCGCTGAGGCGGGGCGCCGTCTCTCATCGCTTCGGACGGGGGATCCTTCCGGCGGAGCCGCCGCCGCTCCCCCCCTTGCGGCCCCGTCCACCGGCGCGGCGCGGACTCCCGCCGCTCCCCTCGCCGCGCATCCCGGAAATCCGGTCGCGGATCGCGGCCGCCCGCTCGAAGTCGAGTTCGGCGGCGGCCTGCATCATGTCGGCCTCGAGTTGCTCGAGGATCTCGGCCGACTGCCGGCGCCCCTCCTCCCCCTGCCCCACCGCCTCGAAGGCCCGCGCCCGGGCGGACGATTCTGCCTCGATCCCCGAACGGATCTCCTTGCGGACGGTCTCCGGCGTGATCCCGTGGAGGGTGTTGTAGGCCTGCTGGAGTTCGCGGCGGCGCTGCGTCTCGTCGATCGCCACCTGCATCGACTCCGTCACCTTGTCGGCGTAGAGGATGACGCGGGCATCGACGTTGCGGGCCGAGCGGCCGATGGTCTGCATCAGCGACGTGGCGTTTCGCAGGAACCCCTCCTTGTCGGCGTCCATGATCGCCACGAGCGACACCTCGGGGAGATCGAGCCCTTCGCGGAGGAGGTTGACGCCGACGAGGACGTCGAACTTCCCCTCGCGCAGCTCCCGGAGGAGATCGACCCGCTCGAAGGCGTCGAGCTCGCTGTGGAGCCAGCGGCAGCGGACGTTGCGCTCCTGGAAGTAGGCCGTCAGGTCCTCGGCGAGTTTCTTCGTGAGCGTCGTGACGAGGACGCGGTTGCCGGCAGCCACGGTCGTGGCGATCTCGCCGGCGAGGTGCGGAACTTGATTCCGCGCAGGGACGATCTCGATGACCGGGTCGAGGAGCCCCGTCGGCCGGATCACCTGTTCGACGACCTCCCCACCGGTGCGGGTCAATTCCCACTCGCCGGGCGTGGCCGAGACGTAGATTGTCTGGTGGAGCTTCTTCTCCCATTCGTCAAACTTCAGCGGCCGGTTGTCCATGGCGCTGGGGAGGCGGAAGCCATGGTCGACGAGCGTCGTCTTCCGGCTCTTGTCACCGGCGTACATTCCCCGGACCTGCGGCACGGTGACGTGCGACTCGTCGACGAAGAACAGGTATTCCTCGGGGAAATAGTTGAACAGCGTCTCGGGCGTGCTGCCTGGGGCTCGGCCGGAGAGGGGGCGCGAGTAGTTTTCGATCCCCGGGCAGAAGCCCGCCTCGAGGAGCATCTCGAGGTCGAAGCGGGTGCGGGCGGCCAAACGCTGCGCCTCGAGGAGCTTCCCCTGCGACTTGAGCTCCTCGAGCCGCATCTCGAGTTCCTGGCGGATCGTCCCCACCGCGGCACGAACCCGGTCCTCCGGCATGACGAAGTGCCGGGCAGGGTAGAAGTACGTCTCGTCCTTGCGGGCCGCCACTTCCCCGCTGGTCGGATGGGTGACGGCGATCGACTCGATCGTGTCTCCCCAGAACTCGATCCGGGTCGCGAGCTCCTCGTAGGGGGGCCAAATGTCGATCGAGTCGCCGCGGACGCGGAACCGGCCCCGCTCCAGGGCCAGGTCGCTGCGCTCGTAGTGGATCGAGATCAGTTTCTCGAGCAGTTGTTCCCGCGTCAGGGTCATGCCCGAGGCGAGGCGGATGACCATCGCCCGGTAGTCGTCGGGCGAACCGAGGCCGTAAATGCACGACACGCTGGCGACGACGATGACGTCGCGCCGGCTCACCAGGGCGCTGGTGGCGGCCAGCCGCAGCCGGTCGATCTCCTTGTTGATGGCGGCATCCTTTTCGATGTAGATGTCGCGCTGCGGGATGTAGGCCTCGGGCTGGTAGTAGTCGTAGTAGCTGACGAAGTAGTGGACGGCGTTGTGGGGAAAGAAGTCGCGGAACTCCGCGTACAGCTGGGCCGCGAGGGTCTTGTTGTGGGAGAGGACGAGCGTCGGCCGGCCGATCCTGGCGATGCAATTGGCCATCGTGAACGTCTTGCCGGAGCCGGTCACGCCCATGAGGACCTGCGAGGCCCGCTCCTCGGTGACCCCGCGGACGAGGCTCTCGATGGCGGTGGGCTGATCCCCCGCCGGGGCGTAGGGGCTGACGAGTTCGAAGACACCGTCGCGGGGGATCATCGGGGGAGCTCCGACTGCGGCGACTGCCCGGGGAGCGGGCGAAGGTGGGGGCGGAGACGGGCGAGGGTGGCCTCGCCGACTCCGGGGACGTCGAGGAGCGACTCGGGCGACTGGAAGGGGCCGTGGAGATCGCGGTGATCGACCAGACGACGGGCAAGCGCGGGGCCGACGCCAGGGAGTTGCGAGAGCTCGACGGTCCCCGCCGAGTTGAGGTCGACGGTGAACCGGAGCGGGACAGCGGGAGGGGCGTCGTGGTCGACCAAGCCACCGTGGAGCCCGCCGGCCGCGACGTACCAGGCCGCCATCCCTGCGAGGCCGACAGCCACGACAAAGGCGATCACCGGCTGGGTGCGTCGGGGGAGATGATGCTCGACGATCCCTTCGTGGTTGAGAAATCCCTTGTCCATGAACCCATCGTACCGCCTTCCCCACGACGGTGTCGTCGCGGTACGCTGCCGGGGCGTCGGGCCCACGTCCCGGCCGAGATTCGCTCCGCCCCGGAGGTGACATGACCGCAGGCTCAGATCCCGTTTTCAGCTCCAAATCCCGTGCCGAGTTTGGTGCCTCACCACCGCCCCGCGACCACCGCCGGTTGGAGTGGGATGAAGCGCTCGAGCGGGTCGTGGCCGGGCTCGTGCCGACCTGGCTGGGAGAAGATTTGGGGTATGAGTGCGACTGGACGAGCATTTCACTCGTCGCGGCCGAGGCCCGGGCCGAACTCGACGTCGTCGCCCGGGCCGGGGGCGTGGTGGCGGGGCTGGCGGCCGCGGGGATCGTCGCGGCGGGGGTCGACCCGCGGCTCGAGTGGTCTCCGGCGGCGAAGGACGGCGATGTTGTTAGCCGGGGGGCGATTGTGGCCCGGCTCGCCGGCCCGACCCGGAGCATCCTCACCGCCGAACGGACGGTGCTCAACGTCCTCGGCCGGATGTCGGGGGTGGCCACGGCCACCCGCCGGCTCGTCGATGCGGTGGCCGGGACGCACTGCCGGATCTACGACACCCGCAAGACGGTTCCCGGCTGGCGGCTCCTCGACAAATACGCCGCCCGGGCTGGCGGTGGCTGGACCCACCGGATTGGTCTCTATGACGCGATTCTCATCAAGGACAACCACCTCGCGGCGATGGCGGCTGCCGGGAGCGATCCGGCCGCGGCGGTGCGCCGGGCCCGGGATTTCGTCGCCCGGACGTTTCCCGCCGAGCGCGCCGCGGCGACGGTGGTGGAGATCGAACTCGACTCCCTCGATCAGCTTCCCGCCGTCCTCGAAGCGGGCCCCGACATCGTTCTTCTCGACAACATGCCGGCCGAACGCCTGGCAGCCGGGATCGCGATCCGCAACCGACTCCGCCCGGAGGTGATCCTCGAGGCGTCGGGGGGAGTTTCGCCCGACACGGTCGGGGCGATCGCGGCCACCGGGATCGATCGGGTCAGCAGCGGCTGGCCGACCCACGCCTCGCCGTGGCTCGACGTGGCGCTCGACTGGGGAACGGCCACGCGGAGTGCGTAAGGATCACGTCCGACCGAGCTGGACGCGCCATGACGGCACGCACAAACGGCTTCCTGGAAGGGCGCACAGCGCAGCCCCAAATGCAGCCGAAGAACGATCGCGCCAGACAACGTCTGTTCGCGGCCGTGGCAGGCCGGCCTTAGTTGGAGCGGTCAAACGCCGAGGAGGCGGTTGCGCTTCGTGCGGCGTTCCGCGCGGAGACGGGCGCGGCGACGGGTCTCGCTCGGCTTCTCGAAGAACTCGCGCCGCCGCATCTCCTTCTTGATGCCGCTGCGCTCGACCAATTTGCGGAAGCGGCGAACAGCTTCCTGAATGCTCTCCCGTTCACGAACCGTGAGCTTGACCATACGAATCCCAATGAGCTGGAAATACCCGGAACGAAGCTCCAAAGAGTAGCGAAAGGGGCACGAAAAGTCCATCCCGCCCTCTGCCCCGGCCATTCCGGGGCGTCGTGTTTCTGCGATCGGCCGCCGAAACACCAGCGGCCAGGGCTCTCGGTCGGGTTCGGGGAGTCTTGGATTGCCCGTTCCCGGCTCCGGCCACACAATTGGCCCGGGCCGGTCTCCACCACCAAGGCCCTGCCGCCGGTGGCACCAGAGACCACGTCCACCGCTCACTCTCCCCATTTTTTATGGTCCCTCCTCGGTCCCATCGGGGGGCGAGGGGCCCGACGGAACCGCTGATGATTGCTGAAGTCGCTTCCCCTAACTCGCTCCAAGATCTCATCTTCTGGACCGACGCCACGGCCGTCAGGGAGGGAATCCTGGCGGTGGCGGCCCTTGCGCTGTTTCTCGTCACCGCCCCCCGCGGGCGACGCTGGCTCTCCTGGCTTTCGATCTCGCTACTCGCTCTGTCGCTGATTCCGCTGCTCGCGATCATCCTCTTCCCGCAGCCCGCTGTCGCTGATGCCGAGGCCGGTGTGGCCCATGGCCTCGGCCATGCCCACCATGTCCAGCGGTTCTTTCTCCTGGCCTCGTTTATCCAGTCGTGCCTCCTCTTGGTGGTGGTGTGCGGCTGGGAACGCGTCACCCGGGCGATGCCGAAGATCTTCATCGACATCCTCCGCTGCGTGATGCTGGCGATGGCGCTGCTGATCGTCCTTTGGGATGCCGGGATCAACGCCGGCGAACTCATCACCGGCTCGGCTCTGGTCACCGCGGTGCTCGGCTTCGCCCTCAAAGACACCCTCGGCAACGTCTTCGCCGGCCTCGCCATCCACGCCGAGCATCCGTTCGAGGTCGGTGATTGGATCCAGTACGACGCCAATCAGGCTCACATTGGTCGGGTGGTGGAGGTCAATTGGCGGGCCACGAAGGTGATCACGCTCGACGAAGCCTACGTCATCGTTCCCAACGGCCAGCTCGCCCAGGCCTCGATCCGCAATTTCACCAAGCCCGATTCCTGGTCCCGGCGGTCGATCTACGTCGTCACCCCCTATGAAGTCTCCCCGCAGCGGGTGCAGCGGATCATCCTCGAGGCGATCCGGGGGAGTTTCGGGGTCCTCGAACACCCGGCTCCGTCGGTCGTGACGAACAATTTCACCGATCGCGGGGTGGAGCACTGGGTGCGGTTGTTCACGAACGACTTCGACAAGCGCGATCGTGTCGACGGCATGGCCCGCGACCGGATCTGGTTCGCACTGGCCCGCAACGGCGTCGAGATCCCGACTGCCACGCAGTCGATCCGCCTGACCCAGCTCCCCGCTCCGCCCCTTCCGGAGCCCGCCGAGGCGAGGCTTGCCAGGCGGGTCGAGTCGCTCAAGCGTGTGGGCATCTTTGCCGGGTTGTCATCGGGGCACCTCGACCGGTTGGCCATGGAGGGGCGGGAATGTCGGTTTGCCGGCGGCGAGCCGGTCATCCGCCAGGGGGATCCGGGCGAGAGCCTGTTTGTCGTTCTCGACGGGAGCGTCGAGGTGAGTGCCCGGGAGGGGGATGGCCTGCCGGTGGTGATCACGACGATCGGGCCGGGAGGGTTCTTCGGCGAGATGTCGCTCATGACCGGGGCAGCGCGGTCGGCCACGATCACAGCGAAGGGCGAGTCGTGCCTCCTCGAGATCGACAAGTCAACGATGCGGCGCGTGCTCGAGGAGCAGCCGAGCCTCGTTGAGACGCTCGGGCGCGCCCTCACCGCCCGCGCCGGGGAACGCTCCACGCTTCTGGCCCGCGACGGCCGCCGGGAGGATCCCCCGCAGCCGGATCTATTTCAGAGGATCAGAGATTATTTCGCGATGTGACCGGCGGAGGCCTGTCATCCCCCCACACTCGTCCTCCCCCACCCGGAGCTACCCGCGCCATGCGGATCGAACTTCTGCCCTCGAGCATCCCGTCGTCTGACGCGCAGTTCCTCGTGTCGTTCATCATCAACGACTCCGTGGCGATCGACGCCGGTTCGATTGGCCTTTTGGCCGATCTCGAACGCCAGCGGGCGATCCGCCACGTGTTCATCACCCACGAACACCTCGACCACATCGCCAGCTTGGCGATCCTCCTCGAGAACGTCTACGAGCCGGGCCCCGACTGTATCGAACTGCTCGCCGCACCGGAGGTCCTCGAGTTCCTCCACAGCGACGTCTTCAATGGCCGGGTGTGGCCCGACTTCTTCGAGCTTTCGAGCCCCGAAAACGCCTTTCTGAGGACGACCGTCCTCGAGCCGATGGTGCCGGTGGTGCGCGGGGGATTGACCGTCACGCCAGTGCCGGTGTCGCACGGCGTCGAGACCCTCGGGCTCGTCGTCGATGACGGCCGGGCTGCCGTCGGCTTCCCGTCCGACACTGGCCCCACCGAACACCTCTGGCGCCACCTCAACGCGATGCCGCATCTCAAGGCGGTGTTCCTCGAGGCGAGTTTCCCCTCGAGCTTGAGTGACCTCGCCACGCTGACCGGGCACCTCTGCACGCGCACCTTCCCGATCGAGGCGGCGAAGCTCCCCGCGGAGGTGCGGAAGATCATCGTCCACCGCAAGGTGCGGTATGCCGCCGAGATCGCCCGCGAGATCGCGGCGCTCGGCCTCGACAACGTGGAACTCGTCCGCCCGGGGTACGGATACGAGTTTTGACGCCGCTCAGCGAGCGCCGCGATAGATCAACCCTTCCCGCGGCCTTGGCGCTTCCGGTCGTGCTCCGAGAGGAGGATCTTGCGGAGACGGATGACGTCGGGGGTGACCTCGATCAGTTCGTCGTCCTCGATGTATTCCAGCGACTCCTCGAGCGACATTCGCCGCGGGGGCTTGAGGAGGATGTTGCGGTCGCTGCCCGACGCCCGCATGTTGGTCAGCTTCTTCTCCTTCGTCGGGTTGACGATCATGTCGTCACCGCGGGCATTTTCCCCGACGACCATCCCCTCGTAGACCTCGTCACCCGGCTCGATGAACAGGTCGGCCCGTTCCTGGAGGCCGTCGAGCCCGAAAGCGACGGCCTTCCCCGGAACCATCGAGATCAGCACGCCGTTGGCCCGTCCCGCCACGTCGCCTTCCATCGGGCTCCACTTCTCGAAGCGATGGTGCATGATCGCCGTCCCCTGCGTGGCGTTGAGGACGCGCGTTCGCAGTCCGATCAGGCCCCGGGCTGGGATCGAAAATTCGGCATGGGCAAACTCGCCCCGGTTCCCCATGTGGCGGAGCTGTCCGCGGCGCGAGCCGGTCAGTTCCATCACCGGCCCGAGCTTGTCGTGCGGGACCTCGACGACGAGCGACTCGAAAGGCTCGAGCGTCTTGTCTCCTTCCTTGTGGAGAATGACGCGCGGCTTCCCCACCGAGAGCTCGTAGCCCTCACGTCGCATCGTCTCGATGAGAACGGAGAGGTGGAGCAAGCCACGGCCCGACACGGAGAAGTTGTCGGAGCCCTCGATCGGCTCGACGCGGAGGGCGACGTTCCGCTCGAGCTCCTTCATGAGCCGGTCGCGGAGGTGGCGCGTGGTGAGGAACTTGCCGGAGCGGCCCGCGAGCGGGGAGCTGTTGACGCCGAACACCATGTTCAGCGTCGGCTCGTCGACCGAGAGGCGCTCGAGGGGGCGGGGATCGGCCGGGTCGCAGATCGTGTCGCCGATCTCGACGTTCTCCATCCCGCTGACGGCGCAGATGTCGCCGGCGGTGGCCTCTTCGGCGTCTACCTTCCCCAGCTTGTCGAAGAGTTGCAGGGCGACGACCTTCGCCGGCACGAGCGTGCCTTTGGACGTCGAGCGGACGATCTGTTGCCCCTTGTTGATCTTCCCCGACTCGAGCCTGCCGACGGCGATCCGGCCGACGTAATCCGACCAATCAAGGGTGGTGACGAGCATCCGCAGCGGCGCCGTCGGATCGACCGACGGGCCGGGGATCTTCTCGATCACGAGGTCGAGCAGCGGCGCCATCGTCCCTTCGCGGGCCGTGACATCGTGCGAGGCGAAGCCGTGCCGCGACGAGGCGTAAACAAAGGGGAAATCGGCCAGGTCGTCGTCGGCGCCGAGTTCGAGGAACAGGCCGAGGATCTCGTCGAGGACCTCCAGCGGCCGGGCGTCGGGGCGGTCGATCTTGTTGACGACGACCAACGGACGGAGCCGAGCCTCGAGCGCCTTGGAGAGGACGAACCGGGTCTGGGGCATCGGCCCCTCGGCGGCATCGACGAGGACGAGGGCCCCGTCGGCCATACGCAGCACCCGTTCCACCTCGCCGCCGAAGTCGGCGTGGCCCGGGGTGTCGATGATGTTGATCTTCGTCCCCTTCCAGTCGACCGAGATGTTCTTGGCGAGGATTGTGATGCCCCGCTCGCGCTCGAGGTCGTTGGAGTCGAGGATTCGCTCCCCGGAGAGCTGGCTGGCGCGGAATTGCCCGCTCTGGCGGAGGAGGCAGTCGACAAGCGTCGTCTTGCCATGATCGACGTGGGCGATGATGGCGATGTTGCGGATGTCGGAGCGGCGGGGGAGCGAGACGGCGGGGGCGTCGGAGGCGGAGGGGCCGGACATGGGGTGCTGCCCGGCGGACCGGGCTTCTCGGGGCGGGTGGGGACGCGCTCGCGGGGATCGGGAGCGGGCGGGATCGGGCCAGTGGAGGGGAAACCTTCCAGTATTCCCGACCGGAGGTCTTCCCGTCCAGTGAGGAAGGCGTGTGGGCCACGCCAGCCGCTTCCCGTCAGTCGCCGCGGCGGGCGGCGGCATAGAGCCGGTCGAAAAGATCGGTTGGGGGCTCCCCCTCCTGCAACTCCGTCCAGGCGGAGCGGAGGGGGGGAATTTCCGGGGCTGTGGCGGCAGCGCTTGTCTCCGCGGCGCGGGCCGCGGCGGTGGGGCCAACAAACACCGCCACCAGTTCGTCCCCGCCAAGTCGGGAGAGAAGTCGAGCATCGGGAGCGAGCGAGCGCAGTCGTTGGGCGGCCTGGCGGAGGAGCGCATCCCCGGCCGTGAAGCCGTCAAGCGTGTTGGTTTGTTTGAGGCCGACCACGTCGACGAGCACGCAGGCGATTGCGGGCGCGGCCGCAGTCTTCTCGTCCCCGCCGAGCAGTGATTCGAGGGCATCCCGGCCCGAGAGCCCGGTGAGCGGATCGAGGGCCGGGCCGTGGTCGTGGTGGCAGCCGTGAACGACCGTTCGGCGGCGGGAGCAGGCCGGCCCCTGGGGGCGGCGGGAAGGATCGCGGTGGCCGGCAGAGGAGAGGATCACGGGACCATGCAGTCAGCGGAAGGGGCTAGCCTGGACACCAGACCGGTGCCGAAGGGAGCGGCAACTCAATGGAGACGGAGGGACTCGAACCCTCAACCCCCGCGTTGCAAACGCGGTGCTCTGCCAATTGAGCTACGTCCCCGAACATGGACCGTGCCCATCAGCCGCGGCCGGGCCCGAACCACCAACCGGCTCTATCTCGTGCCCATCAGCCGCGGCCGGGCCCGAACCACCAACCGGCTCTATCTCGTGCCCATCAGCCGCGGCCGTGTCCGA
>CAMCCR010000094.1 GCA_945873085.1 Candidatus Kuenenia stuttgartensis | reverse complement strand
TGATTGACGACGAGGCGGATCCCGGCCTCGCGGCAGCGGCGCACGATTTCGGCGCCTTGGGAATAGTCGCAGGCCAACGGCTTTTGCGCGAGGATCCCGCGGACTCGGGCTTCCTTCCGCTCGACAAGCGCACAGATCCCCTCGATGATCTCCGGCTGGATGTCGGGAGGTACGGCGACGTCAACCACCTCCACCGCCGGATCTTCGACGAGCCGCTGCCAGTCGGCGTGCACTGTGGGGATGCCGTGACGGGCCGCCACCTCCTCGGCCGCGACGCGGCGGGGCGCGAAGATCGCCACTGGATTGAGCCCCGCAGCCCGGTAAGCGACGAGGTGGCAGTCGGCCATGATGAACCCCGCTCCGATGCAACCGATGCCGATCGAGCGATCACCGGGGAGCGGCGCCAGGTGTGCTCGATGCATGGCCGCAGGCAGGCTCATCGATTGGCTTCCTCCCCAGACGTCGAACTGGGTTGGTCGGCCTCCGGGCGGGCAGCCGATCGGTCGCGCGCGACATCGAGCCAGCCGACGTTCCCTGATGACTCGCCGAAACGCTTCATGCCCACGTCCCGAATGGCGCCGTCTGGCACCACCGACAGGGGTGTGTAGCGGGGATGGTGCGAGTCCTTGTAGGGGTCGTTTCGGGCCGCGTTGTAGCAGCAGATCATCGACCAACGCGGCTGGTCGGAACGGTTCGCATCGGAGCGATGGAGGAGGTTTGCGTGGAAGAAAATGGCGTCGCCCGGATCCATCTCGCAGTGCACGAGCGGCAACCGGGAGAGAACCGCATCCACTCGATCCATGTCGGCGCCTGCTTGCTCGCCGGAAAGCTGGTGCTCGATCCGCCCGAGCTCATGGGAACGGGGGATCACCTGAAGGCAGCCGTTGGCCCGCGTCGAGGGATCGACGGCGATCGAGACGCTCGTCAGAAGCGGCCAAATGAGACCGTTGTTGTACCAATAGCCATAATCCTGGTGCCACGTCCACGCGCCGCCGACACGGGCGTCCTTCATGATCATCTTGGAGTGGTAGTGGTACACCTCGCCGCCGAGAAGACGCTCGGCCGAGCGCACGATCCGTTCACAGCGCGCGAACATGCCGTAGATCCCATCCCCCGGATGGTTCCAGAGCGACAGCCGCACCACCCCCCCCTCGCCATCGGCCCGTCCGAACGAGTGCTGGTCGAGTTCTCGGTCCTCACGGGCGGCTCGGCCGAGGAGATCGATCTCCTCACGGTCGTAGAAGCCGCGGGCGATCACGTAGCCCTCGCGGTGATACTCGGCGACCTGGCCGTCGGTGAGCGGTTGCGGCATGGTGGCTCCTTTGCCCTGCTTTCCGAGCCCCGACGGGCCGATCAGGAGGGGGTCGTGGAATGGCGTTTCACGATCACAGCCGTGCAGTCGTCGGCCTGCTTCGTCCCCTCCGAGAACTCGACCACCGCGGCGTAGACCAGGGCGATGATCTCGGCGACGGGGAGATCCCGATGGCGGCGGATGACGTCGGTGAGCCGGTCGGTGCCGAATTGCTCTCCGTCGGGCCGCGACCACTCGAAAAACCCGTCGGTGAACAGGAGGAGCATGTCGCCCGGCGCGAGGGGGACATGCGTCGGCGGATCAAACTCCACCTCCGGCATCAGCCCCAGCGGGAGCCCGTGGGTGGGAATCTCGGTAAAGGCGTCGTCGGCAGCGGTGTAGACGAGCAGCGGGCCATGGCCGGCGCTGACATATTCGACGGAGCTTTTGGCCGGATCGAGGAGCCCGATGAACGCCGTCACGAACGTCCCCTCGCGGAGGTCTTCGCCGAGGAGATCGTTGATCTGCGGGACGACGCGGGCGAGATCCCGGCTCTGCATGAGCGTGCCACGAAGGAGCGCTCGGGCCTCGGCGGCCACAAGCGCCGGGCCGATCCCGTGGCCAGTGGCATCGCCGATCGAGATCGCCAGCTGCCCGCCGGGGAGGCCGAGCCAATCGTAACAATCCCCGCCGGTCTCGTCGGCCGAGCGGTTCCAGCCGGCGATCTCGAAGCCGGGGAGGTCAGGGGGCGCCTTGGGGAGAAGCCCCTGCTGGATGTTGCGGGCGATGTTCAGATCGCGCTCGATCCGCTGCTTGACGGCGTACTGCTCGAGGAGCCCCTGTCGCTCGATGGCCACACCCGCCTGGGCACCGAGCGTGGAGAGGAGCCGCTCGTCACGATCACCAAACGGCCCGCCGCGCTTGTTGAGCACCTGGAGAACGCCGACGATCTTCCCATTGTGGCCGCCGAGCGGGAGCGTGAGGAGGCTCTTGGTGACGAAGCCACTCTTCCGGTCGAAGTCGGGATTGAAACGCGGATCGGCGTAGGGATCGGGGATGTTGACCCCCTTCCCCGTCGTCGCCACTTCGCCGGCAATTCCCTTGTCCATCCCGAAGCGGATCTCCTCGATCGGCGCTCCTTCCATGCCGGTGGCGATGCGGCTGAACAGCTCCCCCTTGGCATGATCGCAGAGAAACACCGTTGCCCGCTCGCAGTCGAGGACGTCGGTCGCGGCGGCGGCGATCTGGGCCAAGAGCGGATCGAGATCGACCGTCACACCGAGGGCACGGGTGACGTCGAGGATCTTCTCGAGATCGGCGACGTGCCTGTCGAGATCGGCGACGTGCCGGTCGAGGTCGGCGACGCGCCGGTCTTCATCGTTCCCAACAGCCATGTCACTTCCACCGCCAAGCGGTGATCCCGGAGAGGTCGCGGATCCAGAGTTCGATCGAGCCGTCGGCGGCGGCAGTCACGGCGAGATGAGCCCAGCTCTCGCGGTTGGCGACCTTTGCCTCCCCGACCAGCTCAAACTTTTCAGGCGTCGCCCGCACCAGCCGCAGGTCGCCAGTTTCGTCGAGCGCGAGGATCCGATCCCCTTGGGCGACGAGGCTCCAATATTTGCCGAACGGCTCGGTGATCCAATCCTCCTTGCCGGTCGCCAGATCGAGGCTCGCAAACCGCTGGTTGCGGAGATGGACGTAGGCGTGGCCGTCGCGCACGATCGGGCTCGACATGTAGCCCTGAACCTTGTTGCGCCACAGCGGCTCCGCCGGCTGCGCTCCCGCCGCCGGCACATCGAAGAGGAACGACCCACCGCCGTAACTCGTCGTGAACACCTTCCCGTCACTCACCGTCGGCGTGACGATGTTCATTCCGCGGAACGCCTCGACGGGGCGCCTCCAAAGGATGTTGCCGGTGTCGGGGTCGACCGCGGCGAGGTCGGTGCGTCCCTGAACGAGGAGTTGTTGCACGCCGCCGAGCGTCGTCAGCAGGGGCGAAGAGAAGGCGCTGCCGTTCATGCCGCCGCCGTCGTCGAGGACGCGCCACAGGAGCTTTCCCGTAGCCTTGTCGAGCTTGCAGAAGCCGCCGCCGGCCTGCACGTAAACCGCGTCGCCGATGATCAACGGGCTCGAGACGAAGCCGAAGGCGGGGAGCTCGCTTTTGAGATCCTTGACGAAGTCGACCCGCCACACTTCGGCGCCAGTCTCCGCATCGAGGCAGACAAGGAGATCGCGCATCCCGGCGACATAGATCCGCCCGCCGTCGATGGCCGGCGTGGCCCGGATCCAAGAGCCGTTGCTGGCGGCGAAGAACGGCACGGTCATCGCCCCATCCCAACCGGCTTGCCAGAGCTCCTTCCCCGTCGCCCGATCGAACGCTCGGACGTGCTCTGTCTTGGCGTCACGGGTCTCGGTGACGTAGACGGCCTTCTCGGTCACGAGCGGTCCGGAATAGCCCGGCCCCAGATCGACATGCCAGAGCTGCTCGAGCCGCGACGGCTCGAGTGTGTCGGGCCAGGTGGGGCCGGCCACGGTGCCGTCACGGGCCGCACCGCGCCACTGGAGCCAGGTCGAGCCCGCGGCGGCCCCCGGTTCCTGCGCTAGCGCCATGAATGGCGTGATCAGCAACGCCACCGTCAACACGCCCCCCACAATCCTGTGCACCACCGACCGATTTGCCTGCGTCATCGCCAGTTCCCCGCGTGAGTTGAACCACCCTTTTTGCTATTCGACCCGCTGCGCCGGGAAAAATCCATCCGGCCGCGGTTCAAGGCTCACCCGGAGAGCCACGCGTCGCGGTGGGCAGCGACGAACGCATCGTCGCAGAGATAGGGCCTGGCCCGCCGCACCCGGTCAATTTCACCGTTCTGGCCAACACTCAATCCCTCCCGCTCGTCGAGGCACCAGATCCCCTCCAAAAGCCCCTGACGGCGGAGCACCTCATGGAGGCCGGCGATGCAGCCACGAAAGCCGTTGGCGGCGTCGAAGTAGGCGCTGTTGCAATCGGTGACGGCCACGGCGGTCGAGGCGAGGGATGCATCGACACGCCCCGAGCGGCAGCGCTCGAGGAGCGCGACGGCCGCCCGCGTGTCGACGGCCCAATGCCCAAGGAGCCCACCGACAAACCGCAGCGACTTCCCCTCGACGTCGAACGTCGTGACGAGATCCGTGACGATTGAATCATCGTTGCCGGTGTAGAGGCTGACGTCGCCGCGGCCCGAGAGCGCGAGCGCGCGGACGACGTCGAGGGTCTGATAGCGGTTGAACGGGGCGACCTTGATCGCCACCACCGCGGGAATCTCGAGAAACCTCCGCCAAAAGGCATGCGACAGGATCCGCCCGCCGACCGCCGGCTGAAGATAGAAGCCGACCAAGGGAATCACGTCCGCCACCGCCCGGCAATGATCGAGCAGCGCGGCTTCGTCGCCCGCGACCGCGGCGAGGCTCAAGAGGCCGGCGTGGTAGCCGAGCTCCCGCAGGAGCGCAGCTTCGGCCACAGCCTGCCCGGTCGGCCCACAGATCCCGCCGATCGCGGCCACCGGCCGGCCCGCCCTGGCGATCTCCTCGGCCGCCAGTTCGAGAACCGGCCGGAAGAGGCCAATCCTTGAATCGCGGATCGCAAACTGGGTGGTGTGGACGCCGACGGCGAGGCCCCCGGCACCGGCGGCGAGGTAGTAGCGCGAGAGGGCCCGCTGGCGGCGCTCGTCGAGCGTGCGCGCAGACGTCAGCGCGAGGGGATGGGCCGGGATCACCTGCCCGCGCGCAAGCCAGCCGCGGACGCCGCCGTCGCGATCGAGCGCTTTAGAAAGCTCCATCGCGGACCTCGAAATGGGTCGGCCGACCGAGCGACGCTCCCCCGCGGTCGATCCAGTCGCAGACCATGGCCACCCCCTCTTCGGTCGTCGTCTCCGGGGGGCCGAAGAGAGCCTCGGCGCGCCGCGCGTCCCACAGCCAGGCCTCCGTCCCCTCCGCACCGCAATACACCGGCGCCCGCCTCAGCCGCTCGCCACAGCGTTCGGCCAGCCACCGGATCGACACCCGCTCGACGCCGGTGACATTGAGGGCCACCGGCGGGCTCCCGGCCAGGGCAAGACTTTGAATGGCCCGCGCACTGGCGTCGCGCTGCCAGACAACATGGACAAATCCCATCCCCAGATCGACAGGCTTTCCTATGGCCACGGCCCGGGCGACGTCGTGGATCACCCCATACCGCGGCTCGACGGCATAGCAGAGCCGGAAGTGGAGCAGCGGCATCCCCGACCTGGATGCCTCATAGGCCACGATCCGCTCCCGGGCCACGCAAGCATTGGCGTATTCCCCGAGCGGCGTCAGCGGCGTCGATTCGTCGGCCCCCGGCCCCGTCACCGGCACGAGTGGATAGACACACCCGGTGGAGAAGAGGACAAACCTCGACCGACCGTAACGCCTTGCCGCGATCGCCGGCGCAAGCGTGTTGACCGCCCAGGTACGTTCCGGGGCGTCGATCGTGCCGAACTTCTGCCCCGTCATGTGGATCACGAGCGGGGCATCGGGGAGCCGTCGGACGGCCTCCTCGTCCATCAGGTCGCAAGCCACGGTGGCGACGCCATGCCGTTGGAGCGCGTCCTTCGCCTCCACATCGGAAAACCGGGAGACGGCGGTGACCCGGCGCGCCCGGCCACCGGCGGCGTCGAGCCCGCGGCGAACCATCCGCGCAAGCGTCGGCCCCATCTTCCCGCCTGCCCCGAGGATGACGACGTCCCCCTCGAGCCGCTGAAGAGTCTCGACGACGCCGAGCGTGGGGCGGGAGAGATGCTCCTCGAGAGCCTCGACGTCGGCAAAGGATTCGAGCATGGGAAAAGAGTGGGAAACTAGCCCACGAGCTCGCGGAGGACCGTTCCCGAGACGTCGGTGAGGCGGAAGTCGCGGCCGGCGTAGCGGTAGGTGAGGCGCTCGTGGTCGAAGCCGAGGAGATGAAGCATCGTGGCGTGGAGGTCGTGGACGCTCACCGGCTTCTCGACGGCCCGGAAGCCGAAGTCGTCGGTCGCCCCGTAGGCCTGCCCCCCCTTGATGCCGCCGCCGGCGAGCCACACCGAAAACCCGTAGTGGTTGTGGTCGCGCCCCGCCTTCGCCTTGCCGTCGCCGCCGAGCTCCACCGTCGGCGTCCGGCCGAACTCACCGCCGAAGAGGACGAGCGTCTCGTCGAGCATCCCGCGCTCGGCGAGATCGGTGAGCAGCGCCGCCACCGGCTGATCGATCTGGCCGGCGAGCGTGCGGTGGTTCGACTCGATCTGTTCGTGGTTGTCCCACGGCTGTCCCGCGCCGTGCCAGAGTTGCACGTAGCGGACGCCGCGCTCGAGGAGCCGCCGGGCGATGAGCGTCTGCCGGCCATGGACGGTGTCGCCGTAGAGGGCCCGCATCGGCGCCGACTCGCGGGTGAGATCAAAGGCCTCGGCGGCTTCCAGTTGCATCCGGAAGGCCATCTCGAAGGAGTGGATGCGGGCATCGAGCCGAGCATCGCCGCGGGCCTCGCGGTGGGCGGCGTTGAGCTTCTGGAGCCAGTCGAGCTGATGCCGCTGCACCGCAGCCGAGGCGTGCGGGCTCGAGATGTTCTCGATGAGCTTTTCGAGCTCGGTGTGCTGCGAATCGATCGACGTCCCCTGAAGCGTGCCGGGGAGAAAGCCCGACTGCCAATTGTCGGGCCCCTTCACCGGATGGCCGCCGGGGCACATCGCCACGAAGCCGGGGAGATTTTGATTCTCGGTGCCGAGGCCGTAGAGGATCCAGCTTCCGACGCTCGGCCGCGGCTGCACCGAGTCACCGCAATTCATGAGCATCAGGCTTGGCTCGTGATTCGGCACCTGCGCATGCATCGAGCGGATCACCGCGAGCCGGTCGGCGTGGCCGGCGAGCTTCGGGAAGATGTCGCTGATCTCGAGGCCGCTTTGGCCATGCTTGGCAAAGCCGAAGGGCGACGGCAGCGGCGAGCCGGTCTTCCGTTCGGTCGTGAAATTGACCGGCGCGGGCTGATCGGCGTATTTGGCGAGCGCCGGCTTGGGGTCGAAGGTGTCGACCTGCGACGGGCCACCGTTCAAAAAGAAATGGATCACGCGCTTGGCACGCGGGGCGAAGTGAGGGGCCTTCACCGCCAGCGGCTCGAGGAGCGGATCGCCGGCCGCCCGCGCCACGCCCCCCGTCTCACCGAGGACACCGGCGAGCCCGAGCAGGCCGAAGCCGAGGCCACTGCGGGCAAGAAGCTCACGACGGGAAAGCGGGAGGTGTGGGGGCGTCATCGTGACGGCATCCGGGGGAGAGTCAGTCGACGAACAGAAGCTCATTGGAAAGCAGGAGCGCCTGCACGAGTTGCTCGCGGGGGGCAAGCTGAGGTGGTGGTGCCGCGGGAGCGGGCTTCCCTTCTTCCGCGGGCGGCGGCGGAGGAGGTGGCGTAGGAAGCGGCGCCGCGGCCAGGAAGGCGATCGCCCCCTCCCGCTCATCGCTGGTCGGCGGCCGCTGAAAGACCGCATGCCAGATCTGATCGAGTCCGGCGCCCACCTCCTCGGCGCTCTCGTTCGGCCACAGCTTCCGCACGAGCGACCTGGCCCGCTCGGCGACGAAGGGATGATTGAGCGCGAAGAGCGACTGCTGCGGCACGGTCGTCTCCAACCGCTTCGGCATGTGGAGGTCGGGGTTGGCGAAATCGAAGACGCTCATCACCCCCGGCACGAACTGCCGGTCGACGACGCAATAGACACTCCGCCGATGGGGCCCGGGCCCAGCCGCGAGGACGTCGCTGCCGCGGCCGCCGCGGGCCGCCGGGTCGAGATCGCCGCTGACAATCAGGAGCGTGTCGCGAAACGGCTCCCACTCCAGCCGCCGCACCGGCATTCTCCAGAGGA
The DNA here is from genome assembly GCA_945873085.1 of Candidatus Kuenenia stuttgartensis. GTDB lineage: Bacteria > Planctomycetota > Planctomycetia > Pirellulales > UBA1268 > QWOP01. Next base: position 3,151 of record CAMCCR010000094.1, on the reverse strand, counting down.
GACGGTTTTCAGGATCGATCTCCTCGGCGCCCGCCGCCCCGGCAACGCGGCCCGACTGCTGCCGGTAGGTGTGGCTGGTGACGATCCGGCGGTGGAGCCGCTTCGTGCTCCAGCCATCGGCGATCAAGCCGGCGGCGAGGGCGTCGAGCAACTCCGGATGCGACGGCGGCTCGGCGCGCAAGCCGAAATCGCTCGGCGTCTCGACGAGCCCGCGGCCGAAATGCTGCCGCCACACCCGGTTCACCCACACCCGCGCGGCGAGGGGATTGGTCGGGGCGACGATCTGTCGGGCCAATTCCAGCCGGCCGCTGCCGTCGGCAAAGGCTCCCTGATCACCGCCGGTGGCGGCAGCCGGCAGCCGGCGCGGCACGACGTGCCCCTTGTTGGCCGGATTGCCGCGCTTGAAGATTTGCGCGTCCTGCGGCGTGCTCCGATCGAAGAGGGCCAGCGCCTGCGGGGCCGACTCCGGCTGCGGCATCAGCCAGCGATCGAGCTCGTTTTGGAGATTCCAGATCTGGTTGATCGAGTCGGAATCCATGAGCGTCTCGATGTTGGCGATCGGCTCATCGGGGATCGTGCAGGGAGACGTGGGGCCGTAGAGTGCCTGACGGAGTTGCTCGTCGGCGGCGTCGGGAAGCGCCGTGGGGACAGCCGCGCTTGCCGCCACGGCCTGCGTACAGCGCTGCTTCCAGCCGGCATCGATCTCGGCAAACACTTTTCCATACCGGTCGGCCACCTCGCGGAAACTCCCCGGCGGCGTCTCGAAGGCGGCCGCGATCCGCGGATGAATCGGGGCACCTGCGGCTTTGAGCTCGGCGAGCTTCACCGCGGCCGCTTCCGGGAAGCCCTCGGCGGGAAGCGGGAGGAGGGCGACCAAGAGCCCGAAGACGGGATCGTGTCCCGCCCGGTCGGGGCTCAAAAACGCCTGCCAACGGCGGACGATCGCGGCAATCAAATCGTCCTTGGCGATGATCTGGTCGAAGCCGAGCTCGGGGTATTTCCCCAGCTCGGTCTGGGCGAAGAGATAGTCGGCGACCCGGGCCCGGAAGCGCTCGGAGCTTTCGGCCCGCAGCCGCAGCGAGCCCTCGTCGAGCGCCCGCCTGCGCTTGGCGAGCTCGGCGGTGAACTCTGCCGTTGGCGCCGCCGCCCCGGCCGCGGCCCGCACCGGCACGAGCTTTTCATACGAGCTCGTCAACACGCCGTAGAGGCCGTAGTAATCGGCCGTGGCGACCGGATCGTATTTGTGGTCGTGGCAGCGGGCGCAGCCGACGGTGAGACCGAGGAACCCGCGGGTGAGGACGTCGATTCGGTCGTCGACGATGTCGGGCGTGACGCCGAGGAAACGCCGACCGGTCGTGAGGAACCCGAGCGCGGCGAGGTCGGGATCCCCTTCGCCACAGACCCGATCGGCGGCAAGTTGGAGGGTCACGAAGCGATCGTAGGAGAGATCGTTGTTGAAGGCCCCGATCACCCAGTCGCGATACACCGGGGCATGAACGAAAAACCGCTCCTCGCGGCCGTAGACATAGCCCTTGGTGTCGGAATAGCGGGCGATGTCGAGCCAGTGCCGCCCCTGCTGCTCCCCGTATCGTGGCGACGCGAGGAGCCGATCGACGAGTTTTTCATAGGCGTCGGGGGCGGGATCGGCGACGAAGGCTGCCACCTCCCCAGGCTCCGGCGGCAATCCGGTCAGGTCGTAACTGACGCGGCGGATGAGCGTCCGCCGATCGGCTTCGGGAGCGCGGGCGAGCCCCGCCCCGGCGAGGGCCGTGTCGACGAGCCGATCGATGAACGCCGGCTCGAGCGCGCCTGCCGGCGCTTGCGGGAGAGGCTGAAAGGCCCAGTGGTTTTTCTGCTTTTCGACCACCGACGTCCCAGTCGGCGGCGTCTCGGGCCAGGCGGCCCCGGCCACGATCCAGGCCTCGATCGCCCCGATCTGTTCTGCGGTGAGCCGAGCCCCCGACTCCGGCGGCGGCATCCGCACTTCTTCATCGGCATGGCGGAGACGGAGGAAAAGCTCCGACTGGTCGGGACGGCCGGGCAGGAGAGCCGGGCCGGTGTCACCGCCAGAGAGGAGCCCCGCGCGGGAGTCGAGCCGTAGGCCCGCAAACTGCTTCCCCTCGCCATGACACCCCTGGCACTTCTCCACGAGCAACGGCCGAACATGCCGCTCGAAGTGCTCGAGGAGGTGCGGGGCCGGAGCCTCTTCCGGTCCGGCGGCCAACACCCCGCCACCTGCAAGAGCTCCCCAGCTGAGGAGCGCCGCTGTCAGGAGCCACAGCGAAGCGCCACCGGCACGGCGCATGAGCACAGCGCCACTGTGAAAGCTTCGAATTGCCCCCGTCGTGCTGAATTGCATACGTCTAATTCTATCCACGTTCGCCCCCCACGGCTCCCCACCTCAATGGCCCCTGGGGACGGGCCGTTATTTCCCTTGTTTGGCCGCGGAATCGGGCTGATCGCGACGGATCGGGGCAAACACGGCCAGTTCCGAGACATCGACATTCCCCAGGTCGCCCGGCTGCTTGCCGTAGGTCTTGAACCGCTTGAGCACGCTCACCATCTCGGCCTCGGAAAGGATCACCGGCTCACCGGCGAGCGACGCGGCCCAATACTCGTGGCACAGCGCCTCGATCTCCCCCGCCAGCCACAGCGCGCCGTCGAGATCCCCCCCGAAACAGATCTGGCCGTGGTTGGCAAGCAAGCAGGCGGTGCGTTCCTGGAGCGCCCGGATCATGAACACCGAGAGTTCCTTCGTGCCAAACTCGGCGTAGTCGGCCACCCGCAGCGAGGTGCCGCCAGTGACACCGATCATGTAATGGAACGCCGGCACTTCCCTCCGCAGGCAGGCAAGCGCCGTCGCGAACGGGGAATGGACATGAACGATCGCGCCGGCCTCGGGGCGTTCGGCGTAGATGTCGAGGTGCATCCGCCATTCGGTCGACGGGAGAAACTCCCCCCGGTAGCCACCGTCGAGATCCATCTCGACCACCTGCTCCGGCCGCATCTTTCGGTAGGGAATGCCCGACGCCGTGATCAGGAATCCCTCGGGGGTGCGCACGCTGACGTTGCCGGAGGTTCCCTGGTTGATCCCCTCCTCGTTCATCGCCAGGCAGGTTTCGATCACCTTCTCGCGCAGGGCGAGGTGCTT
>CAMCCR010000093.1 GCA_945873085.1 Candidatus Kuenenia stuttgartensis | reverse complement strand
GCCAAGGCCCGGGGGATCGCCTTTGTGGATCTCCTCGCCGACACGGAGCGGGCCTTCACCGCCACCCCCGGACTGCAGTTCACGATCAATGGCTGCCATGCGAATGCCGCCGGCGATGCGCTCGTGGGAAACCTCCTCGACCGGCTCCTCTTCGATGGGGCCGGCGCTGCGAAGGTGACAGCCCTGACGAAGGATCGCTTCGAGAAGCTCCGGGCTGCCGTCATCGACAAATCGTGGATCCATCTCCAGGACTACCGAATGGTCAACGGCTGGTACGTGTACGGCGGCCGCCGTACGTTCGACACCGAGACCTTCCCCCGCGAATACGCCAAGCTGCGGCGGATGGCGGCGGTTCGCGATGCCTATGTGTGGGATCTCGTCGCCGGCCGGACGGTCCCCCCGGAGCCCGACGATTCGGCCACCGGTGACCTGCTCACCCCGCCGACACGGTTCGGCGTTCCCGGACAGGCCTACAGCGAAAACCAGACTGGTGGCCCGGCGATCGTGCCGCCGGCCGACTTGATCAAGTCGTGTACGCTCCCCCCCGGCTTCGAGATGAAGCTGTTCGCGGATGAATCGCGATTTCCAGAGCTGGCCAAGCCGGTGCAATTGTCGTTCGACGGCCAGGGCCGGCTGTGGGTGAGCACGATGCCGAGCTATCCGCAGTGGCAGCCGGGTGATCCGCGCCCCCAAGACAAGCTCGTGATCCTCGAAGACACCAATGGCGACGGCACGGCCGACAAGAGCACGGTTTTTTATGACCAGCTCCACTGTCCCACCGGCTTTGCCTTCTTCAACGGCGGTGTGCTCGTGGTCGACCAGCCACGGATCCTCTGGCTCAAGGATGGCGACGGCGACAGCCGGGTCACCCCCGGCAATCCGGCCGACAGCATCGTTCATGTCCTTGATGGCTGGGCGACCGAAGACACGCACCACACCGTTGGCGCTTTCGAATCGAGTCCCGCCGGGCTCGTCCACATGCTCGAAGGGGTGGCGATGAGCACCACGGTCGAGACACCGTGGGGCCCGTTTCGCAACTACGGCTCCGCCGGTGCCTACGTCCTCGATCCCCGCACCTGGCAGATCAGCCACTTCGTCACCGCGGGCTACGGAAATCCGTGGTGCTACGTATTTGACCAGTGGGGGCAGGGTTTCTGCGGTGACGGCACCGGTGCCAACCAACACTGGGACTCGCCGCTTTCGGGGAAGCAATACCGGGGCCGCAAGGGGATGAACCCAGTCTTCGACGTGGAGGGGATGCGGCCGGTGGTGGGGAGCGAGTTCCTCCACACGCGGCAGTTTCCCGACGACGTTCAAGGACAGTTTCTCTACGCCTGCGTCATCAACACCAACGGCATGCCCCGCTGGACGTTCTCCGACGACGGCGCCGGCTACAAGGGAGTGCGCGTCCGGCACGACCCGGCCGACCCGAAGACGGCGTTCGATCTGATCAAGAGCACCGACAAGCACTTCCGCCCTGTCGATCCGCAGATCGGGCCCGATGGCGCGCTGTGGTTTGGCGACTGGGCCAATCCGCTCATCGGCCACATGCAGTACAGCCAGCGCGATCCCAACCGCGACCATGTCCATGGCCGCATCTATCGCCTCTTCTACAAAGACAAGCCGCTGCTCGCCCCCGAGACGCAGGTCGGTAAGCCGATGGCTGTCGTCCTCGATCAGCTGAAATCCCCGGAATGGCGGACGCGCTGCCGGGCCCGTGATCACCTTCAGGCCCTTCCGGCGGCCGAGGTGCTCCCCGCCGCCGCCGCCTGGCTCGAGGCCAACGCGAGTGACCCCGCCGCTGATCGGCTGGCGTGCGAAGTGCTCTGGCTGCAGCAGAGCTTTCATGCCGTCGATGGCGACTTGCTCAAGAAATTGCTCGAAACCGCCACGCCCGAGGCCCGCGCCGCGGCCACCCACGTGCTCGCCGACGAGCGCCTCCGAGTGGAGGGGGCCGAGGCGCTGCTTGTGGCACAATCGCTCGATTCCCATCCGCGGGTGCGGACCGAAGCCCTCCGCGGCCTGAGCTTCTTCCCGACGACGACAGCGATGGCCGCCGTTGTTGCCGCGGCCAATGCCGATCCCTCCGATCGATTCCTGGCCTACACGGCCGATGCCGCCCTGGGGGCAAATGTCGACGTGTGGCGTGGCCAGCATCTCAAGGGGGAATTGGCCGCCAAGGGTTCACCGGCAGCCGGGATCCTCGACAGCGTCATCGCGCTGGACAAGAAGGCTGCCGAGGTGGTCCCCTACCTGCAGATCCTGCTCAGCCGGGAGCCGGGCCCTGAGGAGCAGCGATCGAAGGCGATCCAAGCGATCGCCGACGTGAAGGGGGGCGATGCCGGCAACGGACAAGCCGTCTTCCGCCGGCTCTGCATCAGCTGCCACAAGGTCGGGGACGCGGGGGCAGATTTCGGCCCCGAGATGTCGAAGGTGGGGGAGCGGCTGACCGGCCCGAAGCTGGTCCAGTCGATCATCGATCCCAACGCCGACATCGCCGAGAAGTACCTCTCGACGTCGGTGCTCACCCACGAAGGGACGAGCATCACCGGCTTGGTCGTCAGCGAGACGCCCGAGACGCTCGTGATCTTCGACGGCAAGGAACAGAAGTCGATTCCGGTGGATCAGATCGACGAGCGCACGGTCCTCCGCCAGAGCAGCATGCCGGAAGGGCTGGCGGGCACGCTCTCGCCGACCGAGTTCCTCGATGTTGTTGAGTACATGCGTCAGCTGAAGTAATCGGGGCGCTGCGGCGTGTTCTGTGGTGGCTGTCCGAAGTGGTCCGAGTGCCGTCTCCTCTCCAGTCTTTCCTGCTCGATCTTTTGGAGCCTCTGTGATGTCTGCAAAGATGCGTGTGGTTGTCGTTTTGCTGCTGGCAGCGGTGTTCCTCGTCCCGCCGGCCCAGGCCGCCGGTAGGCTCGAGATCCGCGAAGGGGACCACATCTGCATCATCGGCGGCGGCGTGGCCGACGCCATGCAGCACACCGGCTGGCTCGAGACGCTGCTCCACTCCCGCTTCCCCGAACAGCGGCTCGTGATCCGCAACCTCGCCTACGACGGCGACGAGATCGATCCCGCCAAGCGGCTCCGCTCGGCCGACTTCGGCACGCCCGATCAGTGGCTCTCGGGCGCAGCCCCGATCCCCAATCCGGGCGCCCTGAAGACGAAGGATTTCGTCCGCGAAAACCGCTTCGAACTCGCGGGCACCAGGGCCGACGTGATCTTCGCCTTCTTCGGGGCGAACGAAGCCCACGCCGGCCCCGCCGGCCTGGAGGCCTTCAAGACCGAGGTCGAGAAGTTCCTCGAGCACACCCTCGGCCAGAGATACAACGGCGTCTCGGCGCCGCGCGTGGTGATGTTCTCACCGATCGTTCACGAGAATCTCGAGCGGGCCCATTGGCCCGACGGCAAGGCCCACAATGCCAACATCGCTCTTTATGCCAAGGCGATGGAGGATGTTTGCAAGGCCAAGGGGGTGACCTATGTCGACCTCTTCACCCCGTCGCGCGAAGCCTGCGAGAAGATCAAAGAGCCGCTCACCAGCGACGGCATCCACCCGACTCCCCGCGGCGACCGCGAGATCTCCAGAATCATTGACGAATCGCTCTTCGGTGCCCCCCCGGCCCGCGATCCCAAGAGCCTCGATCGACTCCAGAAGGCCGTGGCCGACAAGAACTTCTACTGGTTCAACCGCTACCGCGTCACCGACGGCTACTCCACCTACGGCGGCCGGGCGTGGCTGAAGTTCGTCGAGGATCAGACGAACTACGAGGTCGGCCAGCGCGAGCTGGATTACCTCGACGTCAAGACGACCAACCGCGACAAGCGGATCTGGGCCACGGCCGCCACGCTCGGCAATGCCAATGCCGCGCTTCCCAAGGTCGAGGAGTCGGGCCTCCCCGACTTCATTCCGGTGGTCACCAACAAGCCGGGCGCTCTCGAGGGAGGCAAGCATGAGTTCCTCTCAGGGAAGGACGCGATCGCGAAGATGACGGTCCACTCCGGAATGAAGATCGAGCTTGTCGCCGACGAGTCGATGTTCCCGGAGCTGATCAATCCGGTGCAGATGGCCTTCGACACGAAGGGACGCCTGTGGGTCGCGGCCTGGCCGACCTACCCGCACTGGCGGCCGGACGAGCCGATGAACGACAAGCTCCTGATCCTCGAGGACACCAACGGCGACGGCCGCACCGACAAGGTGAAGACCTTCGCTGGCGATCTCCACAACCCCACCGGCTTCGAGTTCTGGGGGAAGGGAGTAATCGTCGCGCAGGGCCCCGACATCCTCTACCTCGAGGACACCGACGGCGACGACGACTACGACATCAAGACGCGGATCATCGGCGGCCTCGACACCGCCGACACCCACCACACCGCCAACAGCTTCACCTTCGATCCCTCCGGGTCGGTCTACTTCCAGGAAGGGACCTTCCACCATTCCCAGGGGGAGACGCCGTGGGGCTCCCCGGTGCGCGTCGCCAACGGCGCGGTCTTCAAGTACGAGCCACGGACGGGGAAATTTGGCCTCTACACCTCCTACGGCTTTGCCAATCCCCACGGCCACGCCTTCGACGCCTGGGGGGATGACATCGTCGTCGATGGCACAGGATCGGTCCCCTACTGGGGCTCGGTGTTCTCGACGCGCCTCAACGGGATGGACAAGCACGGCGGCGCCCCGAGCGTCTACAACCAGCGCACCCGCCCCTGCCCGGGGATCGAGTTCCTCTCGAGCCCCCACTTCCCGGCCGAGTTCCAGGGGAATCTCCTCGTCGGCAACGTGATCGGCTTCCAGGGGATCCTTCAGTACAAGCTCGACAAGGGAGAAGGCAGCTATCCGGAAGCGACGGAAGTCGAGCCGATCATCTCATCGAGCGATCCAAACTTCCGCCCCGCCGATCTCGAGATGGGGCCCGACGGCGCCATCTACTTCACCGACTGGCAAAATCCGATCATCGGCCACATGCAGCACAACCTCCGCGACCCCAGCCGCGACCGAATCCACGGCCGCGTCTACCGGGTGGTGATGGATGGCAAGCCCGTGGCCAAGCCGGTGCCGGTCGGCGGCCGCCCCGTGGCCGAGCTCGTCAAGCTCCTCGCCGACCCAACTGACCGGGTCCGCTACCGGGCCAAGCTCGAGCTCGACGGTCGCCCCGAGGCGGAGGTCGTGCCGGCTGTGACTGCCTGGATCGCGAAGCTCGATCCGAAGTCCCCTTCCTTCGAGCACGATCGGCTCGAAGGGCTGTGGACGCTGCGCCACTTCGATCAGGTGCCGCTCGCGCTGCTCGAGCAGGTTCTGACAAGCCCCGACCCCCGTTCGCGCGCCGCCGGAATGCGTGTCCTGGCCGCCGTCGCCGACCGAGCGCCAAAGGCGCTTGAGTGGGTGGTGCGCGGCGCCGGTGACGACAGCCCGCGCGTTCGCCTCGAAGCCGTCCGCACGGCGACGTATCTCCGCGACCCCGCAGCCATCGAGGCCCTCGCCGTGGCCGGCGAGTTTCCCGCCGATCGGCACATGGATTACGTGAAGAAAGAATCGGCCCGCGTCCTCGAGCCGGAGTTCAGGGCTGCCCGCGAGGCGAAGGAGGCGATCGCCTTCACGACCGACGCCGGCAGGCGTTTCCTCTATCGCTCGCTTTCCAACGACGAGCTCGCCGCCGAGCCGCGCTCGCAAGTCGTGTTCCGCGAGATGCTGTTGCGGCCGGGCCTCGACGAGCGGCTCCGTCAGGAGGCGATTGAGGGGCTCGCCGCCGCCGACACCAAGAGCGTCGTCCGTGTTGCCGTCGACGCCTTAAACGAGCTCGACGCCCGCGAAGGAGCCGTCGATTCGGCCACCGTCTTCGACCTGATCCGCGTGTTGCTTTCGCGGCCCGCGAGCGAGCTTGCCGAGCTTCGTGGCGACATGGAGCGGATGGCGACCTCCGCCCGGCGGCCGCAGCTGCGCCGGATCGGCTATGTCGCGCTGACGGCGATCGACGCCCTCGGCGGCGGTGATCCGAGCGCGAAGGTCTGGGAGCTTGCCAAGGCGGAGCCCCGCCGGCTGGTTGACCTGGTCGAGGCCCTTCCGCTGGTGAGCGATCCGGGCGTGCGCACGAGCCTCTATGACCGCGTCCTCCCGCTCGTCGACGGCTTGCCAGGAACCACGGCCGTGAAGCCGGGGACCGTTGGCCGGTTCGTCCGCGTCGAGCTTCCCGGCAAGCAGCGAACACTCACCCTTGCCGAAGTGGAGATCTACGCCGGCAACGACAATCTCGCCCGCGCAGGCAAGGCAACCCAAATCAACGTCGCCGCCGGCGGCGAGCCGGGCCGGGCGATCGACGGCAACACCGACCCCGAATATGGCAAGAACAGCCAGACCCACACCCAGGAAGGAATCGAGAATCCCTGGTGGGAGGTCGATCTCGGCACCGCGAAGGCGATCGACCGGATCGTCGTCTTCAACCGTGGTGACGGCCTCGCCGGGCGCCTTCAAGGTTTCAAGCTCACGATCCTCGATGGCGAGCGGCAGGAAGTCTTCAAGGTGGAAAACCAGCCGGCACCTGAAGCTTCGAGCGAGATCGCCGTCGCCAGCGAGGAAGCCAGGCTCACCGCCGCCGTCCGCAGGGCTGCGTTCGGGGCGCTGGCCGGCGTTCGTGGCCGCGAGCAGGAGGTGTTCGAGCGGATCGCACCGTTTGTCATCAAGGGGGAGGATCGCGACGCCGCCATTGCGGCTCTCGAGAAGATCCCGGTCGCGCAGTGGCCCGCCGCGCAGGCGGCGCCGATGCTCGACGCGCTCCTCGCATCGATGCGGACAGCGGCTGTCGAGCAGCGGTCGAGCGATACCGGGCTTGCTGCCTGGCAATTCGCCGAGAATCTCACCACGCTCCTCCCGGCAGCCGAAGGGAAGGCCCGCCGTGCGGAGCTCGCCGATCTCGGCGTCCGCGTCGTTCGCATTGGCACGGTCTACGAGCGGATGAACTACGACAAGGAGACGATTGCCGTCCAGGCGGGCAAGCCGGTGTTGTTTGTCCTTCAGAACTCCGACGTCATGCCCCACAACTTCGTGGTCGCCAAGCCGGGCACGATGCAGGCCCTCGGTGAGATCGCGGAGAAGCTCTCGCAGGACGCGTCGTTTGCCAAGCGGGCGTTCGTGCCGGAGTCGGCCGATGTCCTTGTGGCGAGCACGCTCCTCCAGCCGCAGGCTGCACAGAAGCTGACGTTCAATGCCCCGACGGAGCCTGGCGTCTATCCCTATGTGTGCACCTATCCGGGCCACTGGCGGCGGATGTACGGGGCGATGTATGTCGTCGACGATCTCGAGGGCTACCTGGCCGATCCGGCGGCCTATCTCGCCGCCCATTCCCTCCCCATCAAGGACGACCTCCTCAAGGACCGTCGCCCGCGCACCGAGTGGACGCTTGCCGACCTCGAGGGGAGCGTGAACGGGATGGAGAAGGGGCGGTCGTTCGTCCATGGCCGCGAGCTGTTCCGAACGGCGAGCTGTGTCTCTTGCCACAAGCTCGGCGAGGCGGGCAACCAGTTCGGCCCTGAACTGGCCAAGCTCGAAGCCAAGATGACGGCGCTCGAGATTACGAAGCACATCCTCGACCCGTCGCTGCGGATCGAGGAGAAGTACCGCTCGACCACGATCGTCACCGATGACGGCCGCCGACTCACCGGCCTCGTGGTCGCTGACACGCCGGAGGAACTGGCGCTCGTGGAGAACCCCGTTGCCAGCGCCGAGCCTGTCCGGATCAAGAAGACCGACATCGAGGAGCGCGTGACATCACCTGTCTCGATTATGCCCAAGGGGCTCCTCGACAAGCTGACTCGAGACGAGGTCCTCGATCTCGTCGCCTATGTCACGGCGCGGGGCGAGGAGTCGAGCGCGTTGTTCAGCCCCGACGGCTGCCCGCATCACTCCGATGCAGCGCCGTCGCAGGGAAAGTGACCGGCGTCGCGGTCTTGATGTCCGGCCGGTGACGGGGAGCCTGTTCCCCGTCACCAGCGTCTCTTCCAGGGAAGGAGCTGATCCGCTGATGGATTCCGAAACGGAGAGCCCAGGTTCGCGGGTTCGCGCGCTCGACACGGTCGAGCGGCGGGTGCTCGGCGTCCTCATCGAGAAGGGGAAGACGACGCCGGAGGCCTATCCCCTCTCCCTCAACGCGATCGTCACCGGCTGCAACCAGAAGAGCAACCGCGACCCGCTCATGACCGTCGACGAGGATCAGGTCGGAAGGGCCCTCGAGACGCTCCGCGCCGCCGGTGTCGTGGCCGAGATCTACGGCAGCGGCCGCGTCCCCCGCTATCGCCACTATGGCTATGAGTGGTTCGGTGGCATCGAGAAGGAGGATCTCTCGATCCTCGCCGAGCTCCTTCTGCGGGGCGAGCAGAGCGAGGGGGATCTCCGCGGCCGTGCCAGCCGGATGGACCCGATTGCCGATCTCCAGATCCTCCGCACGAGGCTCGACGGCCTCGCGGCCCGCGGGCTCATCGTCTGGCTCTCGCCTCCCGGCCGCGGCCGGATCCTCACCCACGGCCTTCTTCCGGAGGAGAAGCTCGAGAAGGTGCGTGCCAAGCTCGGCGTGGCAGGGCAGTCTTTCGGCGCCGGAGCCTCCGAGTCGTTGCCAGCAACGGCCGACGGATTCGGTGACGACCAAGAAGATGACGATCTGGAAGATGACGAGGACACCGACGCCGGCGCCGTGACGGTGCCCCGCCCGGTTGCCCACGCTGCGGCTCCTCCGCACGCTCAACCGAGCGCCCCCACGATCGCGCTTGTATCACTGGTCGAAAAGATCGCGGCGCTCGAAGGGGAAGTGGCGGCGCTGCGGGCCCGGCTCGATGCCCTCGAATCGGCCCTCGGCAACTGATCCCGATCCGTCGCCTGAAACAGTTGCGTCAACCCCCGGCAACCAGGAGTCACCTCATGCAACGCCCGCTCTGTTCCTTTTGCCTCCTTCTCCTGGCGCTCGCCACAGCCCCGCTCCACGCCGACGACTGGCCCCACTGGCGCGGTCCGCTCGGCAACGGCGTCGCCCCTGACGCCAAGCCGCCGGTCTCATTCAGCGCCACCGAAAACGTCCTCTGGAAAGTGGCGATCCCCGGCCGGGGATCCTCATCGCCGGTCGTCCAGGGGGATCGCGTCTTTGTGACCACCGCCGTGCCGGTGGCCGGCAGCAACGACGCGTTCGAGTTTCGCGTCCTCTGCTTCGACCGGGCGACAGGGAAGGAACGGTGGTCGAGGACGGCCGTCGTGGCAAAGCCTCACGAAGGCACCCACCAGACCAATGGATTTGCCTCCGCTTCCCCCTGCACCGACAGCGAGCGGGTTTACGCCCACTTCGGATCGCGTGGCCTCTTCTGCTACACGCTCGACGGCGAGCCGGTGTGGGACCGCGACTTCGGCGACATGAAGGTCCGCAACGGCTTCGGCGAGGGGAGCTCCCCGACGGTCTCGGGCGACATCGTCCTCGTGCCCTGGGACCACGAAGGGCCGTCGAAGCTCATCGCCGTCGACGCGCGCACCGGCGAGACCGTGTGGGAGACGCCGCGCGACGAGCCGACCGGCTGGTGCTCGCCGCTGGTCGCCGTCGACAAGGCCGGGCGGAAGCAAGTCGTGATGAACGGCCAAAATGCCGCCCGGGGCTACGATTTCGCGACGGGCAAGGAACTGTGGCGCTGTGCCGGGCAGACGCAGCGGCCCTGCGCCTCGGCCGTGGCGGCCGACGGCGTTGCCTGGGTGACAAGCGGCTTCCGCGGCGCTTACCTCGGCGCCTTCGACCTCGCCGGGAATGGGGATCTCGACGGGGGGAAGAGCGTTCTCTGGACGCGTTCCAAAGACACGCCCGACGTCGCCTCACCGCTCCTCTCGAATGGCCGGCTCTGGTTTTACAAGGAGAAGTCGGGGCTGCTGACCTGCGTCGATGCCGGGACCGGCAAGCCGCTGTGGGAGACGGCAAGGATCGAGGGGGTGAACAACATCTACGCCTCGCCGATCGCCGCCGGTGGGCATGTCTACCTCACCGATCGGCGCGGCACGATCGCGGTTGTCGAGGACGCGCCGGTGTTGAAGATCGTGGCGACCAACGACATGGGGGAAGGGGTCGACGCCACCCCCGCTGCAGCGGATAACCAACTCTTCGTCCGCGGCGAGGAGCATCTCTTTTGCCTGGGGAGCCGATGACGGCTGACGGCAAACGCTCCGTCTCCCCCATGAACCTTCCCTGATTCAACGCTGCCGCCGTCGCCAGGAGCCACGACCGCCGACGATCGGCCTGCTCGCTTATCCGCGCGGGCGGAGGGAGGGCCGAAGAATCCCCAATTCGAAGCCGAGCGCCACCGCCTGGGCCCGGTCGGCTGCGCCAAGCTTCGCCAGGATCGCCGACACATGGGCCCGGGCCGTTCGCTCGGAGATCCCGAGGAGCGACCCGATCTCGTCGTTGGAGTAGCCTTGGCGAACGAGCCCGAGCACCTCCACCTCGCGCTGTGAAAGCGGGCCATCAGCAGCCCCCATGACCAAAGCGGGGGGATCGATCACGCCCCCGGCATGCACCGTGCGGATCGCCTCCGCGAGTGCTTCGTGATGGATGGTCTTCACGAGGTAGCCGCGCGCCCCGGCCGACATCGCCATCCCCATGTCCTCGGGGGCCTGCGAGGAGGTGAGCATGATGACGCGGGCAGCGGGATCCTCCCCCAAAAGCCGTCGGAGCGTGTCGATGCCGTCCATCCGTTCCATGCTGACATCGAGAAGCACGATGTCGGGGACGTGCTCACGGTAGAGATCGATCGCCGAGAGCCCGTCTTCGGCCTGGGCGACCACCGAGAATCCGTGGCTCATGGAGAGCACGCTTGCGAGCCCCACCCGCATCACCGGATGGTCGTCGACAAGCATCACGCGGATCTCGGGAGCTCCGGGGACTGCGTTCACGGCAAGACCTCCCGAAAGGCTTCCGACGGGCGGGCCATCGGGGTTCTCCGACGGCACCACAAGGATGCCCCCGTCACTCCACCGATGACCCGCCGCGCGGAAAACGCCCCGTTGACTGACGGTGAACCTGCTTACGACCACCGTCCGTCCGATCATGGCCTCCGGTACGACGGCCGCGCGGGACGCCGAACACTCGACCAGGAACCGGAACGCTTTCCTCAGGTGACGCACGCTGTGCGACACATCCTGTCATTGGATTTGACCGTGCTCCTGGGCGGGCTTCCTGCCGACGGCCCCGGGCACACGGGTGGGGTAGCCCAGTGACCCTTCTGGTGTATCCTCGGCATCGGGGCGAATCCATTGGCGGATCGGCCAATTTTCGGCGAAAAAAGACTGCCCACTCGGGTAGCACCGCCTCCCACACAGCGCTCACAAACCGCGAAAAAAGGCTGGCAAGCGAAGGGG
>CAMCCR010000092.1 GCA_945873085.1 Candidatus Kuenenia stuttgartensis | reverse complement strand
CACTCGCGTTTGCCGGGGGCGAGGCCGTCGACGACGACGTCCCCCTGCTCGACGCCGGCTTTGTTCGGCGTCGCGCAGGCGACCCAGCGCCAGTGGCCGGCGTCGTCGCGGGCGTAAAGGTCGAGCCCGCTGACGCCGGTGGCCGGCATGTGGGGCATGGCGAGGGAGTCGCTCGTGAGTGTCCACGCCGCATGGATCGCCGGGGCATCGGTGACGAAGCGAACGCACAGGCCCGCGGAATGGCGGGAAAGATTCCAGACATCGGGGCGGACCTTCTCCTGGGCCTTGGCAGGGAGGCGATCGAAAGGAGCGGCAAAGTCGGCGGCCGGCCAGCCCCGCCCCTCGATGCCCAGATCACGGGCGTCGACGAATGCCACGCCATCACGCTCGGAGACAGGAAGCGGCGTGGCGGTGTCAGCCGCGGCCGCAAGGCCCCCCGGCGCCGCGACGGCGAGCGCCATGGTCACCAGGATCGCATGGAGGAGGCCGAAGGCAAGCCGGACGAGAGCTCGAGATCGCATGGCGGAATCCTCGGGGCTGAAGGGATATTCGCCCCGAGGATACCCGACCCGCTTGACGAGAAGGCCTACCGGGCGAGAGCCACTCGCCGCAGCCGTCGCTCGAGAATGCCGGCAGCGCCGATGAGAAGCATGACGGCGCCGTGGGCCGTGGTGGGGTCGATCTCGGGAACGGCCCCCGGAGTGGAGGTGACGTAGGTCATGTTCGAGACGGGGTCGAAGATGACCTGGAGGGGCGAAGGGCCATCGGTGATCAGTCCGGCGAAGATCAGGTTCTCGAGGAACGACTTGCAGTCGCCGGCCATCCGCATGCCCCAGTTGGAAATGGCGCCCGTGCCGGTGAAAGCGCCGAGGTAAAGAATCCCGCCATTGGTGAGCGACAGCGACGTCAGCGTCAGCGGGGCAAGCCCGTCGAGCCGAGATCCGGCGTCCATGATGGAGAGCGAGTCGATGCTGTCGCCGAGGCCGAATGAGAGCGTGGCTCCGCCGTAGAGGGAAAGATTTGTGACGTCGTAATGGCCGCCAGACTGGCCTGCAGACCCGGCGCCGGAGAAGGAGAGCGATGGCGTGGAGAGGGTGCCAGCGATGAGGTTCAAAACGCCGTTGGAAGAGACGGCGGCACTCGTGAGGGTGATGTTGCCGTTGACGTTGAACGTGGCTCGGTCGCCATTGCCGTTGGTGCCGAAGACCTCCACGTGGCCGAGGACTGTCCCTGCCGGTGCGTTGACGATGCCACCGCTGATGGTGCTCGTCTCCGTGGGGTCGAACGTGTCGCCGGCGAGGAGATCGAGCGTGGCGTTCTCGAGGAAGAAGGAGGGGGCTGAGATGGTTTGCGTGGTGCGGACGATCGAGCCATCGGAATAGAGGTAGAGCGCGCCGTTGGTGACGGAGAGATTCCGGTCGAGAAAGAGCACGGCACCATTGCCGATATCGAGATGCCCGGCAGTGATGGCATGGCCGGCGGAGGTGAGCGATGTGGACATGCCATCGATGGTGATGTAACCCGCGGTCGAGAGATCTCTGGCAAGCGCCAGCGAGGCACCGGTCGACAGGCTGACGTCAAAGAGGATGCTGTCGCCGGGCCCGTAGTCGAGCATGGCACCGGAACCGAGGCTGAGGGCTTCGGTGGCGTAGTGCCCACCGCTTCGAGTCACCGCGTTCGGGCCGTCGAAGTCGAGCGAGAGGGCGGAGAGAGTGCCGGCATTGAGATTGATCGTGCCGCCCAGGTAGGCACTCGCTCCGCTGCTGCAGGTGACGTCCGCCCCTGCGCTGAAGACCCCGGCGTCGTGCACCCTCAGATCCTCCGCGAGTGTCAGCAGCGCGTCGGCGTTGTAGGTCGATTGATCGCCGCCGACGCTGGTGCCGTAGACCTCGAGGGCGTCGTAGATCGCGGGGGTGCTGTTGGATCCGACCGAGCCGTCGCTGATGACAACGGTCTCTGCGAATCCGTACCCACCGGAGAGGCCGGCCGCAGCGACGGCGGCGATCACGACGGCGACGAGACGTTTGCCGAATCCCTCGGCAGGGAGGCGACGGCAGGGCGTGACGAGTGGCATTCGATGGCAGTCCTGAGCGTTCAACATCCTCCCGGGCTTCTCTCCTCACCTAGGCGGACGATGCACGACAAACCGAACGCGGTCGTTCAAAGCTCGCCCTGAAGCAAGGTTTTGGTCACTCATGCGAGGGGGGGCGTGGGGCTACGAATGGGGGAGGGGGAATGGACGGTGGGTTCCCTGGGCGGCTAAACTTTTTTTGTCTGCCTTAGGAAGTTGCCCTTTTTCAGGTAGCCAAAGCCTCGCGTTGCCGAGCGGGCCAAAGCCTTTTCGGGTCGTTCATGCTTCCCCTTGGCAAAGGGACCCAGGCTCACGTTTCGCATCACGAGCTTCAGCCGAAAGGATGTGGGGAATGGCCATGGGCAGGAAGGCCGATTTCGGAGGGCCTAGCGACCGCTCCGGGCTGTCGACGATCATCGACGCCGCCCGAAACGGTGGGGCGGAGGCGCTCAACCGTCTCCTCAGGGTGGCCCACGTCTACCTCGGGATTCTCGCCGTTCGCGAAACGCCCGAGGCGACGACGCACAAGTTCGACGCATCCGACATCCGCCAGGAATCGATGGTCGACGTGGCGAGGGGGATCCACATGTTCCAGGGACGCAGTCGCGAGTTTTTCAGCTGGCTGCGGCAGATCGTCCGCACCAACACCATCGATCAGCATCGCCGCCACCGAAAGTCTGCCGAGAGAGAGGTCGTGGACGACCTGCTTCTCAACAACATCCCCGCGCCTTCTGACACCGATCAGCTTCTTCATTTTGAGCAGAGGGAGCAGGTCGAGAAGGCCATGAGCAAGCTCTCCGAGGATCACCGGGCGGTGCTCCGCCTCCGTGTCTGGGAGCGGCTCAAGTGGGAGGAGATCGGACAGAAGCTGAATCGCTCCGCCGATGCATCGCGGCAACTGTTCGCCCGGGCGCTCGATTCGGTGCGGGGAGATCTGGAGGAAGATGGTCCGAGCGCGGCTTGTGGTGCCTGACGAGATCGCCATGACGCTTTCCCCTCCGCCCCCCGACGATTCTCCCACGGAGCCCGGCCCGCGGCGCGATCCCGAACCCAGTGACGCCCCAGCGCCGCTCGATGACGCCGCCATCAAGCGACTGGCGGCGATCGATGATCAACTCGCCGGGCTTGCCGCGGCCGGCAATGACGACGATGCCGGGGATGCCGCGATCACCCCTGAGCTGGCCGAAAGGCTCGACACGCTCCTTCTCCTCCGGATGGTGGCGGCGGGGGAGGCGAAGCCGCCGGCGGCGCTTTCGATCGGCAAGTTCCGCGTTGTTCACAAACTCGGCGAGGGGGGCTTCGCCGAGGTCTTCGAGGTGATCGACACGAAGCTCGTCCGCCGCGAGGCACTGAAGATTGCCCGCCCGGGGATCCTCCTCGACGCGAGCAAAACGAAGCGGTTTCTCCGCGAGGCGAAGCACGCCGCGAAGATTTCGCATCCGAATGTCGTCATCGTTCATGAGGTGGGGGAGCACGACGGACTCCCGTACATCGCCCAAGAACTGTGCGGCGAAAGCCTCGCCTCCTATCTCGATCGCCATCCCGGCCCCGTCGCCCCCACGATTGCCGCCCGCGTCGTCCTCGCGCTCGCCGAGGCGGCGCATGCCGCTCATGCCGTCGGTGTCTTCCACCGCGACATCAAGCCGGGGAACGTTCTTCTCGTGCCGAGTGACGACGGCCCACTCCCGCCCGACGATCGTCTCGGATCGAGACAGCCCGGCGATGCACCGGTTGCCCGCGGCCAGCGGGTGAAACTCGGCGACTTCGGCCTCAGCACTTCGGTCTACAACGTCGATCACGATGCCCCCAGCGACCCCGCCACCGAGATCGGCACGGTGCTGGGGACGCCCGAGTGGATGGCCCCTGAGCAGGTCGATCCGAAGCGCGGCCCGATGGATGCCCGGACCGACGTCCATGCCCTCGGCCTCGTCCTCGACCGACTCCTGACGGGGCGTTGCGTCTACGGCAGCCGGTCGCGGGAGGCCATCTACCGGCGCGTGCTCGACGTCGAGCCGGAGCCGGCTGACCGCGTCGTGCCGGGGATCCACCCCGATCTTGTCGCCGTCTGCAGCAAGTGCCTGACGAAGCGGCCAGGCGATCGCTACCAGTCGGCCGCCGAACTCGCCGTCGATCTGTCGCGCTTTCTCGACGGCCGCCCCACGATCGCCCGGCCGCTCACGCCAGCCCAGCACGCCGGCCGCTGGCTCCGTCGCAATCCCACGCTCACAGGCGCTATCGCCGCAGCCCTAGCGGCGGTTGTCCTCGGCGGCCTCGTGATCGAGGAGCGGGCCCGGGGGATCGCCCGGGACAAGGACATCGAGGAAAAAGAAGTTCGCGCCAAAGAGGAGGAGACCGAGCGCCGAATCGCGACGGCCGAGCGGGAGGCGACGGAACGGGCCGACAAGGCCGCCCGGGACGCCACCCGCGATCTCCGCCGCGCCTTCGAGACCTACCGGATCGGCAATGCCGTCGCGGCCGTCGCCGACCTGCGGAAGAGCGCTGCTGCTGATCCGGCACTCGCCGACTCGATCGCCGGGGGATGGCTCCTCGCCCGGACGCACGGCGAGAAAGCCATGCTCATCGATCGGGGGGAGAAGGCTCTGCCGGGGAACTCTGACGCCTTGCAGATCCACTCCCTCGCCCTGTCGCCAAAGGGCGACCTGCTCGCCGCCGGGGTGGCCGACGGGACGCTCGTCCTTCTGCCGCTCGCTGCCGATGGCACGGCTGCCGGCATGCCGCGCGAGATTGATGTTGGCCACGAGATCAATCAGGTCGTGTTCAGCCCTGATGGGGAACTCGTGGCCACGGCCGGGAAGCTCCGCGGCGCGCACGACGACAAGAATGTAAAGAACGCGAAGGACGAGAAGACCGAGCCGGCCGACGTGGGCCGGGTGCGGCTCTGGAACGTCGCCGACGGGAGCCATCGCCGCGATCTCGAGCTCCATGGGAACGAGATCTTTTCCGTCGCCTTCTCGCCGTCGGGTGATCGGATCGTGTGGGGGGGCAACGACCGCTCGATCCGTGTCGCGGTGATGGCGGAGGGGGAAGCGGCTCCGATCGAACACCGTCCCTTCGATAGCCCCCGGATCCCCGCAGGTCCGCAGGACGAACGCGAGGCGATCCGGGATGCCGAAGCCGACATCGAGCTGATCCGGTTCCTTGACGACCAGCGGGTGCTCGTCGCCATCCATGAGCGGGTCTGTCTGCTTGATCTTGCCAGCGGAAGGATCGAGCGGGCCTTCATGGGAGAGCAGGGGGATGTTCAGGCTTTTTCACTCTCGCCAGACCGCAAACGAATCATCGTCGGAGGCTGGTACGAGCACATGGTGCGGGTTTGGGACATGAAGTCGGGATCGCTGGAAGTCGAAGTCGAGGGTGCCACCCAGTGGATTCAGGGCTGCGACTTCTCCCCCGATGGCCGACGAATTGTCGCGGGCTGCAAGGACAGCGTGATCCGGGTGTACGACGCCTCGACCGGTGATCCAGTGGAGGAGCTCGTCGGCCATCTCGGCCGCATCTGGACCGTGCTCTATCATCCTTCGGGGAGGATTCTTTCGGCGGGGGGCGATGGGTCGGTGAGGCTCTGGGAGCAAGCGGTTGGCCCGTCGATGCGGGGCGCGAACACGATCACGGTGTCGGGCCTCCCTTCGGCGGAGGCCGTAGCCGATCTCGGGGATGGACGAGGGCTCGTCGTTCCCCGTGGCGGCGTGCCGGTGATCATCGATGCCGACGGCAAGACGACGCGGGTCGATGGCATCGAAGTCACGAAGATCTATGGGGTCGCGGTCGATCGGGCCCGCCGCCGCTGTGCCGTCGCCGATGCCGACAGGATCGATGTCTTTCCGATGCTCACGGATGGGGACGGCTTCGGGCCAGTCGTTCGGGTGCTTCCACCCAGCTTTTCGGTCGCGTGGGGCGAAAGTGGATGGCTGTATGCCGGGAAGCCAGAGCCTGATGGCACGAATGGATGCTGGGCTTGGCCACCCGATCTCGGAGATCCTTCCTGCATCGACGGGGGGCACCAGGGGCCAATCAACTCGATCACGATCAGTGGCGGTGCTCGTCCCCGGCTCGCCTTTGCCGCCGGCGCCGTCATCAGGGTTCATGATCTGGGGCCCGATGGCAGGCCTGTGGCCGGGAAAGGCCGGCAGCTTGCCGATCTCACCGATGAGACGGGGCTTTGGCTGCTGCTCGCCTGGTCGCCCGACGGCGACCGTCTGGCCGTCGGCTCGGCAGGCGGAGAGACGTTGATCATCGATGCCGACACCGGCAGTACCGTGGTCGACCTGGGATCGTTCATGGAGCCGGTGAAGGGCATCGTCTGGGCCGACAACGGCCGGTCGCTGATCGTTGCCGCCGAGCATTGCATCCGGCTCGTCGATGCCTCGACCGGCGGAACTTTTGATGAGATCCGCCCCGAGTGGGCAGTCAGCGACATGGCCGTGATCTCAGGCCACGATCGTCGGCCGTACCTCGTTGTGACGGGCAATCGCTCATCCTTCCATCGCCGCAACCGCATGCCGAAGTCAGGGGCGCCCGACGACGGCCGCCTGCTCCTCATTGATCTCGGCCGTCGGCTCCCCGCGGATGCACCCGACGGAGCGTAGCAGCAGCCTTCCGCGGGCGCCAAAACGGCCGGGGCCTGCGCCGCCAATCCAGAGCCTGAAGGTTTCGGCGCCCTCCGAATTGGTTTTCGCTTGCCCCTGAGGGGCCCGCGGAGCGATAGTGGATGTTGGTGTCCGGAAATCGCGGCGCCACGACCAACACTCCCACGGAGGATTCGACCATGAAGTCTTTCGAGCGGCATCTGGCGGCAGGGTTTGTGACCCTGATCACGCTGGCGGTGGTGGTGCCAGGGTTGTTGATGAGCCGGCCCCCCCTGGCAGCGCAGGAGCCGAGCGTCGGCG
This sequence comes from Candidatus Kuenenia stuttgartensis, assembly GCA_945873085.1. GTDB lineage: Bacteria > Planctomycetota > Planctomycetia > Pirellulales > UBA1268 > QWOP01. Next base: position 5,137 of record CAMCCR010000092.1, on the reverse strand, counting down.
ACAAGCCGAATGACGTCTCGATCTTCATGCGGGCCAAACTCGGCCATGCGCAGCTAGTCATGGAGGGGCTGGCCCTGGCCGATTACGACCTCATCGCGAGCGGATCGCACGATCTTGCGCTCGCCAGCCAGGCCTCGAGCTGGGAGGTATTGCAGACGGAGGACTACGCCCGGCAAAGCCGCGAGTTCCGCCGCGCGTGCGAATCGCTCCGCTCGGCAGCCAAAGACAAGAACCTCGACGGTGCGGCGCTGGCCTGGATGGAAGTGACGCTCAAGTGCATCCAGTGCCACAAGTACGTCCGCGACGTCGGGGCCGGCAACTAACGGTCACCCGGCAAGGGTCTGCCAGAGAAGTCGGGCGACGAGCGTGAACACGACTCCCGCAAAGACGACGCGGATGAACGGGGCCCCGTGCTTCACGGCCAGCCCAGCCCCGATCCTGCCGCCGACCGCCTGGCCGACGATCATCGCGCCGGCCGACGCAGGATCGACCTGCCCCCACGAGGCGAAGACAGCGAGTGCCGCGAGGTTGCTCGTGAGATTCACGACCTTCGTGAAGGCCGTGGCGTGGGGGAGGCCCATGCCGCGGAGGTGGACGCAGGCGGCGGTCCAGAACGCCCCAGCGCCGGGGCCGAAGAAGCCGTCGTAAAACCCGAGCGCGCTGCCGGCGAGCGCCCCGAAGCGGTTGGCGGAGAGCCGTGCCTCCGTGGGAGCGTCGCCGAGATTCGGCCGCCGCAGGACATGGATGGCGACGGCGAGGAGGAGCCAGGGAACGACGGCGCGAAGCACCCGATTGTCGATCCACAGCACGGCCACCGTGCCGAGCGTCGCGGCCAGTGCGGTCGCCGCGATCGCCACGGTCATCGTCGGCCAATCGATGAGCCGGGCGACATGGTAACGATGGACCGCCATCGTCGTGCCGGCGGCGCTTTGGAGTTTGTTGGTGCCAAGGGCGAGATGGGGAGGAAGGCCGGCCCAGAGGAGCGCCGGCAACGAGATCAGCCCCCCGCCGCCGGCGATCGCATCGATGAACCCGGCGCACAGCCCGGCTACGCCAAGGGGGAGCATCGTCGAAAGGTCCATCGTGGCTGGCCTGCTCCGTGGCGGCGGTGGACGCAATCCTACCCGCGGAGGAGTTCGCGGTAGCAGTCGAGGAAGTGGGTGGCGACCTCGGCATTGATTCCCTTCCAGGCCTCGTCGATGAGAGTCCCGGCGAGGAGGCCATTGACCGCCTTCCCCGCGACACCGCCGACGACTTCGATCAGGCCAGTCATCGGGTGGATGCCGAGGAGCCGTTCGCGGTCGACATGGACGAACTCGTTGGCCACCAGCGACAGCCCCGGCAGCTTCGGGACCGGATCACGGCCGTTGACGTAGCGGTGAATCTTTCCGGCAAGCTCCCGGTTGAAGGCCTCGCAGGCCGTGCGATTGCCGATCATCGGCGCCCCGAACGTGCAGACCTCCTCGACGGCGATGAACTTTCGCTTGAGGAGCCAGGCGGAAATCAGTGCCAGTGCTCCGCCGAGGCTGTGCCCGGTGATCCAGATGGGGCGGTCGCTCTTTTTCACCTCGGCTTCGATCGCCGGAAGGAGGGCCGGCCAGATGTCGGCAATCGCGTCGACGAAGCCCTTGTGGAAGCGGGCACCGACACCGGCGGCGGCGAGATCGAGGCCGAGGCGCCCCTCCGGCACGACGAGGAGATTCATCGCGTCGGTGAGGAGGATGTCCTTGAGGCCGTCGAGGCTCGTCGGGCTCTCCGTTCCGCGAAAGGCGATGACAATGTGGTCGGCGTTCGTCCCCAGCCAGGCCTGCGTGTTGCCGACGCTGAAGAGACTCGCGTCGAGGCCGAGGATTTCCTGGAAGGCCGTCTTCCCGTCCTTCTCGCCAAGGTAGGCCAGGGCACTCGCCTCGCAGAGATACGTGGCGGTGGAGACGTGGCCGGGGGTGGCTTCTTTGAGTTCGAGTCGTTCAAGAGCCATTGGGGGCACTCCGCTTCGAGTGGGGATGGAGCCGTTGATTTCAATTCACGTAGCGACGTTCGGGGGCCGCTGCCTTCCCTTCGCCGGGTGGGGCATCGTCCCCCGTCTTGGCGGCGTTCTTCCACTTCCGCAGGATCGACGTCGGGATGTTGTTGCCGGTGACATCGATCTCCCGGAATGTCGGCGGGGCGTCGGCGAGAAAGGCCGCCACGCCCTCTGGGGTGACGGCCGTCCGCGCGATCCGCAGCGACTCCAGTTGTTTCAGTTCCCGGAGCTTGTGCAGCCCCGCGTCGGTGATTCGGGTGTCGTTGAGGGTGAGCTCTCGAAGCTTCGGCAGGCCGGCGAAGAGATCGAGCGTGGCGTCGGTGACGTCAGCATTCCCCATCTCAAGGATTTCCAATCCGGGCTTCTTGGCGAGGATCGAGTAGTCGCTCCGGTCCCAGCCGGTGAGGACGAGCGCCTGCCGGCCGTCGACGACCCGCTCCCGTTCCGCGAGCCCCACGATCGAAAAGTAGAGGCGTTGGGCGGCGAACGGCACGGACCCGATCACGAGCCCGGCAGCAAGGAGCGCGGCGGGGCCGAGGAGCTTGCGTCGCTCCGTCCGCCCCAGGAGCACCCGCAAGCTGCGAAAGATGAAGACGAGCAACCCCGACGTCGCCAGGAAGAGGCCGACGAAGATGAGCACGGCACCGATCTGTTCGCTCATCTCTGCTGGCCTTCTGTGCGGTCGGTTCCGATTCAGCCCCATCGTCTTTTATACGTACTTTTACTTATTCCCGCTGCCGTCGCGGGCGTCGAGGCGTCGGCCGCGAGACGCTTCAGGGGGGCGGAGGGGGCGCGCCCGGGCTGGGCGGAGGTGGCATGCGGACGACGATGTCGAGACGGTCGTCGCCGCCATTGTCGATGCCGTCGTCCCCAGCAATCACGAGGAGTACCACGTCGCCGACACGACGGTAGCGGAGCGGACTGTCCGTGAACGGATCGTTCGGGACGTGATCCAGATATCGAGGTACCATGTCGTCGATCCGCTCCGGGAAGAGAGGCTCACCCGGTGCCCGATCGGCTCGCCAAGCGGCGAGAGCCACGGCGGTGCGGACGAGATCCCGGCACGCGGTCACGGCCGCAGGGGCATCGACATATGCGACGCGATCGAACGCGTCGATCGCCAGCCAGGCGGCCAGTGCCCGCTCGCGGCGCCGTGGCTCGATCAAGCCGCGAAGCACCGTCGCCGTGTTGGCTCGGACGCTCCTCACCGCCGGGGCGGTGGCGGCCCATCCGGCCCGCAAGCGATCCAACTCCGCGCGCCTTGCGGCATGCGTCGGCAGGCGGAGGGCCGCCAAGGCGTCGTCGTGGGCTTCGGTGAAGGCGATGAGAACGCCGCCCCAGTCAAGCCTGGTGGCGAGTGCGGCATCGACCAGAGGATTGACTTCGCCCCTGTCCATCTGCACGCGCCTCGGCCGTGCGCTGCGACCGCCGGGGAGGCGCCGTGCCAGCGACACCACCATCCCGACCGACTGCAACCGCTCCCCGCGGAGCGTTTCCGCCGGATCGGGTGCGGCCTCGTCAGAGGCGAACTCGGTACGGATCTCGGCGAGCAGGTCGGAGGGGAGTGCCGGCAGGGGCAGCAGATGCCTGGCGATCGATCGTGCTGCCCGGATTTGCACGGATTGAACCGACAATTGGAAGAGCTGTCGCTGGGGTCCGTTTCGAGGATCGGCCAACAGACGCCCCCAGCGTTCGATCGCGCGGAGATCGCGCCAGGCGGCGGCGTGCCGACCTTCCCCGAGATGAAGGAGGGCGCGGCACTCGAGAAACATGGTCAGTGCGTCAACGGCGGGAGCGTCCCCGAACCAATCGGGCGACCCGCCGAGCAGCGCCGGATTCGCCAACCACCATCGCGGCTTGTCGGCCGCCGTCACCAGGCGGTCGAGGAACGTGGCGTTCGTCTCGAGCCATGCGGCGAGGGCCGGGTGTTCGTTCGTGGTCCACGGATGCTCCGACGCATCGCTCACCGTCCAGAGCGTCACCGCATCGTTCCCACTCCATTCCGGGATCAAGAGCCGCGAGGCAGGGGGACTGTCGGGAATGCCGACCGCCGTGCAGACCAAGCGCAGATCGGACGGCGAGAGGTACATCGGCCAAGTCATCAGGAGGAGATCGACCGCTGCGTTGTCCTCCGGCGGCGGTGCGGGGCCGGCCAGGGCCAGCCGCGCCGCGGCGTAATCGGGGAGGCCGTCGGCGGCGGGCGGCCCAGTGATCACCGTCGTCTCCGGGGAGACGAGGATCGGTGGATCGGGTCCGAAGAGCCCGTAGAGGATCACGGCGACGAGGAGCGTCGCCGCGGCGGCCACGAACCAACGCGGGTCGCGATACCACCGTCTGCGGCAATGCTCGACATCTGTGAACACGACGCCGGTCTCCTGGTGTGACTCGCTCCACGGGTCGACGCGGGCTGTCGCGTCGTTCACCCCGCCGCTCTCACGCCCCTCCTAGGCCGAGAAGATGCTTCAGGTCCCGTTCCATGCGATCGAGCCTGGCTGCGAGCAGCCCCTTCGTCGCCGCGAGGTCGGCTGCAGGGAGCGGCGGGGCGGCGGTGAAGAGATAAAACTTGATCTTCGGCTCGGTGCCGGAGGGACGGGCGGCGACGCAGTTGGAGAGCGTCGGGAAGGGGGCCTCGGCCCCCGGGTGGGGCGAAGCCTCTGGGACACCGGCGAGATCGAACATCACCAGATCCCCCTTCTTGGCGGTGTGCGGAGCTCCGGGGAACGGCCGCGGTGGGGCGCCACGCTCGGCCACGGTGAGGCTGCCGTAGTCGCGGACGCGGATGACGTCGAGGCCGGCGATCGTCGACGGCGGGTTTTTCCGCAGGCTCGCCATGATCTCGCGCATCCGATCCATGCCGGCGGCGCCGGGAAGCGTTACCGACACCTGCCGTTCGGCATGGCAGCCATGGGCCACGAACAGGCCGTCGAGATGCTCGTGGAGCGATTGCCCGCGTTCCTTGAGCGCGGCAGCCAACTCTGCCAGGAGCAGGGCCGCGACGCTGGCATCCTTGTCGCGGACATGCGTGCCGGCGAGATAGCCGTGCGATTCCTCGCAGCCGAACGCGAAGTGCTCGGGGCCGATCCGATCGATCTCCTCGCCGATCCACTTGAAGCC
>CAMCCR010000091.1 GCA_945873085.1 Candidatus Kuenenia stuttgartensis | reverse complement strand
GTGGGGATCGTGCGGCCGTCGGGGGTGACGCGCATCGCCCAGCCGCGAAACGGCACTTCGCTTGAAAAGCTCCCCGTCAGACAGAGCACGATCCACAGATTCCCCTCGGCGTCGAACTTCGATCCGAATGCATATTCGTGGTAGTCGCCAGACACTCCCCAACCATCGGCCACCGTCTCGATCTCGTCGGCCTCGCCGTCGCCGTCGGTGTCCTTGAGCCGGCTCACCTCCGGCCGCTGCGTCGCATAGAGCCAGCCATCCTTCCAGGCTAGGCCCAGCACCTCGTGGAGCCCGTGGGCAAAGCGCGTCCAGGTCGGCTCCTCACCCGCCGGGTCGCTGACGATCCAGATTTCGCCGCGCCGGCTGGCGACGGCGATCTTATTATCGGGCAGCCATTCGAGCGCCCCCACCTCGAGAAACGCATCCGGCGGGATTTTCAGTTGTTCGATTTTGTAAAAGTCGGCCTCGGTCGGCTTTTTGAGGGGCTCGGCGGCGCACGCGGGGGCCACAGCGATACTCGAAAGGAGCAGCGCAAGAACAGCGCCCGCGACCCCCGCCCCGCCCCGTCGCATCGCGACGCGGCGCCCATCAAAAATCACCATGAGAGTTCCTCTTGAAAGGTGACGCGGGCCGCGGTGGCGGTCTCGACCGGGGGCGTCACGGAATAGCGCAGTTCCTTCTTGCCGTCGATCGTCACGACTGTGCCCGGCCCGACGCCCTCCCCGAGCACCCGCACCCGCCAAAATCCAGCGACGCGCCACCATCCATCGGGCTCTGCCTCGATCGAGTCGGCGACGGCGGCACGGAAGCCGAGGCCTTCGAGCCCGGCGGCATTCGGCTGGCGTTCGACGGTCACGGCCCGCTTCAGGAGCGGGTTGCCGACGGAATCGCCGCCGATCGATTCGCGGACGGCGATTTTTTCAGCGGGCAGCGACCAGCGAAACGTCGGCCGCCCCTTGTCGTCGAGCGCGTAACCGCCGAACCGTCCGCCGCGCTTCCGCACAGGCTCCGCTGGCCAAGGGGCGTCGATCGCGGGGAGGATCGCCACACAGGGGCCCGCGTCGGGGTTGAAGACGGCATCCCCCATCGGCGGCTGAAAGCCTTCACCGCGGCCGCTCCAGTGGCGACGGGCGTCGATGAAGGATCCCTTCCAAGCGAGCGCCAAGCGGAATGCCTCGGCGTCCCAGGCGATGTTGACCCGTTCCGGGAAGCCGATGCCGATGGCGCGGGGCCCGGCCCCTTCGATGAAGTTGCGATAGATCACCGGCTTGTCGGTGGCGACAAGCTCGATCGGATCGTTCCCCAGTCCGACCGGGGGCCGCGGCTTGGCAAGCGACACATAGCGCCACACCGATTCGATCTGATTGCCGGCGTCGCCAGAGAGGATGTCGGGATAAAAAACCTTCCCTTCCGGCCAGGCCGCAGGCATCCGCGTGCCGGGGCGGAAGCGTTGCGGGTTTTCCACGTAGGCCAGATACCACTCATGCCGGAGGCGCTTGGGGAAGCGGGTCATGTCGATGGCCCCGAGCCCTTGGCCGCGGTCGCCAGCGAAGGCATGGCACTTGATACAGCCGAGCCCCTTCGAGCCGACGAGATCGCGCCCCTTGTCGACGATCTCCGCCTCGGCGTGGCCGGCGATCGCAGGGATTCTGATATCGGTCTTGGGATCGTCGGCAAGCAACGCCGTGAGTGGCTTGGCCACCTCACCGTGCCACTTCGGCATCAGCGTGTGCATCGTGGCCCGGCGATCGACGCCCCCGTTCGCCAGCACCTCATCGAGAAACTCGCGCCGCAGCTTGTCGCCGACGCCGTCGAGCGTCGGCGGCAGCCGTCCCTCTTCTCCCATCTCCGGAATCGGCCCGGTGAACAGGGCGTCGCGCGCGGGATCTTTCAGGATCGGCTCGCCGTCGTCGTCGAGGATGGCCACCGCCGGGATCGCTCCCCCCTTCCCATCGCGGACATGGCAGGCGAGGCAATTGAGGCTCGTGACCGACCGGGAAATCGCCCGCTCGCGCGCCGGTGCCTCCGCGGCGGCCGGAGAGGCAAGGAAGGCGAGCGCCGCGCCGATCGCTTCCCGCTGCGCGTTGTCGAGCCCGTAGAGGGGCGAGCCCTTCGCAGCGGGCTTCTGGCCAACACACCCAGCGATATCTCCAGCGCCGGCCTTCCCGGCGAGCGTGTTCAGTGGCGGCAAATCGGCCATCTTCAAGGCGACCGCCTCGGCGCCGTCGAGGCGATGGCAGTTGGCGCAGCCGTGCGCTGCAAAGGCCTGCTTCCCTTCGGCGACGAGCCCCGCATCGACCTTAAACGGCGGCGGGGCAGGGCGGGCGGTGCGGGCCGGCTTGCCGTCGCGCGACGGCGTGATAAACGCGAGGGCCGACTCGCGCGAGGCTCCTGGGGGGGCGACGTCGAGCTCGAGCGAACACTGCCCGGCCGACTCGAAAAACTCGACCGCTATCTCGTGGATGCCGGCATCGAGCTCGATGTCACCCGAGCGCCAGCTGTGGGGATGAACGCCGTCGTTGTCGATGACCGTCGCGCCGCCGACGAGCAGGCGGCTGCCGTCGTCGCTGGCCAGATCGAAGCGGTATCGCCCCTTCGCCGAGGCATGAAAAAAGCCTGTCAGCTGCACACAGAATCCATCGGTGCGGCCGGCAAAGCCTTCGACATCAAAGCCCTGGAGCGGCCCTGTGCGGTCCGGTTTCCCGAGCGTGGCGAAATCGGGGAGCGAGCCGAAGGTCTGGTTCCACGACTTCGCCCCGAAGGCCACCGTCTGCTCGGCCACGCCCCCCCACCGGCTTTCAGGAAGGAGGAGGGCCGCGACGAGATGGCGACGATCGCCGTCGTCGAGCGGGAAGGCGGGCATCCGGCTCGACGGACGCGTGTGGAGGGGATTCTGGAGGAAGGCGTCGAGCGCGGTAGGCGACCATTTTGCAGCGAGGTCGCCAAGGGGCCGTTGGTCGGGGAGATGGGGCGCGGTCGAGAGCCGATCGCCATGACAGGCCCGGCAGCCGACGCGGTCGTAGATCGGCACCCCGTCGCGCGGGCGGGCATCCTGGGCCCCCGGAAAAGACCCTCGGGAAAACTCCCCGGTGGCAGCGAGATAATGGGCGATCGCCTGGGATGTCAGCGCTCGCGCCCCTTCGTCGAGATTCGCAAGCACTTGGGGCATCGTCGTGCCGGGGTGAGCCGCGGCGGGGTCGCGGAGGTAGGTCGCGATCCAGGCCGGATCGATCCGCTCGCCGACCCGGTCGAGGATCGGCCCTGCCTTGGCGCTGACGTGGGCTTCCGCCGCGCCGGCCCGATGGCAATTCACGCAGCCGAGTTCACCGAGGAGCAAGAGCCCCGCTTCGATCCGATCGATCGCATTGTCAGTCTGGCGGCCAAAACGTTCGAAGCCGGCGACGATCGGCGCAGGGATCGCGGGCGTCACAGCCAGGCCGGCCGCCATCCCGACGATGAGTGCGGCACACAAGGAACGACACGATCTCAAAGGCATGGGCAGAGTCCCCTGGACGATGACCGCCACGGGCCTTTGGGTTCCCCGGGCGACCACGAATATAGCGGCATCCCCGCCGCTCGTTCAGGCCGCGTCGAGAGTTGACAGCCCCACCATCGCCCGTCACGGCGCCTCGTCGTCACTCACCGGCATCCCGGTAACGATCTCCACGACGCGCCAGTCGAGCCAGCGAGAGTCGGGATCGAGCCCCTTCTTCCCGACAAATCCCACATGGCCACCATGATCGGTGGCGATAAGCCGCACGCAGTCGGGATAGGTGACGCGGTCGCTGGAAAACATCCAGAAGGGGACGAGCGGATCGTCGCGGGAAGTGATGATCATCGTCGGCGTGTCGATCGCGGGGATGAAGGGAGCGGCGCTTGAGTGGCGGTAGTAGTCGTGGGCGTCGCGGAAGCCGATCGCCGGGGCGGTGAACCAATCATCGAAGCCGTGGAGCGTCCGCGGCCGCGGCCCCTCCGGCGGCCGGAAGGCATCGGGCCGCAGGTGCCACCAGGCTTCGAGGTGCTTGATGAGGACGCCGGTGAAGTGCCGGTCGTAGACGCGGTTGGTGCGGCTGCCGATCGACTCGATCCCCGCCAGCAGGTCGATCGGTGGATTGACCGACACTGCCCGCCGTACCGCGGCCGGGACATGCCCCGGCGCCTCGCCGAGATACTTGAGGAGGACATTCCCGGAGAGGGAGACGCCAAACAGGGTCATGTCAGGCAGCGGTACGTTGGCCTCGGAGCCGGTCGCCGCGCCCGCCTCGGTTCCTTCCTCCCCGCAGCACCAGCCGATGACGGCATCGACGGCCGCCGCCAAGTCCCCTGAGCAGCCGGCATGGTAGGGGCGACGGGCCCAGGCCATTCCCGCGCCACAGCCGCGCATGTCCCAGCGGAACACGCGCACGCCGCGCGCCGTGAGCTTTTCGGTAAGCCGCACAAGCAGCGGCGTGCGGTGGTGGTCGGCCAAGCCGTGCGAGAGGATCGCCACCTTCCCGCCGGGAGCCCAGCCGGCGGGGCAGTCGTCATGGACGGCCAGCGCGTCGCCGTCGGCGAGTTCGACGCGCCGCAGGATCGCCGCATGATCGGCGAGCTTCTGTGGCACAAGTGCCGGTAGGATCGTCTGCACGTGGGGATTCTTCATCCACCACGGCGGCTCGAAGGCCAGGGGGGTGTCATCAGCGGGCATGGTGGCTCCTCGCGGCCTTGGGGAAGAGCCGGAGCGTAGGTGTGGATCAGGCGAGGATGTCGGCGATCGGTTCACCGTGGTCGATCTCCAGCCGGCGCCGGCCCGGCACCTCGAGCTTCCGGCCATCGAGGCCGAGGAGGTGGAGAACGGTGGCGTGGAGATCGGTGACATAGTGGCCGTCGCCGAGAGCGTTGTAGCCGAGCTCGTCGGTGGCGCCATGGACGTGCCCACGTTTCACCCCCGCCCCGGCGAGCCAGATCGTGAAGCCGTTGGGATGGTGGTCGCGGCCGTCGACGCCCCCGCTCCGCTGTTCGAGCCCCGGAGTCCGGCCGAACTCCGTGCAGAAGACGACGAGCGTCTCGTCGAACAGCCCCCGGGCCTTGAGGTCGCGGATCAGCCCGCTGATCGGGAGGTCGATCGTGGCACACAGACGGGTGTGGTTCTCCTTGAGCTTCTGGTGAGAGTCCCAGACGCCGTACGGCGACGGGAAGACCTGCACGAAGCGCACGCCGCGTTCCACGAGCCGGCGGGCCGTGAGGAGACGCTCGCCGGCGAGCTTCGTCGCCTCGCCATCGAGGCCATAGAGTCGGCGGGTCACCTCGGTCTCGTCGGCGAAGCCGACCGCCTCCGGCACGGCGGCCTGCATCCGGTAGGCGAGCTCGTAGCCGCGGATCCGCGCCCGTAGCTCCGCGTCGTGCGGATGCTCGGCCGCGGCGATCGCCCCGAGCCGGCCGACGAGGTCGAACTCGTCCCGCTGCTGCCGAGCCGACTGCGCCGCCTGACGGCGGCCGAAGGGGAGCGGGTTGGCCGGATCGAGGGCGAAGGGGACACCGGCATGCTGCGGCCCGAGATAGAGCGAATCGATCGACTGGCGCGTGTCGCTCCGCGTCGGCCCGCCGAGAACGACATACCGGGGAAGATTCTCGTTGAGCGAGCCGAGCCCGTAGGAGGCCCAGGCGCCAAGGCTCGGCTGCGGCTCGTCGAGTCGGTGGCGACCGGTGTGGATCTGGTTCTCGGCGGCGTGGTCATTGTCGGTCGTCCACATGTTCCGCACGAAACAGAGATCGTCGACGACGCCCGCCAGCTGGGGCCACCAGTCGCTGATCTCGATGCCGCTGCGACCGCGGGGGGCGAAGCCGACCTGCATCGGATAAATGATGGGATAGACGTCGCGGACGTTGATCTCCTCAGCCGGCACCGATCGAAACCGCTTCCGATGGAGCGGCGAATTGACCGGATTTTCGAACGGCGTCTTGTCGTAGCTCTTGCCGGCGTGGGCGTTGAGCGCGGGCTTGGGATCGAACGTCTCGACGTGGCTGTAGCCCCCCGACAGAAACACCCAGATCACCGACTTCGCTCGCGCACCGGCCGTCGCCGCCAGCGCCGGCTGCGCGTCGCATAGCAGCGACTCGAGCGCCAGCGAGCCGAACCCAAGTCCGAGCCCGGCCCGCGGGCCGGCCGCCAACAGCCCCCGCCGCGTCAGTCTTTGGCCTTCCTCGTTGTTGGGCATCGTCAGGGCTCCCCGGTCAGCGGATGGCGACGAAGTCGTTGTGATTGAAAAGCACGCGCACGAGCCCGGCTCGGCGCACCTCCGGCTCAACCGGCTCTGAAATCCCCGCCGGCCCACGGCCTTCCGCGCCGAGCCAGTCGAGACAGGCGACCATCTCCTCGTCATGCGGCGCCCGGCCAAGGAGATGCTCGAACGCGGCCGCCACGAAAGCTCTCTGGTCGCCCTGCTGTTCCGCGGGCAGCCCCGCCCACAAGACGGCGGCGATCTTCGCGCTGGCCGCATGGACAAGCTCGCTGTTGGCCAGCGCCAGCCCCTGCTGCGGGATGATCGTCCGCGAGCGCCGATAACAATCACCGGCGTCGGCGCAGTCGAACACCGCCGCGAACGGGCTGCGGCCATCCTCCTCCGGCTGGCAGCTGTAATAGAGGCTGCGACGGAAGGTGGTGAGCGCCACCGCGTTCTCCAATTCCATCCCCCCGATCGTCCGATCGAGGGTGCCGGCGAGATGAAGGATCGAATCGCGCACCACCTCGGCCTCCATCCGGCCGACGTTCATCCGCTTCAGAAGCCGATTCTCCGGATCCTTTCCGACGGAAGTCGCCCGTCCTGGCTCGGCGCCGCCGGCAGGGGAGGGCTCCGCGCTTCCCCGGCGGTAGGCGGCGCTGGTGACGATGAGCCGGTGGAGCGGCTTCATACGCCAGCCGTTCTCCATAAACTCGACAGCGAGCCAGTCGAGCAACTGCGGATGGGAAGGAGCGGCTCCAGCCCGGCCGAAATCGAACACGCTCGACAGGAGCGGCTCGTGGAAGTGCCGCATCCAAACATGGTTCACGGCCACCCGTGCCGCGAGCGGATTGTCCCGATCGGTGATCCAGCGGGCCAGCGCCGCACGCCGCCCCGTGCTCGTCGCCGGATAGGCCGCGGCGATCCGCGTGTAGGCGCCATCGGCGGGGCGCATCGCCGCGCCCCGCGCGGCTTCCACCGCTCCCAGTGCCTTCTCGATCGTTGCGGCCGCGGCGACGACCTCCGCTTGTCGGGCGGGGTCGGTCTCGGGCTTCGCCCGCGCCGTGGCAAGCGCCCCCTCCGCGGCGAGAAGCGCCTCGAGGGCCGATTGCTCGGCCGCGTGCCGCTCCGCCGCTGTAGCCGCTTCGGCCGCCGCCACGACCTGATCGGGCGGCGCACTGCCGTAGCGCAGCCGCTCGGCGGCGAGTCGGGCATCGAGTGAGACGAGCGTCGCCGTCGCCCGGCCGAGCGTTGCAGCCGCAGCCGTTTTCCGCGCCAGCCCCACGCCATCGCCGAGCGGATGGACTTCCTCGAGCGCACGATTGGCGGCCTCGATCGCCGCGACGGCATCGGCGCGGAAGGCTGCCGCCACGGGCTCATCGAGGATCGGATTGAAGGCCGGCGGCGGGAGGCTGATCGGCTCGATCGGCGGCTGGCGGCCACGGGCGAGGAAGGCGGGCACTCCCGGGGACACCGGCCCGCGGACCAGGTCGCGGTTGCGCTCATCGCCGTCGGTGTAGAACCAGGTCGGGGCATCGGCCGCCCGGTCGTAGACCATCACCGTGCCGCGGCGTTCGACCCTCCGCAGCACGCTGTAGTCATACGGTTGAAAAGGCCCCGGATCGGCCTCCCCCGGAAGCCTGTCCTGCCGCAGCCCAATCGGCTCGAAGAAGGCCCGCAGCCGGAAGTAATCCTCCTGGGTGAACGGGTCGAACTTGTGATCGTGGCAGTGGGCGCAGTTCGTGGTCAGCCCGAGAAACGCCTTGCCGACATGCTCGACGGTCGACCGCATCCAATCGTTGGGATTGAGGGCATACCAATTGCGGACGAGATACCCGGTGGCGACGCCGGCGTCGCGGTCGCCCGGATGGAGTTCGTCGGCGGCGAGCATGGAGCGCACCATCTCGTCGTAGCCGGTGTCGGCATTGAGCGAGGCGACGATCCAGTCGCGCCAGCGGAACACCTGCGGGGCGCTGTTCCAGACGTCGGGCACATGCCGGCGGCCGTGCCAGTCGGCATAGCGCCACACATCCATCCAATGCCGGCCCCATCGTTCGCCGTAGGCCGGGGAGTCGAGGAGCCGGTCGACGAGCCGGTCGTAGGCATCGGGGGCGGTGTCGGCAAGAAAGGCCCGCAGGTCGTCGCGCGTCGGCGGCAGTCCGGTGAGATCGAGCGTCACGCGCCGCAGGAGCGTCGTCCGATCGGCAGCAGCCAACGGCTCGAGGCCGTCTGCGGCAAGTCTGGCGTCGAGGAAGCGATCGATCGGATGACCCGAGCCGCTCGCCCCCACCGGGGGCAGCTCCGCCCGCTCGGGAGCCACGAAGGCCCAGTGATCTCTCCCGTCGTCGACGGGGACCTCGGCGGCGGGGAGGGCATCTGCCGTGCACGAACAGACAAAGAAGGCAATGGCGACGAGCCTTCCAGCCATCCTCCACCACGAGCCCCATCGCCTGAGTCGGGTGAAGTCTTGTCTCGGCTCGAGCAGCATGGCCATGGCGAGTGCCCCGGGAGGATGGACGAGAGTATACGCTCCCGTCACTCCACGATTCCCACCACCGTCGCCTCGCTGACGGCCGGCCAGCGTCCCTCCTCGAGCGCCGTCGCCCGGATCGTGATCGGCCCTTCGCCGGCGATCCGCGGATCATCGGCGAGGGTCACCGTCAGCGTCGCGTGAGCCTCTTCAGCGCCGTCGTTTTCGATCACGACCGGCTCAAGCGTGACGAGATTCCCATCGCGCCACGCCCGTGGCAGCGACTCGCGCACGAGCTCCAGTCGCACCGGCCCCGCGAAGGCCGGCGTGCGAAACTCCGCCCCGCGCACCAGCCCAAGCACGATCGCCACCGTCGCGCCGCGCTTCAGCCGGATCTCTGCCGGCGCGGAGAGCTTCATGATCGCCCCTTCCGGGAGCATTCCCAGCCGCAGCTCCTGGCGCTCCAGCAACGTCCGCTTCGCCCCGCGCGGATCGGTCACCTCGACGGCACCGTTGACGATAAACCGGCTCGTCCGCGTGGTCTCCATCCATTCCGGGACAAACACCGGGTACTCGCAGTGCGTGGCCCCTGCCGGCACGACGATCTCCTCGCCATCCATCCCCTGCCGATGCCGCTGCTGCTTCGCCGTCGGATGGAGCCGCACTTCCCCTGCAAAGCCTTCGAGGCGATGGATCGTGAGCGGCCCGCGGAAGGTCGTTCCCCGATGGACCTTCCGGACGTCGTCGAGGCCGTCAGGCACGATCCTCACCCGCGGCTTCATCGTCACGGCCACCGCGATCGGCTTTTCATGGGTGAGCGGGCGGCCGGCGCTTGTCGTCCCGGAAAGCACAAGCGTCGCGAGGCGCGCGGCTGTGCCGGCGTCGGCGCCACAGGCAAGCTCCACCGCACCTTCGGCGGCCCCAGCAGCGATCGCCCCCTCGGTTGCCGTCACGCCGTCGGGCAGCCCGCGGAAACCGATGCCGACTGCCCCAGCGAAGCCGCCAGCGCGCACGATCGGAATCGTGAGCTTGGCCGCCCCCCCGAGCGGCACGGCCAGCTGCGCGGCAAGCACCGGCCCCGGCTCAAACGATTCCGAGTCTGGCTCGATCACGAGCCGCCAGGCGGCGGGGCCGAGTTCGGTCGCGCCGAGCGCTCGCCCGCCGACGACGATCCGGTGCGCCCCGGCCGTGGCAATGGGCAGCGTTGCCACCGGATCGACCGATCCGGCGCCATCGTCGGCAAACAGAAGCTCGCGGCCATCGGGGGCGAGGATGGAGAGATCGAGATCGAGCGGGTGGCTCGCGGAGGTGCTCTTGGCCGACACGCGCCAGCTTCCCGCAGGGAGATCGACGATCACGCTCCGCGAGCGCTGGTCGCCTGCTAACGCGCCGCGTACGGCGACTGGCGGCGCAGCGAGGGAAATGTCGGCCGTGCCCTCGGGGGCGACCGTCTCGGGGATAGCGGAGAGGGCAATCGCGGGGGCAATCGGGCCGGTGGCCAGCTCCATCCGATAGACGCTCGAGCGGTCGCCGGCGTAGTCGATGTCGTGGATAGAGAGGGTGTACGTTTCTCCCTCCTTCCCGAGAAAGGAGACGGAGAGATCACGGCCGGCGGTGTCGGCGACATCGAGCACGACCGTGTCGTGCGAATCGATCACCTTCAGAATCGCGTGGAGCGGAGAGAGGAGGCGGCGGGCGAAGAGCTCGATCGACACCGGCCCCGACTCCCTCACCGTAAAGCGGTAGCGATCGATTTCGGCCGTGCGGCCGATCTGGCCGTCGATCACCACAGGCAGCGTGGGGAGGAGCTGCGGGCCATCGCGGTCGCGATCCTCGACAAAGCTCTCGTAGCGCGAGAGATGAAAAAGCCCTGGTGGCGAGGCGCCGTTGGCATTGGCGACCTGGAAGCGATGGAGGCCGGGGAGGAGATCGGCCGAGAGCGTGAGCCGGGCGGGAAACTCGCGCGGGCAGGGGCGGTCGTTGGCGCGGGCCTTGTAGCCGAAGAGGTGGGGCGGCTCCGGGATGAGGACGCGCGTCGGGGCGCCGGTGACCACGAGCGTCACACCGGGATCGTGGGGGAGGATCTCGATATCGGGCGTCCAGTCGTAGCCGCCGAGGACGACATCGCGCGTCTCGCCCGCCCGGCCTCCGGCCGGAAACACGTAGCCGATCTCGGGCGGGAGCTCGCCGAAGGCTGCGAGCGGCGCCAAGAAAAGAATCGCCGTGATCAGCCTGGCCACGAAGCAAAAGGCCACCCCGACGCGCGGCCGCCCGGTGGGCGCAAGCCGATCGCACGGGCCCGGTGTCGCTGCCATCCTCTCGCTCCTTGTGCCGAGGGGGTGACTCCGCCGGCACACCCGAGGATACCCGGGCGACGCGGGGGCTAGGACGGCGGGAGCGATGCCGGGGTCGATCCCTTGGGCTCAAAATAGGTCGACTTCTTCCCGCGGGTGGCGAAGTGGGCCTGATTGGCCGACTGATAGGCCGTCCACACGTCGAGGTCATAAAACGACTCGATCGCTTTGAGAAAGAACGGGATCTGCTCCTCGGCGACCGGCCGGAAGTGGTGGACATCGACGCCGACGTTGAGCGAATTGAGCTGAAACTTCCAGGCGCCGTGGATGTGCCCGACGAGATTGAAGCGGTCTTCCCGGGCCAGTGAGGGATAGTGAGTGATGAAGCAGGGGACGCCGGCGATCGTGACGTCGATCCCTTCCCCCTCCGGCACGATCCGCTCGAAGTAGGGGGCGAACTGCGCATCGGTGAAGGGCCTGTCGTGATTGCCCCGCAGCAGGATCTTGCGGCCATGGAACCGGGCCACATGGGGGAGAAACTCCTCCGGAGACGCCTTCTGGTAGAGGACGTCGCCGTTGACATAGACGAGATCGTCCGGCGCCACGGCGGCGTTGTGGTGGGCGACGAGCGCGTCGATGTATTCCGCAACCGCCCGGAAGGGGCGCTGCATGAGTTCGAAGCGTTCTTCACCGATGTGCCAATCAGCCGTCAGAAAGGTTTTCATCGTTTGCCTGTCGAGGGCTCGGGGGGGCTCAGGTGCGGCGGAGAATCTGGTCGATCCATTCGACGAAGCCGCCGGAGAAGGTGAAGACGTTGTTCACATCCATTCGGTTCATGTAGCGGAAGCACCCCTGGAGGCGCTCCTCGAGGACATTCGCATCGGTGTAGTCGACGTAGAAGATCGACTTCCCATGGACGTCGCGCAGATCCTCGGCAAACTGCCGGATGAGGAATCGCAGCAGCGCGTCCTCCTCCGACAGGCTGTAACCCACGATCACGAGCACGTCGCTCTCTTGGAGGAGCCGGACGGCCTTGGGGAAGATCGAGGAGAAGTAGAGGTTGGCGTAGTTCTGTTCCTTTGACGGCATCATGATCTCGGGGGCGGCCTCCCGGATTGCCTCGAAGGACCTTCGCCGGTAGTCAAAATCGAAGGCGTCGCCGCTGGGGATGATCTCGAAGCCGCCGTTGATCTTGATCAGCGAGTTGATCGACCAGTGATCCTGGACGACATTCCGATTGCGCTGGCCGTTGATCCGGGCCGGCGTGATCCCCCGGTAGGTGTTGCGGAGGGCGTTCTTCTCTCCGACGTTGTCGAGGATCGTCTCGATGACGTA
>CAMCCR010000090.1 GCA_945873085.1 Candidatus Kuenenia stuttgartensis | reverse complement strand
CAACACATCATTCACACTAGGTTACCAATGGGCGACTGACCCGTCAGTCGTGTCCCTCAGGCTGGCTGTCGCACCGAGCCGAGCCGTGCTCTGATCAGAAAGAGACTACCCGGTCATGCGGTCACCGGAACGATGATGTGGCTCGGCCGCCGACGGCTCACCGGGCGACAAGCACCCCGATGACTGCGGCCATGAAAGCCGGCAGGTCGGAGGGGCGGCGGCTGGAGACGAAGTGCCGGTCGACGACCACCTCCGCGTCCTCAAACAGCGCCCCGGCATTGAGGAGGTCATCCTTGATGCCGGGGCTGCCGGTGACGCGGACGCCACGGTAGACCCCCGCTGAAATCGCAATCCAGCCGCCGTGGCAGATCGCCGCCACGAGCTTTCCCGCGGCGGCGAAGTCGCCGACGAGAGCGAGGACATCCCTGTCGCGGCGGAGGGCGTCAGGCATCCAGCCGCCGGGCAGGATGATGCCGTCGAAGTCCTCGGCCCGCAGCCCGGCGACGGTCGCGTCTGACCGGCAGGGATAGCCATGCTTGCCGAGGAACGTCCGCGGCTCGTCGCGGCTGGCGAGTGTCACGACCGCCCCGGCCTCCTCGAGCCGCAGCTTGGGATACCAGAGTTCGAGATCCTCGTAATCGTCGCCGGCAAGGACCACCACCCGGGCTCCCGGGAGCGGCCGGGACATCGAGGCGGGAGACGGGGCTAACGACGCCGCAGGAAGGCCTGTGGCACCAGAGGAAGAAGCGCTTTTGGCCATCGGGCAGGCTCGCAGAAGAGGGGGAGGGCAGCCGGAAAACTACCCCGCCGGGGCCCCCGCCGACAGCCCCCCGCCCTGAGCCCCCGGATGGCCCGGATTGGCCCTCGCAGGAACACCCTCCTCCGAGGGGTCGGCACACGGCCCGCCGGCGCCCCTCCCGGCGACGGCGGACCGTCGTTTTCCCGCCAGAAATGGGGGGGTGAAAAAACTGACTTGACGGTCCGTTCCCTCACGTTACATTCACGCCCCGGTCGATAGGGAACCATATGAAGTGGTTCCCACCGCGATCACCACAACATCTAGCGATAGCATGCAGATGGAGCTGCTTTCTTCTGATCGCGTGAACCGGGCCGTCTATACCGGTTGATCCGCGGCTGTGGCGTGAACAGCGGCCAGATTCGGCTGGCACACGAGCTATACGGACGTATACTTTTTCGATCGCCCCTTTCCTTCTTCCCCCTGGAGCTCCCCGATGGCAGCCTTCGAGCCGACCGCCGGATCCGCCACCACCCACCGCTCGGACGCCGGATCGACGTCGTCGGGCGACCACCTGCGGGGTCAGGATTCGAGGCCGGCCGGCCGGCAGCCGCTCTCCATCCCCGCCACCTTCTGCCCCACCGACGTGGCGACGCCGTTCGACACCACCGAATGGGATCTGCGGACGGCCGCGATCAAGGGTGAGGACGGGAAGGTCCTCTTCGAGCAGACGGCCTGTGAGATTCCCGCCGCCTGGACCCAGCTGGCGACGAACGTCGTTGTCAGCAAGTACTTCTACGGCGAGATCCACACGCCGGAGCGCGAGCACTCCGTCAAGCAACTTGTCCACCGCGTCGCCCGGACGATCGCCGACTGGGGCATTGCCGACGGCTACTTCAAGTCGCGCGAGGATGGGGAAAACTTCTACCGCGATCTCTCCTGGCTGTGCGTCCATCAGCACGGGGCCTTCAACTCGCCGGTGTGGTTCAACGTCGGCCTCCACCACCAGTACGGCGTCAAGGGCGCCCCCTGCAACTGGCGCTGGGACGAAGCGAAGCGCGACGTCGTCATGCCCGACAACCCCTACGAGTATCCGCAGGGGAGCGCCTGCTTCATTCAGAGCGTTCAGGACAACATGGAAGACATCATGGAGCTCGCGCGGAGCGAGGCGATGCTCTTCAAGTTTGGCTCCGGCACCGGCACCGATCTCTCCACCCTCCGCAGCCAGCGCGAGAAGCTCGCCGGCGGCGGCAAGCCCTCCGGCCCCCTGTCCTTCATGCGTGTTTACGACCAGGTGGCCGCGGTCGTGAAGAGCGGCGGCAAGACGCGCCGCGCCGCCAAGATGCAGTCGCTCAAGGTCACGCACCCCGACGTGATGGAGTTCATCGAGTGCAAGGCGAAGGAGGAGAACAAGGCCCGCGTCCTCATCGAGAAGGGGGGCTACGACTCCAACTTCAACGGCGAGGCCTACAGCTCGATCCTCTTCCAAAACGCCAATCTCTCCGTCCGCCTCACCGACGACTTCATGGAGGCGGTCGATCGCGACGACACCTGGACGACCCGCTGGGTGACCGATCCTTCCAAGGCCGGACCGTCGTGGAAGGCCCGCGATGTCCTCGGTCGGATGAGCGAGTGTGCCTGGCAGTGCGGTGATCCGGGCGTGCAGTACGACACCACGATCAACCGCTGGCACACCTGCCCCAACTCGGGCCGGATCAACGCCAGCAACCCCTGCTCGGAGTACATGTTCCTCGACGACACGGCCTGCAATCTGGCGAGCATCAACCTCATGAAGTTCCGCCGGGCTGACGGCACCTTCGATGTCGATCGCTTCTCGGCCGCCTGTCGCGTCTTCTTCGTGGCCCAGGAGATCCTCGTCGACCACGCCAGCTACCCGACGCGGAAGATCGCCCGCAACAGCCACCTCTACCGCCCCTTAGGTCTCGGCTACTCCAATCTCGGCAGCCTGCTGATGGCCGACGGGCATGCCTACGACAGCGACGCCGGCCGCGGCCTCTGCGGAGCGATCACGGCGATCCTCCACGGCACGGCCAACCGCACGAGCGCCGAGCTCGCCGCGGCGGTCGGCCCCTTCGAGGGCTTCGCCGCCAACCGCGAGCCGATGCTCGCCGTCATGCAGATGCACCGGGCTGCCGTCGACACGATCGAGCCGGCCTGCCCGGCCTATCTCCGCGACGCGGCCCGGAAGGTGTGGGAAGAAGTCCTCGACCAGGGGAAGCGACACGGCTACCGCAACGCTCAGGCGACGGTCCTCGCCCCCACCGGGACGATCAGCTTCCTGATGGACTGCGACACGACCGGCATCGAGCCCGACATCGCCCTGGTGAAGTACAAGCAACTTGCCGGCGGCGGGATGCTCAAGATCGTCAACCAGACCGTGCCGCTGGCGCTGCGGACGCTGGGGTATGACGAGCCGACGGTCGAATCGATCCTCGCCTACATCGACAAGAACGACACGATCGAAGGGGCGACCGGAATCCACGACAAGCACCTCTCGGTGTTTGACTGTGCCTTCAAGCCGCGCCTTGGCAAGCGATCGATTGCCTGGCAGGCCCACGTGAAGATGATGGCCGCCGCGCAGCCGTTCATCTCCGGGGCGATCTCCAAGACGGTCAACATGCCGCGGGAGACGACCCCTGCCGAGGTTGGCGGTGCCTACATGGAAGGCTGGCGGATGGGGCTGAAGGCCCTGGCGATCTACCGCGACGGCTCGAAGGAGAGCCAGCCCCTCAACACCAGCTCCGAGGCTGACAAGACGGCGGCCAAGGTGACGGCGTCTCCCCGCCGGGAGCGCCTTCCCGACACCCGTCGCAGCATCACCCACAAGTTCAACGTGGGGGGCCACGAGGGCTACATCACCGTCGGCCTCTACGACGACGGCCGCCCCGGCGAGCTGTTCATCACGATGGCCAAGGAAGGGAGCACGATCGGCGGGCTGATGGATTCCTTCGGCACGGCTGTGTCGATGAGCCTCCAGTACGGCGTGCCGCTCGAGGTGTATGTGAAGAAGTTCTCCCACACCCGCTTCGAGCCGTGGGGCTACACGAAGAATCCCGATATCCCGGTGGCAAAGAGCCTCGTTGACTACCTCTTCCGCTGGCTCGGCAACGAGTTCATCCCCGGTTTCCGCGAGGCCAACCGGCCGGGAGGGATGCACGGCCACACCAGCGGGGGTGAAGAGGCCACTGGCGGAGACGCGGAGAGTGAGCGTTCGCCCGCCGCCATGAAGGCGAGCGGGCTGGCTGATGGGCAAGGAAAAGCCCCCGCCGCACCCCAGGGATCGACGAGCACTGCCAAGCCGCTGGCCAAGGGGGGCACCCAGGCCAACGGATCGGCCAATCCGACGAGTCATGGAGCCTTCGCGGCCGGGACGCCCAAGCCCGCCGCGAAGGCCTCCACGGCCGCTTCCAACAAGCGGCTCGAGCAGGCCGGCGTGATGGTGTTCGAGCCAGGCACGAGCCTCGGCGACCGACAGAGCCAGTTTGCCAAGTTCCAGATCGATGCTCCGGCCTGCGACAGTTGCGGTGCGATCACGGTCCGCAACGGCAACTGCTATCTCTGCCATAATTGCGGCAACAGCATGGGATGCTCCTGAGCCGGATCCGCTCCGGTCCGCAATCCTCAACCACTCCTGATCAGGGCGGCGGGGTCCCGTGCTACGGGGCCCCGCCGCATGTTTTTTGCCGTTCATCGACCGAGTCGGCTGGCCACTGGCTGCGGCGGCCTGCGCCGCGTCTGCGCTCTCCTCCCCCTGCTGCTCCCCTGCTTGCTCGCCGCGATGGCCGCCGGCGCGGCCCCCGAGGCGGGGCCGGCCGTGGAAAACTCCGAGCGGGCTGGCGAGCCACTTCCGCCTGAGGCGGCGCTTGCGGCGATCGAGGCGCGGCTCTCCCCCCGGATCGATCTTTTTGCCGCTGAACCGTCGATCCGCAATCCGGTCGCTGCCTGCGTCGATGCGGCCGGCAGGCTTCTTGTCGCCGAAAACCTCACCTACGCCGAGAAGCCGCTGAAACGCGACCCGCGCTTCCGCGACCGGGTGACGATGCTCGAAGATGCTGACGGCGACGGCACCGCCGAGCGTCATGCCACGCTCGTCGACGGGCTCGAGGGGCTGGCCAGTGTGGCCGTGGGGCGCGGTGGCCTGTGGCTCCTCTGCCCCCCCCGCCTCCTCTTCATCCCCGATGGCCATCGTCCTCCGCCGGGATGGCCCGCCACCCCAGACAGCGACGAGCCGGCCCGGCGGCGGGCCGCCGCGATTGCCATCCTCGACGGCTTCACCGTCTCACCCAACAGCCACCACACCTTTGCCAACGGCCTCGCGTGGGGCCCCGACGGCTGGCTCTACGGCCGATGTGGCGCGAGTTCCCCGGGGGAGATCGGCAGGCCGGGGGCCGAGCCACACACACGCGTGCCGCTGCGCGGGGGGATCTGGCGCTACCACCCCGAGCGGAAGGTTTTCGAGGCGATTTGCCACGGCACGACGAATCCCTGGGGCCTCGACTGGGACGACCTCGGCAACGGGTTCTTCACCAACACCGTCAATGGCCACCTGTGGCGCGTCCTTCCCGGCGCCCATTACGCCCGCTCCCACACCGTCGAGCCCCACCCCTGGGTGCTCGAGCCACTCGGGTCCCACGCCGACCACGACCACTTCGACTCGGGGCGGCACTGGACCGAGTCGCGCGATGGCCGTGCCGATGCCCATGGCGGGGGCCATGCCCACACCGGCTGCGTGGTCGTCCCCGACGAGCCGGGCTGGCCTGAGGCCCTCCGCGGCCGGCTGCTCACGCTCAACCTCCATGGCCGGCGGATCAACGTCGACCGGCTCGACGCCGAGCCCACCGGCATCGTCGGGCGCCACGAGGCCGACCTGGCCCGGTTCGGCGATCCCTTTTTCCGCGGCACCGATCTCCTCGAGCTTCCGGGGCAGGCCTTGGCGATCCTCGACTGGAGCGACACCGGCGAATGCCACGAAGGGACCGGGGTCCATCGGACGAGCGGGCGAATCTACCGTTTCAGCTTCGTGGCAGACGACGCCCTGCCCCCCGCCGTCGCGGCCGGCACCGATGTGGAGGCCCTGCCCGCGGCGGATCTCGTTCGGCTCCTCACCGCCGATCGCTGGCATGCGCGATTGGCAACCCACCTCCTCGCTGACCGGCAAGCCGCCGGTGACACCAACGTCGAGCTCGACCGAATCGTGCCGGAGCTCGAAGACCTCGTCGCGCACGGCGACACCCCCACCCTTCGGCTCCGCGCCTTGTGGGCCCTGTGGGCCCTGCAACGAATCGAACAGCCGCGTCTCTTGTCGCTGCTCGTTGATCCGGCGCCGGCGCTCCGCTGCTGGGCCCTCCGGCTCCTCTCGGACGCCTGGCCGCTCGACACCGTCCTCGGTGACAGGCCCACGGCCGACGAGCGACCGAGCGATTCCGCGCTCGACGCCCTCGAGCGTCTCGCCATCACCGAGACCGATCCCGAAGTGCGGCTGACGCTGGCCTGCGTTGTTTCGCGACTCCCGCCGATCCGGCGAGCGCGAATCGCGGCGGAGCTTGTCGCGAAGACGGAGTTAGGGAACGTGGCCGTGCTCCCTGTCGACCCCGCCGACCCGGCTCCACGGGCGCTGGGGGGCGATCACCACGATCTCGGCGCGATGCTCTGGGTCGGCCTGCTCCCCGCATTCGTCACCGACCCCGACGGCGTGATCGGCGTTTGGCGGGCGGCTTGCGTGCCCGGAGCGCAGCACTCGCACTGGCCCTCCCTGCGCCGCGCCATCGCCCGGAGGATGACCGGCAGCGATACGCAAGCCGCACGCCCCGACCTCCTCGCCGCAGCGGCCGAAGAGGGCCCTGCCGGCTTCGAAGACTGCCTCGCCGGCCTCGACGCCGGCTGGAGGGGCCGACACCAGGTCGACCGCCCGACCGGCTGGACCGACCTCCGCGCTGCCATCGGGGAGACACCCGACGGCGCGCCGCGTCGCGGGCCCCTGCTCGACACGGCCGCCCGGCTCGACGCCCTGTTCGGCGATCCGCGCGGCATCGACCGACTCGCAGACACGGCCCGGGATGCGGGGCTTCCTCCACCCACCCGCGCCGCGGCCCTCGACGCCCTCGTCGATGTCAAAGCGGACGAGGCTCGGCATCTCGCCCAAGGGCTGCTCCTCGAGCCGGGGTTGTCGCTGGCGGCGATCCGCAGCCTGCTCGCCACTGGGGCCGACGAGGATGCCCGGATGATCGTCGATGCCTATCCACACCTCGATGAGGCTGACCGCGACGCCGCCCTCTCCGCCCTCGCGGCACGGGTTTCCTGGGGAGGCATCCTCATCGATGGGGTCGAGGATGGCCGCATTCCCAACACCGCCATCACTCCACTCCTCACCCGCCAACTCGCCGGTCTCGGTGATGCGCTCCTCCGCTCGCGCCTCGACGCGTTCGGTCCTCCCCCGACGACCGCTGACGTCGTATCCACCGCTAACGTCTTATCCACCGCTAATGTCGTATCCACGAGGCTCGACGCGTGGAAGGCCAGACTCTCTCCGCAGGTCCTCGCCGGCGGCGATCCGGCCGCGGGGCGGAGCGTGTGGCAGAAGCAGTGCGCTGCCTGCCACCGGATGCACGGCGAGGGGGGCTCCCTCGGCCCCGACCTCACCGGCTCGGGGCGACGCGATCTCGACTACCTTCTCGCGAACATCGTCACACCGAGCGCCACGGTCTCCCCTGATTACCGGATGAAGCAGGTGGTCCTCGCCGACGGCCGCGTCCTCTCCGGCATCGTCATCCGCCGGACGGCCGAGTTGCTCCTGCTCCGCACCCAGACCGGCGAGGAAGCGATTCCCGTGGACGATGTCGACGAGGTGATCGACGGCGGCGTGTCGCTCATGCCGGAGGGGATCCTCGAGCGGCTCGATGAAGCCGAGGTCGCCGATCTGTTCCGGTTTTTGATGGAGCCGTGAGCCGCAAGCCCGCCCCGGCTCACCACCCGAGCGTTGCCGGATCGACGACCGACGAGGCCCGCGATCGCTCGCGGAAACCGTCGAACCGGTGGAAGGTGAGGAAGTTCGCATCATGGGCGTTGTGGGCCCCGCTCCCGCCGTCGTCGTGCGCCGTCCTGCTGACAGCCAGGAGATCGTCGCCTGCGACGATCCAGTCGACATACTGGAAGGCGTGCCGGCTGACGTCGGGATGATGGAGAAGAATGCTCCGCTGTTCCCAGTCGCGCAGGTTCGTCGAGCGCAGCAGCACAAGCGTGTTGCGCACCGAGGCGGGCTTCCCCTTCCCGGTGAGGATCGGCGGGGCAGCACTCGCAAGCGACCACCACACTGGCGCCTTCCCCGCGGCGAGAGACTCGGGATCGCGGCGGATGGCAAACTTCTTGGAGCCACCGGGAAACGGGATGAACCCTGTGGCCGGATCAAAAGCTGCCGTCGTGCCGTCGGCGCTGACCGTCACGATCGCCGCCTGCTCAGTTTCGCCGGGGGCGAGCGGACCGGCCTCGACGCGGAGGATGTCGAGGATGTTCCCGGCAGCATCGGCCACAGCGTTCCCCTCGAGCCAGCCGACGAAGCGGCCGTCGAGCCAGGCCGGATCGCGGGGCACTGGCTTCGTAAAGCGCCAAGTGGCCCGATCGAGAAGATCGCTTCCCGCCGGTGCGGAGAGCATCACCGGGCTGTAACGCTTCCCCCATTCTGTCCCGCCGGAGGCATCCTCGACGGCGCGCCACAGTCTCCCTTCGTGCTCGAGCACCGGCATCGGCGCGGTGTGCCATGCTCCCTCGGCAAGCAGGCCGGTTCGCGCGTCATCCGGCACGGTCCATGTCCGGCCACCATCGTCGCTGCGGCGGATGACGAGCGGCCCGTGGTGGTGGGTCGGCCCCATCAGCCACAAGGCGTCTGAGTGGACAAAGAGGTTCGACCAGAAGGCACCGTCGATCGTCGCGATCCGCCCCCAGGTCAGGCCGCCGTCGGGGCTCGAGAACACTGCCGTGAGGGCGCTTGTCCACTCAGAACTGCCCGGCCCGAAGTGATCGTGCGACGCGACGAGCGTGCCGTCGGGGAGTTCCGCGATCGACGGCGACCCGACATACTGCCTCCCCTCCGCCGGCAGGTGGTCGATGACCACGCCAGGGGGAGCGGCACCGGCGGTCATTCCCCACCACGCCGCCGCCATCATCGCCGCTGCGGCTCCGATCGCCCCCAAGGCCCTCATCCCAGCCCCCTTTTCCCGTCGCCTCATCGAAACCTCCTCTGTGCCCTCTTCAGTCGGGCACATCGACCGTGAACAGCTGATTGAACTCCCCTGCCGGGCTGCCGACCCGCCGCACATGGGCCACGCGGCGGCCGTCGGGGGAGAAGACGCACGCCTCCGGGCGCGGCCCTGGCTCTCCAGCTTGGGCCGTGAGCCTCGAGATCTCCCCGTCCCGCGCGTCAACGAGGCACACGCTGCCGTCGATGACGCACGCCAACCGGTCGCCGGCAGGGCTCCACGTGAAGGCGCTTTCAATGCTCGCGTGGAGACGCGTCAGCGGTCGCGGCTCGCCGCCGCGCGGGCTGACGGTCAACAGCTGCACGACGCCGATCTCGTCGCGGGCAAGAAACGCGATCCGATCCCCGTCGGGGTTCGACCGCAGCCAGTGGCGCGGCCCCTGGATCCCGGGATGAACGGCGCCAGCCGTGAACGTGAGCCGGCGCTGGACGACTCCCGCCGGAGGATGCGGCCGCGTCGTCGGTGTTCCCACCAACGGTCCATTGGCGGGGGTGTCGAGGTCTCCGGCCGGCGCATCGGCGTCGGGGAGGTCGACGACGAACACCTCGCTGATCGCTTCACCGTCCGGCGTGACGACCGTTCCCTGGAAGGCGAGAGCCCGCTGCTGTCGGCTGCCGTCGGCGCGGCGGTATCCGGCGGCGCCGATCCAGGCCTCCTCGCAGGCGCGGCTGATCGCGTCGCTGCCGGAGGGAGGCTCGTCGTCGAGATCGATGACGAGGACACTCCAGGCGCCGCCGTCGTGGTTGCGGGGATGGGAGCGCGGCACCGTCACCGGCCGACCACAGACGCTCACCCCCACCGCGCGGAGATTGCGCTGGTGCCCGGCGGCGCCGGCCGCCGTGTCGAGCAGAGCATCCTCGTAGGTGAAGCTCACCAGCCGGCCATCGGGGGAGAACTGATGGACATGGGTGCCCCCCCGCAGCGCTCCGGGCGTGAACGGGGGGACGAGATCGCGGGCGTCGAGGGGCTCGATGACACCGGGAGCGCCCGAGCGGACGATCACGCCGCGGCGACGGGCGGGGCCGTAGCACCAGTCGGCGGTGGGATGCGCGGGGCCGAGGATGAACACCACCCGGTCGTCGACGGGGCTCACCGTGACGACGCCGCAGCAGGCACCCTCGACCGACTCGTAGAGCACCTCAACCCGTCCGGTCGCCACCTCGACCCGTTCGATCCGCGTCCCGTCGAAGCGTGCCCCGGCGGCATCCGAGCGGATGTCGTACACCAGCCACTCCCCGTCGGCGGTCCAGACCCCGGCGTTGGTGAGGAGATGGCCGTGGGGGGCGGAGGTGATCTGGCGTTCGGTCATGGGTCGAGCATGGCGGACGTGGTGTCCGGCCGGACGGTGCGGGGTGAAACGGAGATGCCGGAAAGAGGGGCTGGCTGGAAATCGACTCAAGGCCCCCCGACGGTCTGACGAAAACTCTTCTGTCGCCGGATCCTTCCGGCGGCCGCCACCCGGGAGGACCGCCCAAGGCCTCCCCGGTGACACCGAACTTCGAACATTCGGTCGCCACGTTCCGTCGGAGGTGCCAAACCCAAAGCGTTGATCCGGATTCCCAGAAAAGTCCGGGGCTTGCCCCAGACCCAATCCGCATCATTCTCGCAGCGATCTACCCCGCTCGCAGGCGGCGACCTGTTCGATCCACGAGGGCCGTGGTGGCGCAAGCCACCACGGCCTTTCTCGTTTTTTCCGGGCCCCCGGAGCGGTTCGCAGGGGGGGCTTCCCGGGTGTTTGCGACCAGCCCGATCCCGCCGGTAGCATACGCGCCGCGTCGGTCGACCAGGGAGGGGAGCCGGCGAACGCTTTCGGGACCGTCGGTCTCCTGTGCCCCGCTGCCGCGCCGCATCCGGTCGTAGCGCCCCGGGCCGGAGGGCCCCGGTCTCCGAAGCCCGGACCTCCTGTTTTCTCCCCCGCACGAACGAGGTGTTCCTTGCGACGATGCTTCCATGGCCTGCTCGTGGGCGTGCTTACGCTCTGGATCCCGATCGACTCCGCCGTGGCGGGCTGGTGGCACCACCACCACCGTCATGCCATGCCCGTAGCCTGGGGCCCGGCGTTTCCGCCGCCCTGTGGCGGAGGGGGGCCGTTCCCCGGCTGGGCAGGCGCCATCGTCATCGACGACCGTCCGCTCGGCGCGCCCTCCCCGTTTGCCGTTTTCGCCGCACCGCCCGCCGAGGTGGTCCTCGACTCGTGGATCACGACCGGGCCGGTCGAAGGATCGATCGTCGACGTGGGGACGGTCGTCCACGAAGGGACTGTCATTCACGAAGGATCGATCATCGTTGAGGCGACGATCGTCGAGGAGGGCTCGATCGACGCCGGTGAATGCGTTTGCGATCCCTGCCAGGGTGAATCGTCCGCCGACACTGGCATGGCCTTCGAGGGAACGGTCGTCGATGAAACCGTCATCGAGGGAACGTTGATCGACGGCGGGTCGGTGATCGATGAGCCGACGCCCGCTCCCGACGTCGTCGACTACGACGAAGGCCCTGTCAGGACAGAGCGGCCGATCGCCATCCCTGTGCCCCCCACGCGCGACGTGAACACGCGCGTCGAGACCACACCGGAAGCGGAGAGCCCAACCTCGCTCGAACTCCCCGGCACGGCGGCGACCACCTCCGCCGATCCTGCCGCGGCAGCCCAGCCGGGCCCCGCCGACGCGCCGGCCTCCTCCGTGCTCGAGCCGTGGGAACCGAAGACCGTGCAGGGGGACACCGCCGCCGAGACGGCGACCGACGAGTCCCCCGCCGAGACGATGGAGGACGCCGAGGCCTTCGAGCGCGCCGAGACGCCGGCCGACGTGAACGCAACCGACGAGCCGGTCGCCGATGGCGCGGACGTGGACAGCACGCCCCAGCCGAAGCGCCGCAACCTCTTCGACGAGGCTCCGACGGACGAATCGGAGGCGTTCGAAAGCCCCCGGGCCACCGAGGACAGCCCCCCCCCGAGCGACGCCTTCGAAGCGCCTGCCGCCAGCGACGACGACTTCGGGATCCCCGATGAGGCGCCGATGGACGCCGGCGACGAGATGCCGGCGGACGACTTCGGTGACGACAGCGGCGCCCCGGCCTCGGATGACTCTGGCTTCGAGCCGGCCACCGAGGAACCGATGGACGACACCCCCGTTGACGAGTCGATGGAGGAAGGGGATCCGGGATTTGAAGGGGAGCCGGGATTTGAAGGGGAGCCGGGAATCGAAGGGGAGCCGGAGCCGCTCAAGGAAGAAGCCCCGGCGGAATCCGATCCCTTCGACGCTAACACCCTCCACACCCCCGGCCAGCCGCTGCGGGAATGGCGCGACGACACCGGCCGCCACGGCACCGAGGGGCGGCTCGTCG
>CAMCCR010000089.1 GCA_945873085.1 Candidatus Kuenenia stuttgartensis | reverse complement strand
CGGCCTCCCGCGATTGTGAGCGTCTGCCGCGTCCGGCCGAGGAGCTCCGCCCGGCCGAGTTCTTGATAGCCCGCCGGCGTCGCGCGGGCGAGGACGAGCTCCCCTTCAAACGTGGTGATCCAGAGTTTCCCGTCGGCATAGACCATGTTGCCTTTTCCGAAGCGGGGCTTCCGCCACACCTCCCGCCCCGTCTTCGCTTCGAGGCAGACCAGATGTGTGACCGGCCCAGCCGCCCCGACGTTGTCGAAGCCGTAGAGATGATCGCCGACAACGATCGACGTTTGCCATTCGTTGCGCATCAGGCTCTTGGGGCCGAGCGACTCCCACCGCGCCTGCGGGGCATATCGATCACCATCGCGGCCGAGGTCGATGAGCACCGAGCCGTGGTTTTCCCCCGCCGAAACGAACACTCCGCCGTCAACGACGATCGGCGTCGCCGTGTTGCAGCCGAAGTCGGTCTCGAACGGGAATCGCCACAGTTCCTTCCCCGATCCCGGGCGGAGCCCGACGACCTCGGTGCCGGTGACACTGACGATGGTCTCCATGCCATCGATCGCGAGCAGCGTCGGGGACGAATAGCCGGCACTGCCGGCGGAGGCCTTCCAGGCGGGCTTGCCGTCGGCGATTGAAAAGGCCGCGATCGCGCCACTCTCACCACCGACGTGGACGATCACCTGCTCGGCGACGACCAGCGGCGACGACGCCATCCCGTAGTCGGAGGGCTTTGCATCTGCATCCCCGACGGCGTCAACCTGCCAGAGGATTTTTCCCTCCGTGCGGCTCACGGCCACCAGAATCCCTTCGCCGGAGAAGGCGAAGACCCGCTCCCCGGCGATCGTCGGCGTGGCTCGGGGGCCGTTCCCCTGGCCGTTCTCGTAGGCCGGGCCAAGTTGGGTTTTCCAGGCTTCCTTGCCGGTGGCGGCGTCGAGGGCAACAAGCCACTGCTTGCCGGTGTCATTCCAGCTCGTGATGGCGAGACCGTCGGCGACGGCGACGGCCGACATCCCGACTCCTCCCGGGACGCGCCAGATCGGCTTCGGTCCATCGGCCGGCAGCGTGTCGATGAGGCCGGTTTCTGGCGAGATCCCGTCGCGGCGAACCCCGAGAAAACCGGGCCACTCATCGGCCGGCGCAAGCGACGGCACGATCGCTACGAGCAGGACAGAAACGGACAGGCAGAACCGACGCATCAGAATCCCTCCAAGATCATTCCAGAATCCATCCAGAATCCATCCACGGTCAGTCCAAGATCAATGCCAAGACGCTCTGGGCATAGAGCCTGTGGCCGAAGTCGTTGGGGTGATTGAGGCCGTTGCCCGTGAGATCGAACATCTCCTTGGAGCGCAGCTGCTCTTCCCACACCGCCGTCATGTCGACGAGCGCCACCCCCGGGCTGACGAGCGATTTTAGCTCGTCGCGGTAGCGGTTGAACATTTCGCGCGGCGTGTGGATCCACTCGTCGTTCCCGAGCATCGTCGCCACGAGGATGATCTCGGCGTCGGGACGTGTTTCCTGGACCCGGGCCACGAGGCTCGCCGTCTGCTCGCGAAACCAGGCCGGATCGCGGCGGCCGACGTCGTTCATTCCGTAGGCCACGAGGACGAGGTCGGGCTGCGACTCCAGGAGCGCCTCGAGATCGGCGACGCCATTGGCCACGCTCCAGCCCGCCACCGCCCGGTTGACGTGCGTCACATGACTGTTCGTGCTCACGCGCAGTTGCGCCACGACAAGCTCGGCCCAGCCGGGTTGGAAGGGGGGCGTGCCTGTCGTCTCCGAGGCATCGAGGCCGGTGGAGATGCTGTCGCCACTGACGCCGATCCGCACCGGCTCCCCTGCCCCGAGCCGGGCACGGGTCTTCGGCAGGCTGCCATGAACGACCTCGATCGCCGGGCCATCGGCCGCCCCGCGGGCCCGGCGGTAGGTGATCTCGACGTCGCGGTCGTGGAACCAGCGGCCGGGCCGGTAGAGGAGCCATTCCTGCGGGTTGCCGACGCGGTGCCGGTAGGAGTGTTCGGCGTTCTCTGGCAGATAGCGATCGGCGTCGAGGATCGTAGGAACGGGCGTCGGCAACGGAAAGACGATCTCCCGGCTCCCCGGCGCGTGCTGCCGGGCCGAGTGAGCCTCGACCGACCGCACCCCGTCGGCTGTCGTGACGGCGAGGATCGATTCGGCCGGGAAGGCGAGGCGGGCACTGGCAGGCGCTGTGGCACTCGCCGCCCGGAGGACGCTGCTCTCCCGCCACACGATGTCGCTCTTCCAGGCGGGATCGAGGAGATGGAGATCGGCAAGGAGAAACGACGCCGCCTCGACCCCCTTCGGAATCGTGGCAAGCCTCTCAAACAGGACACCGGCCCAGAGGGCTGCCGCGCGACGCTGGCCGACAGCGGAAAAATGCCGGCGCGAGTTCACGTCGCCACGGGAGTCACCTTGAAGCGAGTCAGTGTCGGGGCCGGGGCCGAATCCCGGCATCGTCACGAGGCGATCGACCGCCGCGCGGATCCTCCCCTCCCCTTCCGGATCGTTGTAGACCGTCGGATGGTGCGTCGACTTCGCACAGAGCCACGCCGGCTCAAATCCCCACGCCCGCACGGCCGCCCCGCGGATTCGCTCCATCGCCGCGACATAGTCGTCGGTCGAGGTGTGATTGATGACGTCGGACTCCCCCTGCTGCCAGAGGACGGCGCGGAAACGGCCGAGGCTTTTGCCGGTGGCGACGAGGCGATCGTGGAGCTCTGTCCCCGGTTGCCACTGGGAGGATGACGTGCCCCCCCAGGCGACATTCGCAAACCCGACTGGGACGCCGAGTCTCTTGGCGAGCTCATCCCCCACCGCCGGCCAGATCGAGCCGCCGTCGCTCCCGTCGGGGGCCGGTTGTGGATCGTTGGCCACCCGCCAGCCGCCACTGGCCCAGTCGCGGGCCGACACCCGCTGCTGCGGATCGACAACGTTGAGCTTCTCGTCGTTGGTGTTGGTGGCATACGACTGCCCCGCGATCACAAACACCTCGCCGACGCCGACCGGCTCGACGCTCGCCGTCAGCGGCGGTGCCCCGTCGGCCCGATCGATCCTGACTTCGAGACGGAACCACCCGCGGGCTGGCACGAGGAGCCTGCCGACGTGAAGGCCCGCCTTCGCCCCGGGGGCCAGCTCGACGCGCGTCCACACCGGTTCCGCGACGGCCGGGGGCCCCTCGATCGGCACGACCCTCGCCACCGCCGTGGCACGGTCGATCGGCACCGGGGCGTCTATTTCGATCGCCACGTCGGCCTGCCCCGCGGCGAAGTTATCCCCGGGCGCCTGACCGGGCTGATAGCCGACGCGCTGGATCACCTCATGCGGACGCGGCGCGAGGATCGTCAGGTCGGCGGCGGCAGCCGGCGATCCGAACAGCAAAACGCCGATCAGAGCTGACAACACGAGATCGAGCAGACGGCCGTTCGACATGAGTCCCCCCGAGCATGATGGTGGCATCAGGTGGCAGCCGTGCGGAGATCCCGCGGGCGCCACGGCGGGGCAGTCTACCCGGCAGGATGCGGGGACGGGCATCGGCAGGTGCAGCGAGGATGCGTCGACGAACCGGGGATCAGTCGCCCGACGGCGGCTCGTATTCAAAATCCTTCCACTTCATCGCGCGGCGGAAGGGCTCGATGCGGAGGACGACTTCACCGTTCTGGAAAAGGCGGACGGTGCCGTTGGTCTCGCTGACGGCGACGGCGACGCTTCGCGTCTTGCGGGTGATCGCGGCGGCGGCCCAGTGGCGGGCTCCGAGTCCCTTGGCCACGGAGACGTTTTCGGCGGAGGCATCGATGTAGCGGGCGGCAGCCTCGACGGTGCCGTCGGGCCCGACGACGAAAGCGCCGTCGAGTTGGGCGATCTCCTTGATGCCCTCGCGGACGCGCGGGTCGGAGAGGTTGCGCTCGGCGCGGGAGTAGCCACGGACCGGATCGAAGCCGGTCGCGTGGCTCGATGCCATCACCTTCCGCGTGTCACCGACGACGAACAGCGTCCCCACCGGCTTCCCCTCGCGCCCTTCGCGGCCGATCTCGACGGCGAGGTCGACCACCTGCTTGAGCGTCTCCAGCGGCACCTTCGTCTCGAGGTTGCGGAGGTCGCGGCTGGTGAGTTGGCCGAGATGCTCCTCGAGCCGCAGGACGCTCACCGAGTCGATCGTGCCCGCCTCGAAGCCGGAGTAGATCGCCACGACCTGGGCTTCCGGGGCAATCAGCTCTGCCGCGACGCATTCGAGGAGCGCCTGGGCGAGCCGCTCGTGGACCGGCAGCCCGGCGACGTCGAGGAGGACGCGGCGCAGCCCCCAATCTTCGCAGCCGGCAAGGTGGTTCTTTTCGTCGGCCGCGACGAGGAACGGTTGGCTCGAGCCGACGAGCGAGCGGACGTGGTCCCAGTCGAGCCGCTGGTCGACGAGGAGGAGCATCGCGTCAGCCGTCGAGGTGCCGAACAGGCGCACCGCCGCCTCGAGGAGATGTTCGAGTTGCGGTGGGAAGTCAGCCGGGCTCACGGTGCCGTTCCTTGTCGCCGGGCACTGGTCTCGAGTGGCGAAGGGGCCCCTGAGGAGCCCTGATCGTCACCGAGCAGAGGCGGTGCGGCACGCCTCGATCAGGCCTGTGCCACGCCACAGCCTACGGAGCGGACGGTTACGGATCAAGAAAGCCAGGAAAGCCGATGGTTCAGCGGAGGAGGGAGTCCGGCACTTCGGAGCGGTCGATCTCGACCCGGGCCGCGGTCCTCGCCACGTCCGGGGCCGCCTTCATCGAGCCGCTGTAGGCCGCAATCCCGCCGGGGAGCACGTTCCCCCAGACCCGTTCCTGGTAGATCGTCAGGGCGTGGAGGGCGTGGCCGAGGGGGCCGAGCTTCCATTCCCGCGAGGGCTCGCGGAGGAGTGCCGCCGACAGAAACTCGACGGCCGACACGACCCGCGACTGATAGAGCTGATCCTGCTCGAGCGACCCGACGAGCCATTCGAGGATGTGGCCGGTGGTCTGCACCTTGCGGTCGACGTCGTCCTCTCGGTCGGCCGGATACTTGAACCACTCCGTGCTGAAGCTGCCGTCGGGGTTTTGAAGTTTCGTGAGGGCGAACCGTTGATAGTCGCGGACGAAGTGGTCAGCGCGGGCGTAGTGGCCGTCGAGCGTGCCGGTGGCCCGCAGCCGCCGCTGGCAGGCATAGGAGAGCCCGAAGAGCCGGTGCGTGCCACCGCACGGGGCACCCCGGATCGGCTGTTCGATCTCCTCCGACACGAGCCGTTCGAGCGTCCAGATCTGGCCGTCGCGGGCCGTCCATTCAGCGTCGGTCGGCAGGTAGTGCGCCAGACCGATGAGGGCGAAGGTGAGCTCAGTGCCGGAGAGGCAGGCGAGCTTCTCCTCCTCGACGAGGTCAGCGACGGTGAAACCGGTCCCTTCGACTTGGATTGGTGAATTGAGCGCCACCCGGCACTGCGCGAGGATCGCGAGGTACTGGGCCTGATGCCCCTGGACGCCGACGCCACGCATCGCCACGAGGCGCTCGTCCTCGGTGGCGAGCATCACCTGGCCCTTGCACCGGCCTCCGGAGTTCATCCAACCGATCGAGTTGATCGGATCGCCCGACGGCCCGCCGACACGCACCTTCGAGGGGATGCCGAAGGCGATGAAGCCGTGCATCACTTCCCAGGGGGTGTGCTGGGAAGTGTTGAGCGGACGTCGCTGATAGGCGGCAAGCGTTTGCCCGACCCGGCTCTTGAGGCGGTTGAAGCGTTGATTGGCCGGGGGCCGCGGGGCATTTCCCTCCGCGATCCCGCCGCGCGACGTGGCTTCGAGAACGGTCGGCATCGGCTCGGCGATCGGCGCGTTGTCAGCGGATGGCTCCTCGCGACCGGGGACAATCTTGCGGGCCGTGTCCTGGGCGAGGTGCTTGACGTCACTCCAGGAGGGAATGCTCGTCTGCGTCATTGCCAGACGCGGAGGCGCCGGGGGCAAGGTCAACTTCCGCGACGACTTCTCCAGCCGCTCGATCTCGTCGGGGCGCGGAGGCGTCGGGGCCGCGATGAACTCCTGCGGCTCGTTCGTCTTCGGTTTGCCGCCGAAGGCATCGATGATCCGCTTCCGCATCGCGGAGGCTTTGCCAGTCGGCGCGGCGACGGTCGCCGAATCGTATGACGGCAGGATGATGCCGCCGGCTACGATCGCCGCGCAGCACCCGGCGAGGATCGCGGGAACACGGAGTCGCCGGTCGGCCCGTGGGGACGGGCGCAGGGCGGCGGGCTCGGCTGTTGCGGGATGACGCGCGGTCATGTGGGGGGACACAAGACGGTTGAGAGGCTGTGGTTGCGAACGATCGCCATGAGCTATCGGCCGAATCGGCGGCGCGATCGTTGACCCCGCCTTCCGCAACGGGAGGGTTCGGGCAGCTTGCCCCCCAGGAATCAAACGCACGGTTTGACTGTCCGGCACACGAGGATCGATCGGTGCAGGCGATCAGGGAAAACCGGAGAAGCGACCGGCGAGCGTGCCGGTCAGCAAAGAGAGGAGGCCGGGCCGTGAGGCCGCGCGGCACGAGGGCACGAAAACGCCCGCAGAGTCGACGGAGCTTCCGCCGGGGTCCTGATCAGAACAGCTTGCGGAACTGCTCTGCGATCGACCAGTCGTTGCGGTCGGCGGCCGGGTCGGCGGCCCAGGCCCGCCAGGCATTGACGTCGTTGCCAAGGTCGCGGCCGCTGACCTGCTTGAGGGCCGCTACGGCCCGATACTGCACCGCCGGATCGGGATCCTCGAGGGCCCTGGCGAGGACCGGGATGGCGTCCTTGTCCTCGAGCTTGCCGAGCATCCGCAGCGCGCGGAGCCGGACATCGAGTTCGGAGTCTGTCTGGAATCGTTGCGAGAGGAGCTGAACGGCCTCGGCGCCTCCCCGCTTCCCCCAGACCTCGCAAGCGGTCGTCCGCACGCTTTCGTCGGGATCCTGGAGAGCGCCCTTGCAGATCGCCACGGCCGCCGGCGTGTCGAACTCGGCCGCCGTCTGCAGGATCTCGCAGCGGACGCGTGGATCGTGCTCTTCGAGAACCTGCCGCATGAGGTCGCGGGTGAAGGTCACCTGATCGCCGCCGCTGCCCCCCTTGGCCTTCTTGGACTGCTCATCGAGTGTCTCGATCCGCTGCTTGGCGGTCGGGCCGTACTTCTCTGCAAGCCGGGCTTCCTTCTCCCGGTTGCGCCACGGTCGCCAGCCGGCGCAGCCCGGCGCGGCGAGCAGGGCCACGAGAAGGCAGGCCAGCACCGTCGCGGCCCCGATCGAGCGCCGGGGCCGAGAGGCTGGTGGCAAGCTGTGCATGGTCGCGGCCATGGGATCGGAGTGGGTTGGAAGGGCCGGGCTGGTGACCGGCTGGGGCGATCGGGGCCGAGACGGTAGCGGCCCGGTGGGGGCGCCGCCAAGGCCACTTCGCGTCGCTCGAGCCCGTCGTGCGGCTGCGGCAAAGGGGTGCCCCCGGTTGGCCTTCCCCCTGGGCCTGCGAACTGGTCGCATGAAGGGCATCGGGGATTCCCCGGTCGCCACGATTGGAATTGCCATGCATCGAATCGCTCCCGTGAGCCTGCGGCTGGTCTGCGCGGCCTTCGTCGCCGCGTGGGGAATCGCCTTGGTCCGGGGGGCGGCGGCTCCTCCGGAGGTCGAGGAGGACGCCGCGGCTCCAGAGCGAGTGGCCGTGGTCGTCCGCGGGGACGAGGGGGAACGGGCGCTCGAGGGGACGGTCGTGATCGAGGCGGCCGACGGCGCGATGCTTTTGGAGCTCGATGATCAGTGTTTGGAACTTCTCCAGGCGAACGAAATCCGTTCGCGCCGATCGGTCGACGCGCCGTCGAGCCCCGCCACACCCCGCGAGGAGGGGAAGCGGATCCTCGCCGAGCTCCCCGAGGGCTTCGATCTCCTTGTCACGCGCCATTACGTGATCTGTTTCGACACCTCGCGGGCCTACGCGCAGTGGTGTGGCGCGCTGTTCGAGAAGCTCCACGATGCCTTCATCAACTACTGGCGCAAGGCGGGCGTCGAGGTGGAGGCACCGCGCCGGCCACTCGTGATCGTGATCTTCTCAGACCGCGAACGCTACGAGGCGCATGCCGCCCGCGATCTCGGCGCCGCGGCCGACCGGGTGGTGGGCTACTACAATCTCCTCACCAACCGGGTGACGACCTTCGATCTCACCGGCAGCGACCAGCTCGCCCGCCGACCGGCAACGTCGGCCGGCCGCGCGGGGCTCGAGATCCTCGCCAGCCCCGAGGCGGCCGGGCTCGTCTCCACGCTCGTCCATGAGGCGAGCCACCAGATGGCCTTCAACTGTCGGATGCACCGGAGGCTCGCGCCGGTGCCGGTGTGGCTCAGCGAGGGGGTGGCTACCTTCTTCGAAACGCCCGATCCGGGGGGACGCGGTTGGAAGCGGATCGGCGGGGTCAACCGCCCCCGCCTCGAGACCTTCCTCTCCAGCTACCGCCCCGGGGTCCTCGACGAGATCGTCCGCGGCGACGAGCCGTTCCGGGCGACGGAGGGGGCGATCGACGCCTATGCCCGGGCCTGGGCGCTGACGGCATTCCTCGCCCAGACCCGCAAAGCAGCGCTTGTCGACTACATCACGGCGATCGGTGCCAAGCCCCCCCTCGCGCCCGACGGCCCGGAGGAGCGTCTCCAAGATTTCGTCGATGCCTTCGGCGTCGAGCCGCACGAGCTCGAGCAGCCGCTGATGAAGTTCCTCGCCCGCTGGAAAGACTAGTCAACGGCGGGACAAGATCGTGGATGAGTTCCTCTGCCGACTGCTACAGTGTCGGCCGGCGACAGGTCGATTCGTGCCCCCTCTTTTCCGGAGTCCACCGCATGTCCACGCCTTCTCGCGCGTCTGCGTTGTCCCGTCGTTCCCTCCTCGCCGGGGCGTGCACGCTGCCCGCCGCCTCGCTCGCGCTGCCCGCCGCGGCACTCGAGCTGGCAGGGCTGTCGGAGCGGAGATTCGCGGCCTTTAGCGCCGGGGGCAGAACGCTGCGGGTTGGTGTCATCGGCTGCGGTGGGCGGGGCACCGGGGCTGCCATGCAGGCGGCGATCGCCGATCCGGCCGTCCGCGTCGTGGCGCTTGCGGATCTTTTCGAGGATCAGGTGGCCTCGAGTGCGGCGGTCCTCGAACGGTCCCTCGGCGACCGCTTTCAGGCTCCTCCTGAGCGGCGATATGTCGGGCCCGGGGCGGCCCTTGAGCTCATCGGCGCAGGGGTCGACGTGGTGATTCTCGCCGGCCCACCGTCGACCCGTCCGGCTCATCTCGAGGCCGCGGTGACCGCTGGCCTCCATGTTTGGTGCGAAACGCCTGCCGCCATCG
Organism: Candidatus Kuenenia stuttgartensis; assembly: GCA_945873085.1. Classification (GTDB taxonomy): domain Bacteria; phylum Planctomycetota; class Planctomycetia; order Pirellulales; family UBA1268; genus QWOP01. Next base: position 3,346 of record CAMCCR010000089.1, on the reverse strand, counting down.
ATCCCGCCGGGCTCTCCCGGTTTGCCGCGGGCTTGGATGTGGCGGAGGCCAACGGGCTCGTCGTCGCCTCCGGGTTGTGCAGTCGCTTCTCTTCCCCGACTGTGAGCACGATGGAGCGGGTTCTCGATGGGGCGATGGGGACGATTCGCTCCATCTCCCTCCATCACGACGGCGGCCTCCCCTGGTGGAAGCCTCTTCCGGCGACGGCCTCCGCTGCGGAGCAGCTCGAACGCAACTGGATCTCCTACGCGAGTCGTTCCGGCGGCTCATTTTTAGAGCACCATGTTCATGCCCTCGACCGGGCCCTGTGGCTCCTCGGCAACGACGAGCCGGTGGCCGTCGAGCGGGTGGGGCAGAGCGCGGCTCCGGCAGCAGGGCACGGCGGCGACGTACCGGAGGCCGTCCGGGTTCGCTACCGGTTTGCCTCCGGGGTCGTCCTCGACGCCTCCTGCCGGCGCTCGGCGACGCCCGGCTCGGGCACCGCCGAGACCGTGATCGGCAGCCACGGGCGGGCCGACCTCCTCGGCGGAACCGTCGAGGAAGCTGGAAAAACTCCCTGGCAGGCCGACCGCTGCCGGCCGGGGGATGCGGGGGCGATGTACCAAGCGGGCATCGATGCCTTCCTTCGCACGATCCGGTCGGGCCTTGCCGACCGCGATGACACCGGCACCGGAACGACGCTCTCCGGGCGGCGGCTGCTCCGGGCCACGGGGCTGGCGGTGATGGGGCGAATGGCGGCGGAAGGCCGGTCGATCGCCTGGAAGGGGCTTGTTTCCCCTTCCGCGAGGGCCTGACAGACCCCGCGGCCGGTACGACCCGTACAATCCGTGGGACTGTGGACGCCAACCTGTCGCGGCGTCGATAGCCCCCTAAAGACGTGTCCACCGGTCGACCATGAGGGTCGGCTGAGCCCCCGGGGAAGCAAGCAGATGGCCGCCAACCGCGCCAGTGCCCAGCAGGGCCTGACGATCGCGCTGATCGTGTTCGTGATGCTCACGTTCATCCTCGCGGTGACGACGTACCTGTTCTTCAAGAAAGCGTCCGACGCCGACACGGCGATGACGGCGGCCAACGCCGATTCGTCGAAGGCGAAGCAGGAGATGCAGAAGGTGGCCGAGGACCGCGGCAAGCTCCTCGGCATCCTCGGCTTCCCCGAAGACAAGGCCGTCGCCGACGTCGAGACGGAGACGAACGAGGCCTTCGAGAAGAAGTACGGCGACTTCCGCGACGACCAGAAGGCCTACCTCAAGCTCTCCGACTGGCTGCTCGGCGCCGTCAAGAGCAAGGACGAGGCGCTCAAGACGCTCCAGGCTGAGAAGCTGGCGATGGAGACGGGCAAGGACCAAGCCCTCGCCGATTCCCGAAACCGGCAAAACGAGCTCGAGCAACTCCTCAAGAAGCAGGAAGCCGACGCGGAGGCCGAACGGTCGGAGTTCAACAAGGGGCGTGAGCAGTACGAGGAATTGACCGCGCGGCTCCAGGCCGATCTCAAAAAGGCGAACGAGGCATCCGACCGGATGAAGCTCCTCGTCGAGGAGATCGCCAAGGGGGAGCCGCTGGTCGCCGTCGATCAGCAGGCGAAGTTCAAGGCTGCCAAGGCGGAGGGTCAGGTGACCCAGCTCTTCGACGAACTCCGCAAGCGTGAGGGGATGATCGCCCGCCAGAACGAGATCCTGGCCGACCTCCGCGTGGCCGACAAGGGCCTCCAAGACATGGTCCTTGCCGCGACGCCGAAGGATGACCGGATCGACGGCTTCGACGGGCAGGTCGTCTCCGTCAACGAGGTCGAGGGGACGCTGCTCCTCGACGTCACATCGACGCAGGGCCTGCGCACCGGCACCGTCTTCAACATCTACAACCCCAACGACCCGCGTCCGCAGATCGGCGCCAAGAAGGCCGTGGTCGAGATCCAAGCGATCGAAGGGCCGAACGTCGCCCGAGCCCGCGTCCGCCACCAGTCGACACGCGATCCGATCCTTGCCGGCGACGGCGTGGCCACGAGCCTGTGGAGCCCCGGTCAGGGCTTCGAGGCGGTGTTCGTGGGCTATGTGCAGGTCGATCGGGATGGCGGTCAGGACACCGACGACCTCGCCCGGCTCGTGGAGCGGAGCGGTGGTCGCGTCGAGCCGTCGGTGAACCCGTCGACGACGCTCTTGGTCGACGCCGGCCCGCCGCGGATCGTGGCCGGTGAGAAGCCGGCCGGCTGGCGGCCCGCCGACGAGACCCGCCGCGAGCGGATGCTCAAGGAAGCCAAGCGCCTCGGCATTCGCGTCGTCGGGATCGACACGTTCCTCGACATGATGGGGCTCGACCGCAGCTCCTTCGACACCAACCGCCTCCGTCCCGCCGGTCGGACGCCGCAGCCCGCCGGAAGCTGACGACCAGGGGCGAGTCGTGAAGTACGGACTTCTCGTCCACGGAACGTCCGGCAACATCGGCGACGCCGTCCAGTCGCTCGCCGCGCTTCGATTCCTCCCCCGCGTCGATCGCCTCGTGGAGCGGGAGCGTCTGGGGGCGATCGCTTCGGCCGGTCCGATCAAGGTGATCATGAACGGCTGGTGGATGAAGTGCCCGGAGCACTGGCCACCGCCGCCGAATGTTATTCCCCTGTTCGTCTCCTTCCACGTCACCACGGGGCCGGCCCGGGCGGCGATGGTGACCGACGAGTCGCTCGCCTATCTGCGGCGACACGAGCCGATCGGGTGCCGCGACCTCGACACGACGAGCTTTCTCCGCGCTGCCGGCATCGATGCCTACTTCTCCGGCTGCCTGACCATGACCCTGCCGCCGCGGCCGCGGCTGCGGAAGGACGGCGGCGAGGTGCTGTTTGTCGATCCTTTCCGGGGGCACTTCTTCCCCGCGCTCCCCTCTGCCCTCGCCGATTCAGCCGAGGTCCGCAGGCTCCGCCACGCGGCCTGCGCGGCGGGTGGATCCCCCGCCGATTCCGTCGACAGCGTGCTGGCACAGCTTGCCGGCATGCCGGAGGCTTGGCGCCCGGCCGCGAGCCATCATTCGGCGCTTGTGAGCCGCGAGATCGGTCCCAGGGAGAGGTTTCGCGCGGCGGAGGCGATGCTCGACAAACTGGCCGCCGCCAGGCTCGTCGTCACCTCCCGGTTGCACGCCGTCCTCCCGGCGATGGCGCTGGGAACGCCCGCGCTCTTTGTCCTCAAAGACGAAGGGGTACAGGTGAGTGGCCACCCCGATCTCGCCGACAAGGGGCACGACTGCACCCGGCGCGACCCGCGTCTCCCGGGGCTCTTCGAGCAGACGCGACACGTGACGCTCTCGCAGCTCCTCGGCGGGCTCTCCGACGAGGCGTGGCGCACGGCGGTGGAAGAGCCGATGC
>CAMCCR010000088.1 GCA_945873085.1 Candidatus Kuenenia stuttgartensis | reverse complement strand
AGCGTCATCCCCTTGCGGGCGGCGTAGTCTTCGACCTGCTCCCTCGTGATCCGGTCGACCGCGAAGTAGTGGGCCTGCGGATGGGCAAAATAAAGACCGCTGACGCTCGCCGCCGGGGTCATCGCAAAGCTCTCGGTGAGGTCCATTCCCGCTGCCTCCCTGGCCCCGAGCCAATCGAACAGGGCCAGCTTTTCGGTGTGATCTGGGCAGGCCGGGTATCCCGGCGCCGGCCGGATGCCGCGGTACTTCTCGTCGATGAGTTCCTCGGTGGAGAGGGCCTCGGCCCGGCCGTAGCCCCATTCGCGGCGGACTTTTGCATGGAGCCATTCGGCAGACGCCTCGGCACACCGATCGGCGATCGCCTTGACGAGGATCGAGGAATAGTCGTCTTGGGCCTTGTCGAAGGCGGCACAGAGGGCCTCGCATCCGTGCCCCGCAGTGACGGCGAAGGCGCCGATGTAGTCCTTGCGACCGCTCCCGACCGGCGCCACGAAGTCGGCGAGGGCATGAAAGGTGTCCTGTCCCTTTCGCTCCCACTGCTGGCGGAGGGTGTGGATGCGACCGAACTCCTTCGTCCGCGCCTCGTCGGTGTAGAGGAGGATGTCGTCGCCCTCGGCATTGGCGGCGAAGAAGCCGTACACGCCGCGGGCCTGAAGGCTCCCCTCGGAAACGACGCGATCGAGCAAATGGAGGGCATCCTCGTGGAGCTTACGGGCCTCGGTTCCGACCACCACGTCATCGAGGATCGCAGGAAACTTTCCCTTCAGTTCCCAGGCCTGGAAGAAGGGCGACCAATCGATGTAGGGAACGAGTTCCGCAAGCGGTATCGAGTCGAGGCGGCTGATTCCCAGAAACGACGGCACGTCGATCGGCGCCGTCGACCAGTCGGTCGTCCAGCGCTTCGCCCGGGCGTCGGCCAGCGGCACGAGCGTCGCCTGCTGCCGCCGCTTGAAGTTTTCCACGTCGCGTGCCTGGGCGGTACGGTTGTCGCGGGAGAAGCCCTCCCGGCTGGCCGGATTGATGAGCTTCTCCACGACGCCGGCCGCCCGCGACGCGTCGAGCACATGGATGATGTCACCGGAGTACTTCGGGGCGATCTTCACCGCCGTGTGCCGGGCGGACGTCGTGGCCCCGCCGATGAGGATCGGCAGCGTCAGCCCCTCGCGCTCGAACTCTTCAGCGACGTGCACCATTTCCTCGAGGCTCGGCGTGATCAGCCCAGAGAGGCCGACGACGTCGACCTTCGCTGTCCGGGCCGTCTCGAGGATCTTCGCCGCCGGGATCATCACGCCGAGGTCGATCACCTCGTAGCCGTTGCAGCCGAGCACCACGCCGACGATGTTCTTGCCGATGTCGTGAACGTCGCCGCGCACCGTGGCCATGAGCACCCGCCCGCGGGATGTCTGCTCCTGCCCCTGCTTCTCAGCCTCCATGAATGGCTTGAGGTATTCGACCGCCCGCTTCATCACCCGTGCGCTCTTCACCACCTGAGGCAGGAACATCTTCCCCTGCCCGAACAGGTCGCCGACGACCTGCATCCCACTCATGAGCGGGCCCTCGATGATTTCGAGGCTCGCGGCATACTTCCCCCGCGCCTCCTCGACATCGGCCTCGACGTGGTCGGCGATCCCCTTGAGGAGGGCGTGCTGGAGACGTGCCTCGACGTCGAGGTCGCGCCAGGTGTCGGTCTTGGCAGCGTCGCTGGGGTCACGGTGCTTCACCTGCTCGGCAAACTCGATCAGCCTGTCGGTGGCGTCGGGGCGGCGGTCGAAGAGGACATCCTCGATCCGCTCGAGGAGTTGCGGATCGATCTCCTGATAGACGGCCAACTGCCCCGCATTGACGATCCCCATCTCCATCCCGGCACGGATGGCGTGGTAGAGGAAGGCGGCGTGCATCGCCTCGCGGACGGCGTCATTGCCACGGAAGGAGAAGGAGATGTTGCTCACCCCCCCCGACACCTTCACCAGCGGCATCGCCTCCTTGATCAGCCGCGTGGCCTCGATGAAGTTGATGGCGTAGCGGTTGTGCTCCTCGATACCGGTGGCGACGGTGAGGATGTTGGGGTCGAAGATGATGTCCTGCGGTGCGAATCCGGCCTGCTCGGTGAGGAGCCGGTAGGCCCGCTTGCAGATCGCCACTTTGCGCTCGATTTCGGTCGCCTGCCCCTCCTCGTCGAAGGCCATGACGACGACGGCGGCGCCGTAGCGACGGACCGTCCTCGCCTTCCGGAGGAAGTCCTCCTCCCCCTCTTTCAGGCTGATGGAGTTGACGATCCCCTTGCCCTGGAGGCACTTGAGACCTGCCTCGAGCACCTTCCAGTCGGAGCTGTCGACCATCACCGGAACCCGGGCAACCTCCGGCTCACTCGAGAGGAGCGTGAGGAACTTCGTCATCACCGTCGGGCCGTCGAGCATCCCCTCGTCGACATTGACGTCGATGATGTTGGCGCCGCTCTCCACCTGCTGCCGGGCGACGCCGACGGCCTCCTCGTAACGCTCTTCGCGGATGAGCCGGGAGAAGGCCTTCGAGCCGGTGACGTTCGTCCGTTCGCCGATGATCGTGAAGCTGCTCTCGGGACGGATCTCGAGCATCTCGAGCCCCGAATAGCGCGAGCGCTCGGAATCGATCGGGGGGACACGCGGCGGATGTTTGCCCACCGCCTCGGCGATCGCCTTGATGTGCGCCGGCGTCGTACCGCAGCAGCCGCCGATGATGTTGAGCCATCCCTCGCGGGCGAATTCCCCGAGCACCCGCGCCATCGAGGCTGGCGTCTCGTCGAAGCCACCGAGGGCGTTGGGGAGCCCGGCGTTGGGGTAGCAGCTGACGGGGAGCGGTGCGATTCGACCGAGATCGGCCAGGTGGGTGCGCAGCTTCTCGGCACCGAGGGCGCAGTTGATCCCGACGCTCACCAGATCGGCGTGGGAGAGGCTCATCCAACAGGCTTCGACCGTCTGTGCGGAGAGGGTTCTTCCCCCCTCGAAGACCGTGAACGAGGCCATCACCGGCACGCGGATACCGGTCGAGCGGAAGGTCTCCTCGATGGCGAACAGGCAGGCTTTGAGGACGAGGGTGTCGAAGGCTGTCTCTGCGAGGATGACGTCGACGTCCCCCTCGAGGAGTGCTTCGACCTGCGTCCGGTAGTTGGCCACCATCTGGTCGTAGGTGACGTCGCGGTGGCCCGGGTCGTTGACGTTGCCGGCGATCGAAAGCTGCTTGTTGGTCGGTCCGATCGACCCGGCTACGAAACGCGGTCGGTCGGGCGTCTTCGCGGTGGCGGCGTCGGCGGCCTCGCGGGCGAGTTTGGCCGCGGCGAGGTTCAATTCCCGCACCCGGTCTTCGAGGCCGAAGTCTGCCAAGGCAAGGGCGGTGGCGCCGAAGGTGTTGGTCTCGACGATGTCGGCTCCGGCCTCGAGGTAGGCCGCGTGGATCCCGCGGATCGCATCCCCCTGGGTGAGGACGAGGATGTCGATGCAGTTCTTCAGGTCCTTCGGGTGGTCGCGGAAGGCTTCGCCCCGGAAACCGTTTTCGTCGAGACCGAGGGCATGGACCATCGTCCCCATGGCGCCGTCGAGAACGGCGATGCGGGTGGCGAGGAGGTCATGGAAGGCCTTCTGGCGGACGTCACGGGGGAGCGTGGTCATGATGGGGTCGGCGACGAAAAGCCGCCGGGACTGTGGTGCGGTGGGAGGGGAACTTTTCCGGACGCGTCATGATAGGCGACTGGGGGGGCCGGGCATACTGCGACACGGGGAGTGGCGGTGATCGGTGCCCCCGAGGCGGCTTGAACAGGGGGCATGGGGAGGCGGAGGGGGTCTGATGGCCGCGGTGGCCTCCCCCTCAAGGACCGAGCTCCGCGGGGACGATGGACCGACGAGGGCCCGAGGCTCGATCCCTCTGGGCGGATGCCGATTCAAGCGGTGGCTCAGGCGGTCGGCGCGCCTTCCAAGCGGGTGGCCGCTTCGCGAGCCTTGCGGGGAGAAGACTTTCGGGATGGTGGTGATCGCCAGGTTTCCACGACTCGATCCGATCGCGACGGCGTCGTATCCGGCGGTAAGCGTCGAGTCCATGGCGGTGGCGACCACCACGGCCTTGTCGGCGGCCGACGTCACGGCGCCAGGATCGCCGCAGGTGTCGGTCGTGGCTGCCGTCCCGGGGCGGTCGCGGGCACCCCGGGCCAGGTTCCCGGCGGTGTCGACGCTCGTGCTCGCGGTGGTCGCCGGGATGTTCTGGGCGGCGGTGTGGCGCGAGGAGCAACGGCGCGCCGCGGAGGATGGGAATCGTGATCGCGAAGCGGTGGCCATGGAACCGGACGGGGAGGCGGGGCTGATCCGATGACGCTCGACTGGCTCGATACCGCGTTCCTCACCCGGCAGCCGCGCCCCAATCCGGCCGCGCCGGCGGCCACCCCCAACACTTCGCAGGCGATGCCTCCTGCTGTCATGCCCCCGGGGCCAAGGCTCGAGGCATCGGCCACTTCCGAAGAGTCGGTCGTCGCCCGTCTCCTCGAGGCCGTGCCGTCAGAGTGGGGCAGTCTCGCCGCGGCGATCGAATCGGCGGCGCTTGCCGGAGTGAAGGTGGTTGCCTTCACCGGCGGGGAGCGGAATGAGGGACGCTCGACGATCGTTGTCGGCGTGGCCGAGGTGCTGCGTCGCCGCGGGCGGTCGGTAGCCATCCATGCCCAGGCCCCGCTCCTGCTGCCGATCGACGAGGCGGAAGAGGCCCGCGCGGCGGAGATCGTGCTCGTCGATGCCGGGCCATGGTTCACCACCGGTCCTGTCCGCCGTCGCACCGTCGAACGCGCGGCGCTGGGGTGTGATGCGGCGGTGCTCGTCCGCCGTGCCGACAAGCCCCCCTGCCCTGCCTGGAACGAAGTGCTTGCCGCGATCGGCCTGACGGTGATCGGCGAAGCGCTGACGTTCGAAACGGCGTTGGTGTCGGGGTGAACCACTATGGTCGTCTCCCGGTCGCTGCCGGTGATCCTCACCCCCGCCCAGGAGGCGGCGCTCGGCCGGATCCGCTTCGCGCTCGAGGAGCCGGCCGGGGTCGTCCTGCTCTGCGGCCCCGCCGGCGCGGGGACGAGCCTCGTTCTCGCCAGACTGGCTGCCGAACTCGGCGCTGGCCAGCCAGGGGGCATGCCGATCCGGACCGCGTCGGCGCTCGCTGACGCGATCAAGCAAGACGCGCCGATCGGCGGCATTCTCCTCGTCGACGATGCCCATCTGGCCATGCCTGACGATCTCGATGCGTGTGCCACCCTCGTCACGGCGCAGGGCGCGAGCGCCCGCTGTGTCGTTCTCGCGGGGCGGGGGCGTCTGCTGACGCTCGTCGGGCGCGACAGCCGGATCGCCCCACGCGTGCGGTTGCGGGCGATCGTGCCGCCGCTGACCCTGGCCGACACGGGTCGGATCGTGGAGAGCCGGCTGGGCGATGTGGGGCCCGACGTGGTGCGGACCTGCCACGAGATCACCGCGGGAATCCCGGCCGCGCTCGTCCGGCTCATCGAGCTGGCCACCGTGTCGGCTGGTCGGCAGCTGACGCCCGCCGACATCGAGACGATTCACCGCCGGCTCGACCTGCACGCAGTGTGAGGGGCCTCGCCGCGTTGGCCAGCGTCCGTGACGGGTGTCAATCGATCGACGCTGCAGTTCGGGCGAGATAATCGGCGGTCGATTCAGGGGGCATTGTCCCCGCCGGGGGGAGCGGGCGGCCCGGAGCGAACGGCGCCGGGTCGAGGTGGGGCGGATGACCGGTCATGAGATCGGCCAGGAGGACGGCGCTCCCGGTTGACTGGTGGAGCCCCGCGCGGAAGTGGCCGGCAGACAGGAAGGCGTTGTCGAGGTCGGGAATCGGGCCGATCGTCGGATTGCCGTCGATGTTCCCCGGGCGGAGGCCCGCCCAGGATCGTTCCACGACGCTTCCCGGCAGGTCGCCGAGGAGCGACCGGGCGACCTCAAGGAGGCGGGTGACGGTGTCGGGGCTCGTGGTCGGATCGAAGCCGACGTCCTCGATCGTCGAGCCGACAAGGAGCCGGCCGTCGGGACGCTGGACGAGGTAGCTGAGTCCACGGTTGACGATCCGCGTGATCAACGGCCTCGGGAGGCGGAGGAGGACGATTTGTCCACGGATCGGCCGGGTGTCGAGCGCGAGGCCAAAGGCCGCGGCCAGGCCGCCGGTCCAACTGCCCGCCGAAAGCACCCAGGTGCCGGCGGTGATCTCGCCGGTCGTGGTCACCGCCCGCTCCACCCTCGTGCCCCTGACGACAAACTGGCGGACGTCGGCCTCTTCGATGACCACTCCCCGGCTTCGACACGATGCCTCGAGGGCGTCGAGATGGCGCGAGGGGCGAAGTTGCTGCTCCTCACGGAGCATCATCCCCCCGAGGATCTCCCCGGCCTCCGCGCCGTCGGCCAGCGCCGGTTCGCACTCCAACACCGCTTGCGCGTCGAGGAGGTCGGCAGCCGCCCCCCTGCCACGCCACCGTGTCGCGTCAGTCCGGAGTCGCTCGAGGCCTGCGGCCGAGCGGGCCAGATGGAGGCCACCGCTCGAGAGGAGGCCGTTGTCGATGCCGGTCTCGGAGCGGAGATCCTTCGACCAGAGGCGGTGGAGTTTGTCGCTCCAGGCCGTGAGAGCATCGGCAGGCGAGATGCCGGCATGGAGCGGCGCTGGCGGAAAGATCCCGGCCGCTGCCCAGGAGGTGGTCTCGGCGCCGCGGCCACGGGCGAGAACCCTCACCTTCACCCCGCGGCCGGCGAGCTCCCTGGCGATGGAGAGACCGATGATCCCGCCACCGACGATGCAGCAGTCGTTCATGGTGTGTTTCGATGGACGCTGGTCAGGCGTTGGTTGCCACGGTCGGCGTGTCGGCGATGTTCACCCACACATGCACATGGGGCGCGCCGCGGTAATGCCAGACAAACGAAGGCCCTTCGAGCCGCCAGTTGTCCCACACGCCGTCGCTGCCGACGTCGGCATCGCTGAAGAATGCCAACCGGCAGCGATCGAGGCCTCCCTGCGCGGCCAGGCAGGTGCGGGCCTCGGCCCGATCGGTGTCGCGGAACGGTTCGAGGAGCAGCCCCAGCACCCGCTCGAGTTCCCCGCGCTGATCGGGCGACATCTCCGAGACCGCAAGCCCGTCGAGCCGCGCGTCGCCGCGGAATCCGACGGCATTCTCAGCCGGAGTCTTGGCCACGAGCGCCGCCTCGCGCTGCTTGCCGTCGAGCATCGCGGCGAGCTGGTTGGCGGCAACGGCCTGTGACCAGAAGACGTTCCCCTCGTGATCGGCCGGTTCGTTGAAGGCGCCGGTGTCGTGGCCGTAGAAGATCGGGCCGGCGAAGGCGACGTGCTCTTCGGAGTCGCCGTCGCAGCGAAGCGTCATGTGGCGGCCGGTGAGGAGAAACTGAAACTTCCCGCTCCCGGGCTCACCGAGCATGGCGATCGATTGGGCATGGCCGAAGCCGCCGCAGTCGTCCTCCATCTGCCGATCGAAGCGGGCATGCCACTCCGGATGGATGAGCTGCTCGAAAATCTCTCGGGTGAGCGCCTTTTGGTCCTTCGTGTAGAAGTCACTCTTGAGCTCGGGCTCGGTGGCGTTCCAGTTGTTGCCGACGCGCGACCGGAGGAGGCCGAACTTCGGATGAACGTAGTCCCACGCGAAGCAGATCTTCTCCCTCTGACTCGGCGACAGCGAGGCGTGGAGGGCTTGGGCGAGCGTCTCGGCGGTGCTCGCCGCCGCCGGCTCGGCCGCCCGAAGGAGCGTCGGGCCAGTGAAGAGGCCGGCGCCCCCAAGGAGCGACGGTGCTGCCGCCAGCACGCCTGAGGTGGTGAGAAATCCACGGCGGCTGATCGATCGGTGGAGTGAACGGCGTGGCATCGGGTGTGCTCCTTGGTCTTTGCTGACCCCGGCCGGTGGCATTCGGCATCGGAGCCATTCCCTAAGAGCCTACGCTCCTAGGCTGCGCCTCACCAGCTTGGCCAGTCGCTCGGCGCGTGGCTTGGGGGACGTGCCCCGCCGTCTCCGGCCCCGAAACCGGGGCTGGCAGGTGGCGCAGAAGAAGGTCGAGCGTTGGGCCTGGACGATGCGCTCGATCGGAGCGCCGCAAGCTTGGCAGGGGGTGCCGGCGAGCCCGTAAACGCGATGGAGCTTTTGAAATCCCCCCTTGCGGTTGTCGGCGGTGCGGTAGAGCTCGTCGCCGATGCTCGAGCCCTCGTGGGCCACGGCGCTGGCGAGAATCTCCCGCGCGGCCCGCGCGACGGCCTCCCACGCCCCGGCAGCGACCGCGTGGCAGGGGGTGCGCGGGTCGATCGCGGCGCGGTGGAGGATCTCCGCGGCGTAGATGTTGCCGATGCCCGCCACCGCTCTTTGGTCGAGGAGGGCGATTTTCACCCCCCGCCGCGATTCCCCCAGCCGCTCGGCGAGATCGCTGCCGGTGACGACGAGGCCGTCAGGGCCGAGCTTGGCAGCGCCGCAGGCCCGATCGAGCCCCCGCGCGTCGAGGAGCCGGATCGTCCCCAGGCCGCGCTGATCCCAGAAGAGGAGCTTTTGGCACGCGCCCGCGGATGAGCCAGTCCCCGTGGCGACCTCGAGCTCCATCCGGACATGGTTCGGCGTCGGCGGCTCGGCCACGAGGAGAAGCCCGGTCATCCTCGGCTCGATGACGAGCCAGTGGGGGGCCGACTCCTCCCTGCCGACTTCGATCGCCACCCGTTTGCCGAAGCGGGCGACCGACACGATTCGATGGCCCTCGAGCCGTGCCGCGATCTCGGTAGGGGGCGGGGCGATGGCCAGCGGGCGGCAGGTGCCCTGGGGAAAGCGGGCGGCGACGATCCGGGCACCGCAAAGCCCCGCGATCCCGCGGCGCATCGTCTCGACTTCGGGGAGTTCGGGCACGGGAGGCTCCTTGCGGCGGGGTGCCGCAACGCACCAGCGGCGGTGGATGGTAGCACCTGCCGGTGCGGCTACAATTGGCGAGTTGCGTCGCCAGCGGCCCTCGGGCGACGCCGTAGGATCGTTCCCTCTGCCCTGCGCTTCCCACCGGAGCCTCCGCCGATGCCTTCCCCTCTCTCCCCTCCACTTCCTGCCGGTGGCATCTCGCAGGTTCCCGACGCTCACGGCCGGTTTGGCCGGTTCGGTGGCCGCTACGTCCCCGAGACGCTCTCCGCCGCGCTCGATCAACTTCAGGCGGCCTACGACGAGGCCCGGGCCGATCCGGCCTTCCAGGCCGAGCTTGATCAGCTCCTCGCCGCCTTCGTCGGCCGTCCCCTCCCCCTCCTCTTCGCCAAGCGGCTCACGGCCTACGCCGGCGGCGCCCAGATCTGGTTCAAGCGCGAGGATTTGAGCCACACCGGCGCCCATAAGATCAACAACACCCTCGGGCAGGGCTTGCTGGCGATGCGGATGGGCAAGAAGCGGATCATCGCCGAGACCGGCGCCGGCCAGCACGGCGTCGCCACCGCCACCGCCTGCGCCCGCTTTGGCCTCGACTGCGTCGTCTACATGGGCGCTGAGGACGTTCGTCGGCAGGAGCCGAATGTCCGCAGCATGCGGATGATGGGGGCGGAGGTCCGGCCGGTGGAGAGCGGCTCACGCACCCTTCGCGACGCGATCAACGAGGCGATGCGCGATTGGATGGGCTCGGTGGAGACAACCCACTACATCATCGGCTCGGTCGTCGGGCCCCACCCGTTCCCGCGGATCACCCGCGATTTCCAGTCGGTGATCGGCCAGGAAACGCTCGTCTTTTGCCAGCAGGAACTCGGCCGCGATCCCGATTGCGTCGTCGCCTGCGTCGGGGGGGGGAGCAATGCCGCCGGCATGTTCTATCCCTTGGTCGAGCACAAGGGGATTCGCCTCGTCGGCGTCGAGGCCGGTGGCAGGTCATCCAAGCCCGGTGACCATGCCGCGAGCCTCTCCTACGGCAATGCCGGCATCCTTCATGGGAGCCTCTCCTACGTACTCCAGGATCCCGACGGCCAAACGGCCGACGTCCATTCGGTGTCGGCGGGGCTCGACTATCCCGGCGTCGGCCCCGAGCATGCCTGGTGGCACGACACGAAGCGCGTCGAATACACGAGCGTCACCGATGCCGAGGCCCTCGACGCCTTCGATCTCGTCGCTCGCCGTGAGGGGATCCTCCCCGCCCTCGAGACATCGCATGCCATCGCTTGGGCGGTGAAGGAGGCGGCCCGCCGGCCGAAGGAGGAGGTGATCGTCGTCTGTCTGTCTGGCCGCGGTGACAAAGACGCGGCGGAGATCGCCCGGCTGCGATCCATCGAGAACGGAGGGGCCCACGCATGACCAGCCACCACGATTCGAAAGGCCCGTCCTCCGGGCCACTTGCCAAGACGTTCGCGGCCCTCGCCAAGGACGGCCGCAAGGCCCTCGCCCCCTTCGTGACTGCCGGCGATCCTGATCTCGACACCACGCTCGCTGTTCTCGAAGCGCTCGACCGGGCCGGGGCGGCCGTGTGCGAGCTCGGTGTGCCTTACAGCGATCCGATTGCCGATGGACCGGTCATCCAAGCCTCCTACACGCGGGCCCTCGCCGCGGGATTCACGCTCGAGAAGTTTTTCGAGATGGTGCGGAAGGCGACGGGCCGGGTGAAGATGCCAATTCTGGCGATGGTGAGCTATTCGATCATCTACCGTCGCGGGATCGATCGCTTCGTCGACGACGCCGCAGCAGCGGGGCTTGCGGGGCTTGTCGTCCCCGATCTTCCCCTCGAGGAGTCGGACGTCCTCGACGTCACCTGTAAGGGGGCGAATCTTGCCCTCGTGCGCCTCGTGACGCCGACGACGCCGCCGGAGCGGGCTGCCGAGATCGCCAAGCGTTCGACGGGCTTCCTCTACTGCGTGAGTGTCGCCGGCGTGACGGGGGCTCGGACCGATCTCCCCGAGGGGCTCGTCGAGCGGGTGAAGTGGCTGCAGACCAAGACTGACGTGCCGGTGCTCGTCGGCTTCGGCGTCAGCACGCCGGAGCAGGTCAAGCTCCTTTCGAGCGTGGCCGACGGCGCGATCGTCGGCTCGGCGCTCGTTCGCCGCGTCGGCGAACTCGCGGCGGAGGGCCCGGAAGGAGTCGCCAAGGGAGTGGAGAGCTACATTGCCGACCTCGTGAACGCGGCACGGTAGCAGCGCACGGGAGCCTGCGGCCGATCAGGATGCCCGGATCCGCTCAGGCGCGTGGATCTCGAAGGCCACGAGAAGCGTTTCGAAGGGGGTGGTCATGGCGAGGAACGTGTCAGGAGGGTGGCAAGGCCTACCACACCGAACGTGGCCGGCGCGGGGCTCATTTCACCGCATCAGCTGAAGGGCTTTGGCCGTCCGCGGCAGCCGATCCCCAGCCCTGCAGCCCGATAGCCCGCTATCGGAAGGCATTCCGCACCTCGGGCTTCTCCAGCGTGATCAGCGCCCAGACGCCGAAGGGAATCCCCAGGAGGCAGCAGGGACCGACGAGGGGAACCATCGCCACGATGGCAGCCGCCTTCGCGATACCGTGGCTTTTCAGATTCTTCATCCGGATCGCACCAAAGAGAACGAAGGAGGAGGCAACGAGGAGCAGGATTCCCCAGATCACCCGCACGGCGACGGTGGTCTCCTTGGAGATCGGCCCCTCATTTCTCGCTTCGAGCACGGCAATGGCGCCCGAGGCGATCAGGACGACGTCGCCGAGCAGTCCGAGGATCCCGAAAACGAGGGCGATCGAGGCTACGATGATCAGCGCGATGGCAGGCGCGCGGACGAGGCTGTGGGGGCTTCGCTCGGCCGCTTCGTGGATCGGGGCCTTGAACGGATTCATGGTCTGGATTCTCGGGAGGGAGGGTAATTCCTTGTCGACCCCAACTCCCGTAGGGGAGGCGACTTGAGTGCTTGTGAATCGAGGCGCAACGGAGCCTCAGGCGGGAATGGGGGGCGGCCGAGCATCAACATGGCAACTTCTTCGAGGAACCGGAATTGGTCGGCCTCGTTGCGGTCGTTGTATCCGGTTGCAATGCTGATCGGGACGAGGATCGCACAGACGAGGAGGCCATCCACCATCGCCGCAGCGAAGCGTGTGGATCGCCCTGCCAGTTCATCGCGTCCGGAATCCGCCATGCCGGCGGTGCCATCGATCGAAGCCGGTGCAGCGGAGGGGGGCTGCTGTGATTCATGACGATCGTTTTTCCCTTGATGGTGACGGGGATGGAGATCCTGCCTGACGTCGCAGAAAGTCATCTCTGCCACGAGCCCCCGAGGCCGGAGGATTGAAACGTGAGGATACACCTGCCGCCTCCGGCCAGATGCGACTCCGCCGGAAAAGGGGCCGATCGGTTGCTCTGCACGTCGCCGCGGCGCTTCGGTCGGTCCCGACGACGAGCCGCTGGGCTATCGGTGGTCGAGACGCTGCCGTTGGGGCGCCGACAATGGCACCCGCACGATCCGGTTGTGATCCCACGACGCGCTTGAGGCAGCGCCGGCGAAAAGCGAGATGCTCTCGGGCTCGACAAGGAGAAACGGCGTGACGTGGCCGAAGCGGTCGACGTCGGCGCCGGATCTATCCACGAGGAGCCCCTGGGATTGCCAGGTGAGGCCGTCGGGGCTCGTGGCGAGCCGGGTGCCCTCCCGCGATTCGAAGGTCATCACGAGCGTGGCGCCGATCCGGACAACATGGACGCCTCCGGCATCCTCGCCGAACACCGGCTCGGCCTGCGGGCGGATCCAGGTGAGGCCATCGACCGATTCGGCGTAGCCGACCGCGCGGACGGAGCGATCAGACTTCGGCACTCCCTCCGCCGGAGCGCCTACCGGTAAGTCCCGCCGGCCGTCGTACCACATCCGGAAGCGGCC
>CAMCCR010000087.1 GCA_945873085.1 Candidatus Kuenenia stuttgartensis | reverse complement strand
CGGCGACCGGCGAGCCCGAGCGATTCCTTGAGGGTTTCGTCGCGGCCGAACGGCACCGGAGGGACACCGTGGGGAATGATCCGCACGGAGTCGGGATCGACGCCGTAGTGCTCTTCGAGCAACCGGGCCGCGATCTGCGTCATGACGACGACGCGCCTGCTCCGCGCTGCGAGCTCGCGGACGATCCGCCGCGGCGCCGCGTCGGGCTGCGGAAGGAGGGTGTGGAAGGTGGTGACGATCGGCTTCGTGCAGGCCGCCGCGAAGTCGAGGATCCGGCAGCCCCAGTCGCCTGGATAGAGCCCGAACTCGTGCTGGAGATTGACGACATCGCAGGGGCCGTCGTTGGCCACCTCGGCGGCGAAGGCATAGGCCTCGGGGCGACGGTTGTCGATGACGTGCGTCACCCGCGGATCGCTGGTGGGGATGGCGGCAATCCGCTCGATCGCCGCGACCGACGACACGGCCTGCCCGGCAGCCAGATCGACCGCATCGGCGGTGTCCTTGGTGAAGGTCGCCAGCCCGCACGCCTCGGGGGGATAGGTGGAGACAAAAAGCGGGCGCACGGGGGCTACCATCGATCACCTCCAGGGTGATGGCTGCACCGCAGCCCCCAGGAGGCCATGAGGCCAGGGAGCGAAGGGGCCACAGCCACCGAATGCCGGAAATGCCGGCCAGAGTGGCAGGCACACATCAATCGCAACAAACGCGTCGCGACGCACCCATGGATCGTCGAACGATCCACCGGATCACAGTCCGAGGGCCTCCGGGTCTTTGATCCGGAATACCGCTCGCTGCATCCCCCATACGAAGAACTGGTGGCGATCATACGCCCAGCGACACCGACAAACAAGGAACCGCGGCCGGCTCGACACCACGCCCGCTCGATCTCCGCCGAACTTCACCGTCATGTCGGGATCAACCGGCGCGCGGCCGGTGGCGTTTCTTCGCCCGCGCTCACATCAGCCACAGCGTGCCCGATTCAGGCGACAGACCGACCGAGAAATCGCTGGACTTCGGCAGAGGAGTCAGCCGCAGGCCGCTCACGGACCCTCACCCGATCCAGAGATCGGCGGGGATCGGCGGCGTGCCGCCACGCTGCGTGCAGACAGAGGCCGCCACACGTTCGGCGTGGGCATGGAGCTTTGAGAGCGGCCAGCCGGCGAGAAGCCCGAGGGTGACCGCAGCGGTGAAGGCATCGCCGGCGCCGACGGTATCGACAACATCCACCGGCGTGCCAGGCAGATCACTTGCCGAGCCGTCGGCGGTGATGAGGAGCGAGCCTTTTGCCCCCCGCGTGAGCGCGGCCAGGCGGAGGGCGTGGCGATCAACGAGTTGCCGGAGGATCGCCTCGGGGCTGCCGGAGAGCCCGAGGATCTCCGCCACCACGGGCAGTTCGTCGTCGTTGCATTTGACGATGTTCGCAAGCGCGAGCGAGTCACGGACGACATCCGGCGACCAGAACGGCGGCCGGAGGTTGATGTCGAGGATCCGCAGGGCAGGGGAGGGGACGGCAGCGATGAAGCGGCGAATCGTGGCCCGCGACGTCGCCCCGCGAGAAGAGAGCGTGCCGAAGCAGACGGCCGACGTCTCGGCGGCAAGCCGCTCGAGACTATCGCTCCAGGGCACGTTGTCCCAGGCACAGTCGGGCGCGAAGACGTACGAGGCATGGCCTGCCACATCGACCGTCACATCGACCCGGCCGGTGGGCTCCGGCAGGACCGCCACCGCCGCCACGTCGACGCCGCGTGCCGTGAACTCGGCGAGGGCCCTACGGCCGAGATCATCGCGGCCGACGGCGCCTGCCATGGAGACTCGTGCGGAGCCTGCGGCAAGGCCTGCGGCACTGCAGGCAAAGTTGGCCGGGGCTCCGCCGAACCGCGCCCCATCGGGAAAGACGTCCCAGAGGATCTCCCCCAGGCCGACGATCTGGATATCGATGAGGGCATCGATTGGGGATTGCGCGGAAGGGGTGCTCACGACTTCCTCGACCAGCCGGTGCCGTCGGGGCGGTCCTCGAGGACGACGCCGGCGGCGGTCAGCTTCGTGCGAACGAGATCCGCCGTGGCGAAATCCTTCGCCTTCCGGGCATTGGCACGGATCTCGATGACGAGTTCCATGAGCTTGCCGACGAGATCATCGTCGCCGCCGGAGGTTTTCGCCTTGGGCTCGACGAGGAACAGCCCGAGGACCCCCGTCAGCTCGCGAAACACCTCCATCATCGCCCGCAGGCTCGCCTGATCGGCCGGGGTGGAGTGCTTCTCCATCCCCTGCGTATCGATGAACTTGTTGGCGACGCGGACAAAATCGAAGAGCGTCGCCATCGCGATCGCCGTGTTGAAGTCGTCATCCATGGCCTCGAGAAACTTTTGCCTCAGGGCCGTCACGTCGGGCCCGGCGGCCGCCACCGCCGCGTCGCCGGCGAGCCGGTCGCGGGGCTCGAGCGCGTAGAAGGAGGTGCCGGTGAGCCGCTCGAAGCGCTGGAAGAGGCGCTCGAAGGCCTCCATGGCGCGGGCGCTCTCGCCGAGCGGCTCCTCACCGAAGGCGATCGGGCTGCGGTAGTGGGTGGAGAGAAGGAGGAAGCGGATCGCCTCGGCACGGTGACGGGCAAGGAGATTCTTGAACGGCTCGGCGCCTGTCGACTTGCTGATCTTCGTGGCTGTTTGGCTTGCCACATCCTCGCCGCCTTCGCTCCCGCGCGGACGGCCCCCCACCTTGCCTGAGGCGCCGGAGGCCTGCATGAGGCCGTTGTGCATCCAGTAGGTGGCCATCGGCTTGTCGTGGAGCGATTCGCTCTGGGCGATCTCGTTTTCGTGGTGGGGGAAGATGAGGTCGAGGCCGCCGCCATGGATATCGAAGTGCTCACCGAGGATTGCCCGCGACATCGCCGAGCACTCGATGTGCCAGCCGGGCCGGCCCGGCCCCCAGGGGCTCTCCCAGGAGGGCTCCCCCGCCTTGGCCTTCTTCCAGAGGGCGAAGTCGGCCGACGATCGCGTCCGTTCGGCGGTCGAGCCTCCCTCCCCCTGCATGGCGTCGACCGAGCGGTTGGTGAGTTTGCCGTAGTCGGCGTCACGGGTGACGTCAAAGTAGACGTCGCCGTCGGAGGCATAGGCACAGCCCTTGGCGATCAGCCCCTCGATGAAGGTGATGATCGTGCCGATGTGCTCGGTCGCCTTCGGCATCTGGTCGATCGTCGTCACGCCGAGGGCGGCGAGATTGTCGAGGTAGTCGCGGGTCATCTCCTCGGCGAGCTTCTCCATCGTCGTGCCGCGAGCGGCGCTCTCGACGATGATCTTGTCGTCGACGTCGGTGACGTTCACGACCCACGTCACCTTCCAGCCGGAGTAGACGAGGTAGCGCTTGACGGTGTCGAAGATCACCGGGCCGACCATGTGGCCGATGTGACTCGGCTTGTAGACCGTCGGCCCGCAGAGATACATCCCCACCTCGCCGGGACGCACTGTCTCGAGCGCCTGCTTCTTGCGCGAGAGCGTGCTGTAAACCTCGATCTTCGGCAGGGCCTTCTTCGCCTCGGTCGTCGCCATGGACAGTCCTTCGCTTGCTGTTCGCTTGCTGGTCTTCGACTCGTCCGGCCGCGTTCGGCCGAACAGTTCAGTCGCGTTCGATCAACACCACACACTCCGCGCCGATGGCGAGCTCCTCGCCGATCGGCCCGACCTTCTCGCCCGTCTTCGCCTTGAGCCACACCCGATCGACGTCGATTCCCAAGACCACGGCGACACGGCTGCGGATCGCGGAGCGGTGCGGGAGGATTTTGGGGCGCTGGGCGAAGATCACGCAATCCAGATTCACAATCCGCCACCCCGCTTCGGCCACCCGGTCGGCGGCGACGCGGAGCATCCCGGCCGAATCCCGCCCCCGATTCGCCGGATCGGTGTCGGGAAAGAGCTCGCCGATGTCGCCGAGCGCCGCCGCCCCGAGAATTGCGTCGGTGATGGCATGGAGGAGGACATCGGCATCACTGTGGCCGAGGGCCATCCGGTCGTGCGGGATCGCGATCCCGCCGAGCACGAGCGCCGTGCCCGGCCCGAGGCGGTGCGTGTCGTGGCCGAGGCCAACGCGGATCATGGGGGGTTCTCCGGGTGAATCGGACGTTTTCCCCTATACTCCCGCCATGCACAACTCCAGTCAGCCCCGGACAGACGCCCCGACCGCGGCGGGTGAGCCCGTGATCGAGGTCCGGGGGCTTGCCAAGGAGTACCGGGTCTTCGACAAGCCCGAAGGATTGATGGCGAGCGTCACGGGGCTCTTCAACCGGAAAAGCCGGGTTGTCGAGGCCCTTCGAGGGGTCGATCTCCGGGTAGAAAAAGGGGAGTTCGTCGCCATGCTCGGCCCCAACGGCGCCGGGAAGACGACCTTCCTCAAGCTTCTTTCCGGGATCATCACCCCGACCCGCGGCTCGGCCACCGTCCTCGGCAGCGTTCCCTGGGAGCGGACCGACGACTTCCGACGCCGCTTCGCGCTGGTCATGGGGCAGCGCAACCAGCTGTGGTGGGATCTCCCTGCCGCCGAGAGCTTCCGACTCCACAAGGAGATCTACCGGATCGACACGCCGCGGTTCGAGCGGACGCGCGACGAGCTCGTCGATCTCCTCGACGTCCGCAAGCTCCTCCTCAGGCCAGTCCGCGACCTCTCGCTCGGCGAGCGGATGAAGCTCGAACTCGTCGCCGCCCTCCTCCACGAGCCGGAGGTGCTGTTTCTCGACGAGCCGACGATCGGGCTCGATGTCGTCGCCCAGCACTCCCTCCACCGCTTTCTCGCCCACGTTCAGGCCGAGCGGCAGATGACGGTGATCCTCACCACCCACTACATGAAGGACGTTGCGGCGCTGTGCAAGCGGCTCGTCGTTGTCACCGAGGGAAGCATCCTCTACGACGGGTCGCTGGAGCAGATCGTCGACCGCTTCACCTCCCACAAGATCGTCACCCTCGACCTCGACGCTCCCCCTGACCGGGCCGCCATCGATCGCCTCGGCTTTCCCTGCGAGATCCGCGGGCCGCAGGTGATCCTGCGGATCGACCGGACGCGGATCGCCGATGTCCTTCCCGGAATCCTCCGCGGGCAGGGGGTCCGCGACGTGTCGGTGGAGGACGTGCCACTCGAGGAGATCGTCGCCGAGATGTTCCGGTCGGGGAGCACCGCCGGCACCGACGGCGCGACGGGGGCCCCGCGATGACCTCCGCCGCCAGCCATTCGGCGCCATCGGGCTTCCTCGCCCGCCGCCTTCAGGGGCTGCGCATCTGGTGGACGATGCTCGTCATCTGCCTCGAGGAGCGGCTCGTCTACCGTGGCGACTTCGTCCTCGGCACGCTCATGCGCTTCCTCCCGATCGTCACGCAGGTCTTCCTCTGGACGGCCGTGTTCGGCGCGACGAGTTCGGGATCGATCGCCGGCTACTCCCGCAACGACATCGTTGCCTACTACCTCCTCACGATGGTCTCGCGCGCCTTCTCCAGCATGCCGGGCCTGGCCAGTGGCATCGCCCGCAGCATCCGCGACGGGTCGATCAAGAAATACCTCGTCCAGCCGGTCGACTACGTCGGCTACCTCCTCGCCGCGCGGATTGCCCACAAGCTCGTCTACTACGCCGTGGCGACCCTCCCCTTCGCCGGCGTGTTCCTCTTCTGCCGCGAATACTTCCCGCCGATCCCCGACTGGACGACGCTTGGGGCCTTCTCGCTCTCGTTGGTGCTCTCCTTCCTCCTCGGATTCTTCATGGAGGCGACGCTGGGGATGCTCGGATTTTGGTTCCTGGAGGTGTCGAGCATCGTCTTCGCCTACATGCTCGTGCAGTACATGCTCTCCGGCCACATGTTTCCCCTCGACATGCTCCGCGGCATCCCCACCGGCGTCGCCGGCGTGAGCGTGGCGGATGTCGTCCGCTTCCTCCCCTTCGAATACACCGCCTACTTCCCGGCGGCGGTGTGGCTGGGGAAGGTGCAGGGGGCGGAGCTCGTGCGGTCGCTCCTGGTGGAAGCGGCGTGGGTGGTGGTGATGATCGTCGCCTGCCGGATCGCCTGGTGGCGTGGCACGCGGCGCTACAGTGCCTTCGGCGGCTAAGGAGCGCTCTGGTGACCCGCTACCTCTCGATCTTCCTCACCTTCGCGCGGGCCTGTCTCGTCCGCGACATGACGTTCCGGGCGAACTTCGTCCTCGAGTGCGTCACGAGCCTCGGCTGGATGGCGATGAATCTCGCCTTCTACCTCCTCGTCTTCACCTTCACCCCCGAGATCGGCCTGGGGACGGGCTGGACGAAGGAGCCGTTCTTCGCCTTCGTCGCCACCGGCATGATCATCAACTCGATCGTCCAGGCGCTCTTCATGCCAAGCGCCGAGGAGCTGACGGAGATGGTCCGCACCGGCGGGCTCGACGGGATCCTCGTCCAGCCGCTCGATGCCCAATTCCTCCTCTCGATGCACCGGGTCGACTTCTCGGCCTTTGCCAATGGCCTCGTCGGCGTCGGGCTCCTCTGCTGGGCGATCCCCCGCCTCCCGCAGCCGCCGCATCCCATCGCGATCCTCCTCTATCCGCTCCTCATCGCCTGCGGCGTGGCGATTCTCTACAGCCTCGTGATCATGCTCGCCGCCGCGACGATCCATCTCGGCCGCAACCAGAGCCTCTACGACTTCTGGTTCTATCTGACGAACTTCTCCCGCTACCCCGCCGAGATCTACTCCGGCCCCTGGGGGGGGCCACTGCGGGCCCTGTGCACGTTCGTGATTCCGATCCTCCTGGTCGTCAACGTGCCGGCGCGGGTCATCGCCCAGCCGTTGACGGAGCAGGGGGGGATGATGGTGGCCGGAACGGTGTTCGCCGCCGGGGCCGCGCTGCTGATTTCGCGTTGGGTGTTCCAGACCGCGCTCTCGAAGTACCGGAGCGCCTCGAGCTGAGGTGGACGATCTGGCGGCGAAGTCGAACCCAAGGAGTGGATTCAATGGCAGCTGATTCCGGTGTTGTCCTCCCCCGCCGCGGCTTCCACGAGGACATCGCCGCGATCGTCATCGGCGTGGCGCTGGTGGCGCTGGCGCTCGCCATCGGCTGGAGCGGGCGGCCGGCCGAGGATGCGGCCAGCCGCAAGGCTTTCCCGAAGGGCTGGCCGAATCGGCTCGCCGCCACGATCGACAAGCCGCAGACATGGAGCGACGCCCCAAAGCAAGCCCTCGTCGTCGTTGACAAGAAAGACCCGACGAAGGTCAAGCCGGTCGCGATTCCGATCCTCCTCGGAATGGCGTGGGTCGTCGGCATCCTCGCCGCCGGCACGCTCCTCCGCGGCCAGTCTGTCGCGGCGGTCCTCCCCGGCGCCTGCCTCCTGGCGCTCCTCGGGGGCCTGGCCTACCTGATGGCCGCGCAGAAGGTGATCAACTACTACAACCTCGAATACCCCCTCTGGGCGCTGCTCGTCGGCCTTGTCATCGGCAACACGATCGGCGTGGGGAAGTGGCTCGAGCCGGCACTCCAGGGGGAGTTTCTCATCAAGGCCGGGTTGGTCGTGTTCGGGGCGGAGGTTCTCTTCAGCCGGCTGCTCGAGCTCGGCTTGCCGGGGCTGCTGACGAGCTGGGTGGTGACGCCGATCGTGCTCGTCGTCACGTATCTCTTCGGCGTCCACTGGATGAAGATCCCCTCAAAAAGCCTCTGCATGGTGATCTCCGCCGACATGTCGGTGTGCGGCGTGTCGGCCGCGATTGCCACCGGCGCCGCCTGCAAGGCGAAGAAGGAAGAGCTCTCGCTGGCGATCGGGCTCTCGCTCTTGTTCACCGTGGCAATGATGGTGGTGATGCCGCCGTTCATCCGCTGGGCGGAGATCGATCCGATCGTCGGGGGCGCCTGGCTCGGCGGCACGATCGACGCCACCGGTGCGGTGGTGGCGGCCGGCGAGATGCTCGGCAAGGAGCTCGATGACAAGCGCCCGGCCGAGGTGGCGGCGACGGTGAAGATGATCCAGAACTCGATGATCGGGATCATCGCCTTCGCGGTCGCCGTCTACTGGGCCGGCTGGGTCGACCGCGATGCGGCCGGGCCGAAGACGTCACTCGTGTCCGAGGCCTGGCGCCGGTTTCCGAAGTTCATCCTCGGCTTCATCGGCACGTCGATCGTCTGCTCCGCGCTGTTCACGGCGTCGCCCGAGCTCGCGCTCCTCGTCGATGGCGCCATCCAGGGATTCACGTCGCGGCTGCGCGGCTGGCTGTTCTGCGTTGGCTTCGTCTGCATGGGCCTGCAGACGATCTTCCGCGAGCTTGCCCCGACGCTCGCCAGCGGCCGGCCGCTGATCCTCTATTGCCTAGGCCAAGCCCTCAATCTCGCCCTCTCGCTGGCGATGGCGAGCCTGACGTTCGGCTGGCTCTTCCGGCAGGGGGGGTCGCCGTGACACGTCCCTCCGGCATCCCCACGATCCCCCCCGGGCTCCGGCTCGCCCTCGCCACGGCGATTCTTGCGGCCGTCTGGCTCGTCGTTCTCCCCTCGATCGGCCGGCACCCGGCCGTGGCGCGACACGTGCGGCTGATGGAGGCCTGCGACGCCAATCCCTCGGCCATGGTCTACACGGAACTCGAGCGTCTGCCGCTCCGCCCGGCCTGGATCGAGCGCCACCTCGTTCTCTGGCCGACGGGAAACTAGACTGGCGTGCTTCGCGGGGGGAGCCATGGCCTGTCGGCCGGTCCGCCCCACACGCTCGGAGTCATCATGCCCCTCTCCCTCGCCTTCTCCTCCAACGCCTACCTCGACGTCCCCGTTGAGCAGGCAATCCGCCGGATCGCCAGCTTCGGCTATTCCGGCATCGAGCTCCTCGCCGACGTCCCCCACGCCTGGCCCGCCGGCCTGCTCGGCGTCCAGAAAGACTCGATCCGCCGGGCGCTGGCCGAGTCGGGCCTGGAGATCTCGAACATCAATGCGTTCATGATGAACGCCATCGCCGATCCCCGGCAGCCCTACTGGCATCCCGGCTGGACCGACCCCGATCGCCACTACCGAGCGATCCGCCGCGAGCACACGAAGCGTGCCCTCCGCCTTGCGGCCGAACTCGGCGCCAAGACGATCTCCACCGAGCCCGGTGGCGAGGTCGCCGAGGGGCAGACCTATGCCCAGGCCACCGACATCTTCTACGACGAGATCATGCCGGTCCTCGACGTCGCCGCGGAAGTCGGGGTGACGCTCCTGGTCGAGCCGGAGCCGGGGCTATTGATCGAAAAGTTCGGGCAGTATCTCGAGTTTGCCGAGCGTGTGAATCACCCTGCCCTCGGCCTCAACTTCGATATCGGCCATGCCTACTGCGTCTCCGAGGATCCGGCCGAGTGGGTGCCGATCATGAAGCCCCACACGAAGCACTACCACTTCGAGGACATCGCCGCGACCCGCGTTCACCACCACCTCGTTCCCGGTGACGGGGCGATCGACTTCGACGGGGTGTTCCGCGCCATCGCCGAACACACGCCCGACATCTGGGTGACCGTCGAGCTCTATCCCAACCGCGCCAAGCCGGACGAAGCCGCCAAGGCCGCTCGCGAATACCTCCAGGCCAGTGCCGGCCGGGCCGGCGTGGCGATCGGGTGACGCGCATGGGGCACCTGCTCGCCTGGGCACGACTCCTGCGGCTGCCGAATCACTTCACGGCGATCGCCGACGTCCTCGCCGGCTATCTCGTCGTCGCCGGCCTGACGACGCTGCACGCCCGGCCGGCGATGCTCCTCGCCGCCGCAGCGGGCTGGGCGTTCTATGCGGCCGGGATGGTGCTCAACGACGTTTTCGATGTCGCCCTCGATTCAGTCGAGCGCCCCGAGCGACCGCTCCCCTCCGGTCAGATCGACGTGAAGACGGCGGCACTCGTTGGCCAGGGGTTGCTGGCGTTCGCTGGAGTTTGTGCCTGCGGCGCGGCCTTCGCCTCAGGGTATCCGGCGCCGGCGCTTGTCGGGGCGGGGCTCACCGCGGCGATCTGGACCTACGATCGGCATGCGAAGGGCACCCCCTTCGGCCCGGCCGTGATGGGGCTCTGCCGGGGTCTCAACTGGCTCCTGGGAATGTCGGCCGCCGGTGGCCCGCTGCTTCCGCCCCACTGGCTGATCCCGGTGGGAATCGCCGTCTATGTGGCGGGAATTACGCTCTACGCCCGCGACGAGGCGACGACGAGCAGGAGAGCGGCGCTTGGGCGGGCCACGGCCGTGATGGCCCTCGGGCTCGCCCTTGCCGGCTGTGGTGCGTTCTTCGGCGTCCGGGCTTCCACCGGCGCGATCCCCTGGGCGGGCACGATCCAGCCCGGGATGGCGGTCGACCGGCTCACCGCCTGGGCCGTCCTCTGGTCGATGGTGTCGGCATCGATCCTCCTCCGCGCTGCCACTGGCGTCCTCAACCCCGTGCCGCACGCTGTCCGTGCGGCGGTTGGCAATGCGATCATGTCGCTGATCACCCTCGACGCGATCCTCGTGCTCTCCGTCTGCGGCGAGCCCTGGGCGGTCGTGATCCTCGCCCTCCTCGCGCCGTTCCATCTCCTGCGGCGTTTCATCCCCCCCACCTGACCGGCATCCGCCGCCGCCATGCGCCCCGGCTTCAGCACCAACAGCATCGGCGACGTGCCACCGGCCGACGCCGTCGCGATCCTCGCCGACCTCGGCTACCGGTCGCTGGCGCTCACCCCCGATCACGGTCTCTTCGAGGAAATAGCCACAGGCAGCCTCGCCGGCCTCTCCGCCGAGATCGACCACTGGCGCTCGCTCCTCAGCGCCAAGGGGATGGCCTGCGTTATCGAATCAGGCGCCCGCCATCTCCTCGATCCCCTCCACAAGCACGAGCCGACGCTCGTCTCCCCCGATCCCTCCGCCCGGCAGCGCCGCGTCGACTTCCTGCTCGCGGCGGTCGATCTCGCCGCCGAACTGAACGCCAATTCGGGCGCTAGGTCAGCCACCGAGCCGAGCGCTCCCTGCCTCTCCCTCTGGTCGGGCGTGGGGCGCGACGCGGCCGACGAGCCGACCATCCTCGACCGGCTCTGCACAGGCCTCAGGCCCGTCATCGAGCGGGCGACGAAGCGTGGCGTGCGGCTGGGATTCGAGCCGGAGCCGGGGATGGTGATCGACACGATTGCCCGGTGGGCCATGCTCCGCGACCGCCTCGGCAATCCGCCATGCCTCGGGCTCTCTGTCGATCTCGGCCACCTGGAGTGCATGGGGGAGTGGCCGTTGGCTGCGACCCTCGCCCCGCTCGTCCCCCACGTCGTCAACGTCCATGTCGACGACATGCTCGCCTGCCGCCACGATCATCTCCCCCTCGGGGCTGGCGACGTCGATTTTGCCGCCCTGCTCCCGCTTCTCGCCGCCGGCGGCTATGACGGGGGTCTCCATGTCGAGCTTCCCCGCCAGTCCCACCGCTGGCTCGACACCGCCCGCGAGTCGTTTTCCTTTCTCGCCCACCATCTTCCCCCAGCCACCGTTCACTCTCCCCGGAGTTACAGATGACCGACGCCGCCGACCCCCAGCCGCTCCATGTCCTCTTCCTCTCGGTGCCGGGGCTGCGGCCTGAAGACCTCGCCCGGATGCCGGTCGTGGCCGCCCTGGCCGCACTCGGCGGAAAGGTGCCGCTCGCTCCCTGCTTCCCCGCCGTCACCTGCCCGGTGCAGGCCACGCTGACCACCGGCGGCACGCCAAGGAAGCACGGAATCGTCGCCAACGGCGTCTACGACCGCGACGAGCACGAGCTCGAAATGTGGATCAGCCCCGACTCGGTCCACCGGATCCCGAGGATCTGGGATCGCCTCAAGGCCAGCCGACCGGAGCTCCGCACCGCGGCTTGGTTCATCCTCCAGTCGAAGCACGCCACGGCCGATCTCGTCTGCCTCCCGGCCCCGAAGCACAACCCCGACGGCACCGAGACGATGTGGTGCCACACGAATCCGGAGCCGCTCTACGCGAGCCTCCGCGAAAGCCTCGGCGACTTCCCCCTCCACAAGTTCTGGGGCCCACTTGCCGGCATCGATTCTTCGCGCTGGATCGCGAAGAGCTTCCTCGCCGCCGCCAAGGAAGCGCCCCCGCATCTGGCCGTTGTCTATCTCCCCCACCTCGACTACGCCGCGCAGCGTCAGGGGCCCGACAGCGACGCCGCCCACGCCGCCTGCGGCGAGCTCGACACCGAGATCGGGGCCCTCGTCGAGGAGTATGGCAGGCTCGTGGGCGTGGAGAATCTCGTCGTCGTCGTGGCGGGCGAATACCGGATCCGCCCGGTGACGCACGCCGTCTTCATCAACCGCATCCTCCGCGATGTCGGCTTGCTCGTCGTCAAGGATTCCCCCGACGGGGAGCTGATCGACATGGAGAAGAGCCGGGCCTGGGCGCTGGCCGATCACCAGGTGGCCCATGTCTTTCTCAAGCTCGGCCTGGCGCGTGAGGAGCGCGATCGGCTCGTGCAGCAGATTCACACCCTCTTCGACAACCGTCGCGGCGTGAAGCAGGTTTACTCTGGCACGGCACTCGTGGGCGCGGCGCTCTCTGACACCCCCGTCCCGGCGCTCGCCAGCCACTGTGGCGACGTCGTGCTCGAGAGCACGCCGGAGGCCTGGTTTGCCTATCCGTGGTGGGTCGACGTCAACAAGGCGCCAACCTTCGCTCGCACGATCGACATCCACAAGAAGCCCGGCTACGACCCGCTCGAGATGTTCATCGACCGCACCGCCCCGCCGCCGCCGGGGATGCCGTTCGGGATCCCGCTCGACACGAATCTCGTCAAGGGCTCGCACGGCGCGATCGACGCCGATGATCCCCACGAGACGATCCTCATCTGCTCCCGCCCCGACGTGATTGGCTCCGAGCCCCTCCACGCCCGCGACGTGGCCGGGATCGTGCTCAAGCTCTTCAGGGCGAAGTGAGGCGCG
>CAMCCR010000086.1 GCA_945873085.1 Candidatus Kuenenia stuttgartensis | reverse complement strand
GCCTGCTCGAGGAGCTCCTTCGGCACGACGATGGCATAATCGACCACCTTGTGGTAGCGCTGGAGGAGAACGCGGATGATGTCGGCCGTGGAGTCGACCTCCTTCATGTCGTCGACGATGGCCGTGATCTGCGTCAGCTCAACGGTCTCCAATTGGAACGACCCGGCCCGCGATGTGAAGACACGATCGCCGATCCGGACCCGGAAGGTCGTGAGGGGGATGTAGACGTCACGGTCGTACTGCCGGGCGTCGAGGCTCCCGCCGATCGCCGCGGCCGCCGAGCGTTCCGCCGCCACCCCGATGATGACGTAGAACTCCTGACCGATCTGCACGGCCCGCCCGAGCGGATCCTCGATCGGAAACAGCTTCACGGCTGCCTCGTGGGCGAGAACGACGACGTTGGCATACGACGTCATGTCGATCTCGGAGATCGCCCGGCCGCGGGCGATCTTGAGCCGGTTCATCCCGAAGTAATCGGGAGTGCAGGCGATCACCATGCCGTCGATGAACTGCTCGCGGTGGCGCACCTCACGGCTGATCTCGCGCATCGGCACGGCCCGGCCGATCGTCGGCACGTTCGTGACGATCCGCTCGAAGTCCTCGCGGAGGAGGCCGTAGGAGATGCCCATCCGAGCGTTGCTGTCGCTGCGGCTCGACTCCTCCGCCGGCTTGATGCTGCGGACGATGATGCTCGTGGCCCCGAGATCCTTGATCTGCTGCTGGGCCTGATAGCTCACCCCTTCCCCCATCGCCACGAGCCAGATCACGGCCGTGACCCCGATGAGGATGCCAAGCACAGCCAGCGCCGAACGGAGCTTGTGCAGCAGGAGGCTGCGGAAGCCGAGGCGGAGTTGCTGGAGGAACTTCAAAGGTCTCTTCCCCGGAGGAAATCATCCCCCGCACATTCGGCAGGCCGACAGGTCTCTCGACTCCATCCCTGACAACCGGCTCGTTACGGCTGCTTCGGCGCTCCGCCGGGCGCCGCCGGCCGCTCCCCCTTGCCGGTCGGACCTGCACCAGCCTCCCCTGCTGCCGCACCAGGGCCGCCCGAAGCCGCCGCGGCAGCACCTGGGGCTCCGCCGGGCCCACCGGCCGCTCCAGCAGGCGCACCCGGGCCACGCCCTGGCGCTCCGCCGGCCGCGCCTCCGGGCCCCCCCTGGCCACCAGCCCCCGGAGGCCCGCCCGGCCCCTTGGGACCACGCTTGCCATCACCGGGGCCGGTCTCCTCCACCGCGTCCTCGCCGAGCGCCTTGCGGGGATTGAGGATCAGGGCGTCACCATCCTCGAGCCCCTCGGTGATGTTGACGAGTTTGTCGTTGCCGAGGCCAAGCGTGACGGCGCGCCGCTCGATCACCTCCCCCTTGCGGACGGCGCAGAAGTACTGGCCGCGCTTCTCCATCACGGCCGCTACCGGGACGGCGATCACGTCCTTGAGGTCGGCGACGATGATCTCCACTTCGGCGGTCACCCCCGGCCGCACCTCCTGCGGCTCGCCGTCGATCCGCACCTGGACGACATACTTCTTCGCCGTCGACATCCAATTCGACTGCGGCCGGTTGGCAACGGAGGTCACCGTCCCCTCGAACTCGCGCCCCTGCAGCCTGACGCGAGCCGCCATGCCGGTGCGGATCTTGTCGACCTTCGCCTCGTGGACCTCGACGTCGGCGCGCATCCGGGAGAGGTTGGGAAGACGAATGATCGTCGTCCCCTCGTTCACCTTCGCGCCGTTCTTGATTTCCGTCTCGGCCTGGCGGTTGCGCTCGTTGGCATAGATCACGAGGCCGTCCTTGGGGGCTTTCAGCGTGCACTTGGAGAGCTGCGCGCTGAGCCGATCGAGCTTCGCCTTCTCCAGCTCCAGCGATGCCCGTTCGCTGTCGCGCTTCGCCTCCATCGCATCCCGCTTGCTGGTCAGCTCCGTGATCATCTTCGGCTTGGCAAACCGCTCGAGGACGTCGAGGGAAATCTCGGCGGTGCCGAGGTCGAGATCGGCCCGCTCCACAGCCGCCTTCTGGGCGTCGAGTTGCTGCGGGGTGATGTAGCCCTTGCGGAACATCCGCTCGCCATGCTCGAGCTGGTTGCGGGTCGACTGGAGCCGCTCCTTTGCGGCCGACACGTCCGACTCGGCCTTCCGCAGTTCCTTCTTGTACGTCCCCTCGGTGTACTCCTCGACGGCGATCTTCGCGGCGGCGAAATCCTTCTCTGCCTGAATGTTGGCGGCGCGGGCCTTCTCGAAGGCGATTTTCTGCGCCGAGACATCCTCGGAGAGCTTCGAGCTGTCGAGGCGGACCAGCTCAGTCCCCTCGGTGACTCGCGACCCGTCGTCGATCAGCCAGATGATCGTGGCGCCGCCGGCGACGCCACAGACGACGTCGACGTTCTCGTCGCTCACCATGCTGCCGTCCTCGGTGACCGAGATCGTCAGGTCGCCATGCTCGACGGTGTGCGCCGGGAGGGCGGCGAGGGGATTGGCATTGCTCCCCCGGCCGATGTGGGCGAGCACCCACGGGGCGCCCGCAGCACCGCCGCCAAGGACGCCCAGCAAGATCAGCGTCCGCCAGGGGATCCGCCAGCCGCGGCGGGGGGCCTCCGGGGCGACGTTGTCGGCGATTGGATCGCCGAGGATCCCGGCAATGGCGCTGAGATCGGCGCCGCTCGAGGGGGCCGCTGGGGTCGTAGCACGATCCTGCTGGCCGGTGCTCATCGTCATGCCACCCCTCCTCGGGTCCGTTCCTGCCATCCATCCGACGCCCGTCTGGCCGGGGTCTACCGTCATTCTATCCGCTTTGGCGCCGACTCGGCCTTCCGAGCCCGCCATCCGTTGGCAATCCGGGCCGCCGCCGAACTCGCCTTGGCTCCGGCACCCCCGGGGATTCTCAAGGCTCCGGGGGCTGTGGCCGAGGCCGGTGCGGCGGGGTCCTCTGGCTCCGTCGCCTCGTCGTCGGACGGGGACGGGATCGGCTCGGCCTCGACGTTGGGACGGGGAGCGGGAGGAGCGGGGAGTTTCCCGGCCGAGCCCGGGCCTGTCACTCCACGAACCATCTCCTTGGCCGGAACCGCCTGCGGGGCGTCCATCTCCTCGAGATGCTTGAGCCACTCCTCTGGCACCGCCGGAGGGAGGGGAAGCTCGTCCTCCGAGGCCCGTTCAGCGCAGGCAAACGGGGCGTCGACCCACATCCCGTCATCCGTCAGCTGCATGACGCCGAGTTGCTGGGAGAGCGAGGCCCGGGTGGCGAAGTAGTTGATCCAGATGCTCGTGAAGGCGTCCTGGGTGCTCCGCAAGTCGTTGTAGGCGAAGATCAGGTTGAGCGTCGCGGTGGGGCCGAGCTGCCCGGCGGTGACATCGACGATGCCGGTCGGGCCCGGGGCCGGCAGCGGGGGCGCCGGCTGGCTGAGCGCGAGCCGTGTCTGATCGACGCGGCGGATGGCGATGATCAGGGCGCGGCGCTGGGTCTCGAGGTTGCGCTTGTCGAGATCGAGTTGCCGAAGCGACTGCCGCAGCGCCAGCTTGATCCGATCCTCGTACTGGATCTGCTGCCGGCGAACCTGCTGGTAGTCGAGGATCGCCTGGCGGAAGTTGTTGCGCTCGGTGAGCCGGGTGAACGGGGCATCGAACTGGACACCGGCCGACATCGAGCCGGTCGGCGTCTGGAACTTCGCCGGATTGTTACCGACGGTGTTCAAGCCGCCATCGACGACGACGTCGAGCCCGGCGAGGAGCGACATGGCGTTGAACTGAATGAGGCGCCACTGATCGACCAGCGCCGCCCGGTTGTTCATCCAATCGAGACGGTTGGCTCGGGCGATCTCGAAGGCGACGTCGGGATCGAGCGGCTCGACGTCCATCGTCACCGCCTCGATGCGGGCCCGCGCCTGAATGAGCGACATCTCGTCGACCGCCCCGGAAACGTCGCTGACGAGCTTGACGAACTTGTCGGAGGTCTCACGGAGGTTTTCCGGCGTGATCTTATCGCGAAGCCGTTCCATCTCCGCCTCCGCCCGCCGGGCCCGTTCGACGAGCTTGGCGAGATCGTCGTCGAGGAGCTTCATCTCCCGGACGAACGTGTCGCGCTCGTTGGGCCGCATCCCGGCGAGCCTGCCGGCAGCGTTCGTCCGCGCTAGCGCCAAGTCAGCGCCCACCGCCTTCGACTGCTCCTCGACCCGCTTCCTGAGATCGGCGAGCCGGGCCACGCTCTCGGCGACGAGTTTCTCGTCGAACTCGTCCTCCTCCGCCTCGGTCTCGGCGTCGGTCTCGGCGTCGGCGTCGGCCGTTTCCGAGCCCCGTTTCCCGGCTCCGTCGTCGTCCTGCTGCGCATCGTCGTCCGCAACGGATGCCTTCGCCGGTTCGCCGTCCGTGGCGGCGGCCCGATCACCGGGATCGCCGTCGTCGGTTGCGGCCCCCTTGGCCACCGGGGCCTTGATCTCCTCGGCGTCGCGGAGCGCCTCGTCGACGCGCGGGTCATCGATCTCTTTGAGATTCTCCTCGTCGCCGAACGACCAGGTGGCGAGGAACTGGCCGAAGTCGTTCTGGAGCTTCTGGAGCTCGGGGCTGATGAACTGGAACGGCTTGATGAACGTCTCGTCGAGGGCCACTGCCGTGTCGGAGGGAAGGCAGAGGACGTTGACCTTGTAGGCCTCGATCTGGTTGGTAAGCGACGTCTTCGCCTGAAGGAGCCCCGCCCGGCCGGTCTCGACGCTCTGTCGGAGCTGATCGACCTGATCGAGGCCGACGAGGCCCGCCTCGAGGTTGGCATCGAGGAGGGCGAGGGCCCGTTCCTGGGCGAAGAGATTCTGCTCGGCGTTGCGGATCTGCTGCCGGGTCTGGAGGAGGCCGAAGAATCCGCCGACGTTGCCGGCGCCACCGCCGGCGAAGCCTGCACCGCCGGTGCCACCGCCGCCGACTTGGAGGCCGACGCCGTTGCCACCGAAGAACACGCCGCCGATGTTGCCGAAGCCACCGACGCCCGTGCCGGTGAAGCCGGTGAAGCCGGTGCCGCCGAAGAAGCCGCCGCGGCGCTGGAGCTGCTGCGGCGTGCCGGCCCCGAAGGCCACCTGGAGGAAGAAGCCCTGACGGTAGAACTGGAGCGTGCGGAGGTTCGCCAGGAGCGCCCGCTCGACGATCGTCAAAGGCTCCAGCGCGATCGACCGGCCGGCGCGTTGGAGGACAGGCTGGACGAAGTTGAAGTTCACCAGCGACACGTTGGTGTATTTGTCTGGCCCGGCAAACTGCCACATGATCGAATTGACGACGCCGACGACCATCGTGCCGGCGCTGGCGAAGTATCGGCGTGCTCGGAGGTTCGTGGCCGTCGCCCACGTCGTCGAGGCGCCGGCGGCATTGAGCGGCCCGCGGTTGGCGTAGGCGGTGTCGTTGCCGCCGAACAGTTGGACATCGAACCGGAACCGCTCCGTGCTCACGTCGAGGGCCGAGAGGTAGAGCGTCTCGAGTTGATCCTGCCAATCGAGCGAGTTGAGATAGGCCAGGCGGATCGCCGACTCGAGCGTCAGCTTGATCGCCCCGCCGTCGGTGATCTCGACCACTTCGGCGATCCGCGCCCGCCACTCGGGGTTGTCGAGCGTCGTCCGGTCACCGTTGTTGTGCCACTGCTGCCAGCCCTTCTTCCCGTCGACACAGTGCATGTAGCGGTGCGACGTCGGATCGTCCGGCGGCATCGGCGGGAAGATCTGGTTGTAGACGTCGTAGAACCGGCTTCGCTCGTCCTGCCGGACGTTGTAGTTGACTGGCACCGCCCAGCGTGGATCGCACGACTTCTCCGCTAGGAGGGTGCTCACTTCCCGGTCCGCCTGCGTGTAATAGCGGCCGCGCGTGCAGCCTGCGGCCCCGCCGGCGAGGATCGCCACAGCGAGACAGAGGCGGGGAACGAAGCGGTGTGCTTGGCGGTTCGCCATGACCGGTGGATCCAGGCCCCCCTGGTTCGCGGCCGTCAACGGTATCCGGGGGCAAACGAACCGCTCCCCGGGGCATCAGGGAAATCATCGACCCGGCCGATCATCCGACTTGAACGGTTCTGCCGACTGCTCAACCTGCGTCGATTTTGCCGACCGGGCTGGAAAGTTCGCTCAGGCGGCAGGGACAACCCGACCGATATCTTTTTCCAGGGCGCTTCGTGCCCCCCTGGCCCAAGCGTGCCAACTGGGCCCAACTGAGCCCAACTGGTCCAAGTTCGTCACGTCATCCAACGTGCTGCCCGGTGGATCGTCGGTGGAATCCGAGGCGATATGAGCCAAGCCAGCCGCCCTCGATACACCCGGTCGCTCCGGCGCCTGCTCGCCTCCACGGCCCTGGCATTCCTCGCGTTTCCTGCCCCGGCGGCCCAGCCCGCCGCCACACCGACGCCGGCGTCGTCGGCCTCGGCGGCATCATCAGCCCCGGCGCCCCCGGCCCGCGAACGGCTCACCGACCAGGGAGCCGCACCGGAGCGGCAGCCAGAGGCTCGCAATCCGCTGGGGTATCCCGAATCGATCGGCGACGGACCGTCGGTTCTCCCGGCCTTCCCCCGCCGCGTTGACGACCTCCAGCAAGTGCCGGGCGGACTCGACCCGAACCGGGCCCCAGAGCATGCCGAGGATCCCGACGGCCTCCTCGCCTGGTTCCAGGAGCCTTTTCCCGCCTCCCCCTGCGACCGCAATCTCCTCGACCCCGCCTGGATGGGCCCTGGCGAATACGCCTACCACAAGTCGGGCCGTCGCTGTTGGTGTTCGCGCGACCACACGCGCATGTTCCGCATGAACTACATGGGAAGGCTGTGGCTGGCGCCGGAGCTGCTCTTTTGGTCAACCTCCGGAAACTCGCTGCCGGCGCTCGTCACGTCGAGCCCCGCCGGCACGCCGGCCGCCCAGGCGGGCGTCGTCGGCCAGCCCGGCACGACGATCCTCTCTGGCAACGACTGGGCCCCCGGCACGTTCCGACCGGGCGGACGGATCACCGTCGGCTACTGGCTCGATCCGACGCAGCACGACGGGATCGACGCGCAGTACTTCCAACTCGCCGACGCCACGTCGACCGGCACCTTCACCAATCAGGGCGGAGCGGTGCTCCTCGCTCGGCCCTACGTCGATGCCACGACCGGCCAGCAGGCCTCGGTGCTCTTCCCGCCGCCGAACACGCTTCCCGCCGACCCCGCGCTCCTCTCCCGCGCGATCACGGCGACGCAGGACACCTCATGGCAGGGGTTCGATCTCCTCTACAGGCGCTCGCTGAGCTGCGATCTCCTCCACCGCCGCTGGCTCGTCGGCGGCTACCGCTTCCTCCAGCTCAACGACAACCTCTCGGTCATCGACCAGTCGACCGTCTCGACCGGGAGCCCCGGCGGCTTCCCATCGACCTCAATCCTGGCCACCGATCTGTTCAGTGCCCGGACGCAGTTCCACGGCGGCGAGTTGGGGCTGATCGAGAAGTGGTGGTACGACCGCTGGGGCTTCCAGCTCCTCGGCAAGATGGCTCTCGGTGGGAGCTTCTACGACACCGACATCGGCGGAATGACGACGACCACAGTCACCCCGTCGGCCGGCGGCATTCCGACGGCCACGTCGACTGCCGGCAGCGTCCTCTCCCAGCCGACAAACATCGGCAACTACGGCTCGTCGTCGTTCGCGGCCGTCGGCGAGCTCGGTGCCACGGTCGATTGGGCGATCTGGTCGCAGTGCCGTCTGTCGGTCGGGTACACGTTCCTGTGGTGGTCACAGGTGGCCCGCGCCGCCGCACAGGTCGATCCGTCGGTCAACCCGACGCAGTTCCCCCCCGGCACGCTCTCTGGCGCGGCGGCTCCCGCCTACAACCTCCGCACGACCGACTTCTGGGGGCAGGGGTTGAATCTGGGATTTGAATACCAGTTCTGACGCCGGTCCGATCCGCTACTGAACGCGGACCCAGTTGATCGTCTTCGAGAAGACGCCACTCCCGGCGACCATGTCGAGCCCGGCCGGGGTCATGCGGACCGTCATCGGCATGAACTTCCCCTGCTTGAGGGCGAAGACCTCGCCGTGCCAGGTGCCCATCGCCGGATCGTAAACGAGGCCGCGGATCAACTCACGGTTGATCATCTGCTGATCGGGCGCCTGGACGATAGCGCCGAGATACTGGCCGTTGTTGGCGAAGATCCGCACCGTCACATCCTGGTCGGTCGGACGCCAGTCACCGACGATTCGGTCGCCGGCCCCCTGCTGCGCCGGGGGAGCCGCCACGGCCGGCCTGGCCGAGACCACTCCGGCGGCAAGCATCCCGGCGGCGATGCCGACCGAAGCCACGATCGAGAAGAGATTCGGGCGTTGCATCGGCTTGGTCCTTGGCGGGAGTGCGGGGGATGGCGGGGAGAGAGGTAGGGGAGTCGCCGGTACGACAGCAACCCCACTTTCCCAGCCGGCGCCTCCGTCATCCCGGCCGGCGGGTCTCGAGCGCCGCAAGGATCGCGGGGATCGCCGCGGTCAGAGGGGATTCAGCCAGATAGGCTTTTGACTCGGCGACCTTGCCGCGGGCCCGGAGCGTCGCCCAGACATGGAGCTCGAAGTGGAGACGGAGTCGTTCGGCGGCGGCAGTCTCCCCGAGCACCCCAAGGATCGCCCCACAGGCCTCGGCGGTTGAAAGTTGCTCTGGCGCCGGGGCCTCGCGGATCCAGAATCGCCCCGGCGCGATCCCCGCCAGGCGAACGACGCGGATCGGCGCCGCCCCCTCCCGAGCGGCCGTCCCCGCCGCCGCGTTGACGAGGCGGAGCATCTCCCCCGCCTCGCGCCAGTTGCCATCGAGGAGCACCACCTGCACCGGCAGGGGGCGGGAGGTGAGCGGCATCTCGGCGCCGACCGTTTCCCCCTGCGGATGGAGCACCCAGCACTCGTGGCCCGGGCGGAGAAGCGCCGGCGGGAAAGCGGGGGATTCCCGGCTCCGCGGATCGGGCCGGTGGACGTGAAGCCGGGCGCCACAGATCGCCCGTGCCAGGAGCGCCCCAGTGCTCGACGGCCGCCACTGCTCACGCCGGTGGATGAGGATGTCAACGGCTGCGTTAGTGACGACCGACGGTAGCGCTCCGCAAACACACCACCGCGGCGGTAATCGGCACCCGTCGCACCGTCCGGTGCCTGCGAGAACTACGCTCCGTGCCATGCTGCCTGCTCCGTCGACGCCGAACATCCCAGCCGATCAACGCCACCCATGGCGCTGCCCGCGCCGTGGTTCCCGACCCTTGAGTCTCGCCCGCCGCGAGGAAAACCAAGGCCGCAAAAGAACGACGGCCGACGGCACACCAGACACTCCGATTGTCAGGGCGGAATGGAGCCGGATGTGCCGCCGACCGGCGTGGATCGGCAGAAACAGGGGAATGGCGTGAGGAGGCGAGAAGGCCTCGGGTGGGAATGAGGTGGGAATCAAACCCGGGAGACAGAGGGCAGAACCACTCTTGGGCTCCGTCCCACGGACGAGTTCCGGGTGATCTGGGGGGTGGGGTGCAGTCGCGCGGTCGGAAATCAAAAGCCCTCGGCGCTGCCCCATTGTGCAAGACCGAATGCTCCTCCGTCCAGAGCGCTGCGTCAGCAGCCCGGCGATAAGTCCAGCCCGGCCATTCGAATCACCACCCACAGGAGGGGCGACAACGCGTTTGCAGCGGGACGTGTTCGCGAAGCTATGCTTTTTGCCATGAACACATTTCTTTTCCGCCGCGTTCTCGGCCCCCTTGCTCCGGTGGTCCCCCGCCTGCTCCTTACGGCCTTGTTAGGGAGTGCGCTGGCCACCGCCGTCTGGCCCGCCGCGGCCGACGACGCCCCGGCAACGCCAGCCTCGCCGGCTCCCGGCCACTCACTCCATGGTGAGAGCTTCTCCGAGGGGCCGCGGCGCCGACTTCCGCTCACGCCGGGCTGTGGCGTCATCCGCTTCCCGGTCACGACGGCGTCGCCCGAGGCTCAGAGCTATTTCGAGCAGGGAATCGGTCAGCTCCACGGCTTCTGGTACTGGGAGGCGGAGCGGTCGTTCCGGACGGTCCTTCAGATCGACCCGGCCTGCGTCATGGCCCACTGGGGGATGGCGATGGCGAACATCCAGAACGAGGCCCGGGCCCGACAGATCATCGCCCGCGCCACCGGGCCGGCCTTCGACGCCGCCACGCCGCGCGAGAAGGCCTGGATCGACGCCGCGAAAAAACTCTTCGCCGAGAAGAAGGACGATGCCGAGCGGAAGGCGCACGCGACGGAGTTTCTCGCGGCGGTGGAGAAGATCGCCCTCGACCATCCCGACGACCTCGAGGCCCGGGCGTTCCTCGTCGGCTTCAGCTGGTGGAACAAAAGCCGGCTCGGCCTCCCCGTGACCAGCCCCCTGGCCATCGACGCCCTCGCCCTCCAGGTGCTCGCCAAGGCGCCCCTCCATCCGATTCACCACTACCTCATCCATCTCTGGGACGGCTCGCGCCCTGCCGAGGCACTCCGCTCGGCGGCGTCGTGCGGCCAGTCGGCTCCCGGAATCGCCCACCTGTGGCACATGCCGGGCCACACCTATTCCGAGCTCCAACGCTGGCAGGATGCGGCGTGGCAGCAGGAGGCGGCAGCCCGCGTCGATCATGCCCAGATGCTCCGCGCCCACCTCTATCCCGACCAGATCCACAACTTCGCCCACAACAGCGAGTGGCTCGTCCGCACGCTCAACCATCTCGGCCGGGTGCGCGAGTCGCTGGCGATCGCCGCGAATCTCGTGGCGATGCCGCGGATCGCGCGATCGAAGGAGGTGAAGCCCGATCCCGCCCAGACCTTCGATGAAAACGGCAGCGCCTGGCAGTACGGCCGCGACCGGCTCTTCGAGACGATCCTCCGCTGGGAGCTGTGGGACGTGGCGGCCTGCCTCTCCGGCACCCCCTATCTTGAGCCGGGGCGCGACTTCGACGACCAGTGGCGACGCGAGCAGCTCCTCGCCCTGGCTGGCTTCGGCCGTGGTGACCGCGATGCCGGGCATGCGGCGCTCGAGCGGCTCGCCGCGATCGAGGCCCGGCTGCGGGTGGAACGCACCGACGCCGCCGCGAAGGCCGAGGCCACCGCGCGGGGGAACAACCAATCCGCCGCCGAGATCTCCAAGGCGATGGCCGACGCAATGCAGCCGATCTCCGAGAAGATCGAGACGCTCCGGCGCCCGCTCGCCGAGCTCCGCCTCCGCGACCATCTCGCCAACGGCCGCACCGACGATGCCAAGCAACTCCTCGCGGAAGTCGGTGAGTACGACAAGCCTCGTCTGGCGTCGATCCACCTCGCGCTTGGTGATCCCGCCAAGGCGTGCGAGATCGCCAAGGGGGTCGCCGACAGCGAGAAGAACCAACTCGCCCCCTGGGCTCTCCTCGCCTGGATGCAGTGGAGCGCCGGCCGCCGCGACGAGGCGATCGCCACCTTTCAAGAAGTGCGGCGGCTCGCCGGCCACGCCGACACCGATCTCCCCTCCCTCCGTCGACTCGCACCCCTCGCCGAAGCAGCCGGCGTTTCCGGCGATTGGCGAACGCCTCCCCCCGCGGCGACTGACACCGGAGTGCGTCCCGATCTCGCCACGCTCGGGCCGCCACAGTGGCAGGCCTGGCAGGCCGGGGAGTGGAGCGCCGTGAGCGTCGCGGGGGAGCCGGTACTGGCCGCATCACTCCGCGGCCGGGCACACGTGGTGATCCTCACGCTCGGCCAAGCCTGCACCCACTGCAACCAGCAGGTGAAGGCATTCGTCGACAAGGCCGCGGCCTTCGAGAAGGCGGGGCTGCCGATCGTGATCGTGAGCACCGACACCCCGACCGCCATTCGCGATTCCGGCGAAACGCTCCCCTACGCGGTTCATTCCGGCGCCGATGGCGCGGCCTTCCGCGCTCTCGATGCCTGGGATGATTTCGAGGGAAAGCCGCTCCACGCCACCTGCTTCATCGCCGCCGACGGTCGGATGCGCTGGCAGCATGTCGGCTACGAGCCGTTCATGCTCCCCGACTTCCTCCTCGAGGAGACGCGCCGGTTGCTGGAACTCCCGGAAAATCCGGAGTGCCTCCTGCGACGATGAGGTGATGGCTACGCCATCGAGCCGTTGCTCTCGCCGTCCCCGCCGACTTCGGGCTCGTCCCCGTCGGCTTCCTCGTCGTCGGCAAACTCTTCGTCGTCATCCCACGGCCAGAAGAACATCTGCACCTGACGGAGGACGATCGACTCCTCGCCGTCCTCTCCCTCCTCCTCGTATTCGACCTGGAAGAGGATCCCTTCGAAGTTCTGCAGGTTGGCAAGCGCCACCTCGCTGAGGAGCACCGTCTTCTCGTCGACCCGTTCCGCGGTGACGAAGCCGTACGCGGTCATCTCCCCCTGCACTTCGACATGCTCGGCATCGTCGAAGACGTCGGACTCGCCCTGGATGTGGAAGTGGGGCATCGAAGGGGATTCCTTTCGGTGGAGGACAGGCTCTGGTGAGGCGAGGCAAGAGCATACAGCGCCGCGGCACGACGCCAACGGCACCCCATGGCGGGGCCATTCCCGCCCGCCCCCGCCCGCCTCACAGGGCCAGGCTGGCGTAGGCCAGGAGCGAAGCGAGGACGACCACGCCCCCCCCCACCACGCCCCCCACGGCGTCTCTTCCCCGGATCACCGGCAGCGTCGCCACCACGAGCCCGAGGATCAGCGCGGTCACGACCGACTCCACCCCCAGCACCTTGACGCTCGCCTGCTGGAGAGCCCGAATAATCAGGAACAAGCCGCCGATCAGCCCTCCGCCAGCCATCCCCTGCCAGAGGTTTTCCCGACCCAAGCGCAGTGCCACGAGGCTCGCCAGATGGATCGTGAAGGGGAAGAAGAGTTCGCGGTTGCCGGTGGCCCGAAAGAGGGCCAGCCAAACGAGGCTCGGGACCACCATCGCCAGGGAAGCTGGACGAAGATCGACGACGGCCAACAGGCCGATCGCCGTGGCGCCGATCGCCGTCCAGGGCCAGCCCCCCCAGATCTGCGTGGCCGCGAGACAGAGGATCTCCAGCGCGATGAAAGTGGCGGTCGATCCTCGCGTCATTCGGGGA
Organism: Candidatus Kuenenia stuttgartensis; assembly: GCA_945873085.1. Classification (GTDB taxonomy): domain Bacteria; phylum Planctomycetota; class Planctomycetia; order Pirellulales; family UBA1268; genus QWOP01. The sequence goes on along the minus strand of CAMCCR010000086.1, from coordinate 43 downwards.
CCCGCTTCCGAGGACGATCGATCGATGGCCGGAACGCGCCGGC
>CAMCCR010000085.1 GCA_945873085.1 Candidatus Kuenenia stuttgartensis | reverse complement strand
GGTCTCAACGGTAAAGACGGATCCAACGGCAAGGACGGCAAGCCCGGCGTCGCTGGTCCCAAGGGAGAACGCGGACTCGCTGGCGCGGCTGGGAAAGACGGCCTCAACGGGAAGGATGGCAAGGACGGCAAGTCCGGTGCTGTTGGTCCCAAGGGAGAACGCGGACCTGCCGGCGCGGCTGGGAAGAACGGCCTCAACGGCAAGGACGGATCCAGCGGCAAGGACGGCAAGCCCGGTGTTGCTGGTCCCAAGGGAGAACGCGGACTCGCCGGCGCGGCTGGTGCGAAGGGAGACGTCGGGCCGATGGGGCCGGCTGGTCCGGCAACCGGCCTCCGCGCTTCGGGGGCCCGTGATCTGACCACGTTGATGCGGCTTCCCACTGGCGGCGGGCTCGACCGTGCGGTGCTGAAGCGTGTCGGCGATACCGTTGAGCTGTCGCTGATAGGCCTCCGTGGCAGCCGCCAACTCAAGGGACTCCTCGGCAAGATCCCTGCCGGCTTCCGGCCGTCGCTGCCGCAGAGCCTGCTGACCGCCGACGAGGGTTTCCGTCAGGTGCGGGTGAGCGTCGATGCCGGCAACGCCGCCGTCGCCGTCGCCCAGCCCGCCGAGACCGGTGGCCTTGGGAAGGTGTCGACGTCACTGGTCTGGCTGACCCAAGACGCTTGGCCGACAACGCTCCCCGGGCGTCCTTGGAACCGTTGATCTCGGCGCCCGGCTGGTAGGCTTTGGAGGCCTCGACTCCTGAGACCCTCCATGGCCGACACCGATCCTGCCCCGACCTCGCAGCCACTCCCCGAACTCCACACGCTCGTCGTGGGGCGCGAGGCGATGGCCTGTCGATTCGAGGTGGTGTTCAACGCTGGCGAGGTGCCTGACGCGACGGAACTCGGACTGGCGGCGCTCGATCTCGTCGACTCGATCGAAGATCGGATCACCGTTTACCGGGAATCGAGCGAATTAGCCGGTCTCAACGCCACCGCGGCGGAGGGCTGGCAACCGGTCGCCGGGGATGTCGTGGCGCTGCTGACTCAGGCGCGGCGTCTCCATGAAAAGACCGGGGGAGCGTTTGACCCGGCCGCCGGCAGCCTCGTCCGGGCCTGGGGCTTTCTCCGTCGTCAGGGCCGGACCCCCGACGCTGCGATGTTGGCCTCGGCCCGCGAGCGGTCGGGGATGGCGCATGTCGAGATCGACGAACATGCCGGGAGGGTGCGATTCACCCGCCCCGGCATCGAGCTCAACCTCGGGGCGATCGGCAAGGGATGGGCGCTCGATGCCGTGATCGGGATGCTCACTGCCGCCGGGGTGGGGAGCGTGCTTGTCCATGGGGGATCGAGCAGCGTCCGCGCGGTGGGCGTGCAGGGGCCCACGCTCCCCGGCCGTCGTGGCTGGCGGGTCGGCGTGCGGCATCCGCTCCGGCCGGGCCGGCGGCTGGCCACCTTCACGCTCGTCGACGCGGCGCTCGGCACGAGCGGCTCGGGGACCCAGTTCTTCGTCGATCGCGGTCGGCGGCTCGGGCACATCCTCGACCCGCGGAGCGGAGTGCCGGCCGAAGGCGTGCTTTCAGCGACGGTGATCACGCCGCAGGCTGCCGACGCCGACGCTCTTTCCACCGCGCTGTACGTGCTCGGCCCGGCCGGGCTCGAACGGATCGCGCCGGCCGGCGGCGACACCGCCGCAATCCTCGTCGTCCCCTCACGCAATCCCGCGAGCGTCCGCGTCCTCACGGCGAACCTCGATCCCGATCTCGTCGAATGGGATCCAGGGGAGGGGCTGGAGGTGGTGCGCGTGGTGTGAGGCGCGCGGTGCGGTGAGGCCAGCGGCCCCGACGGGGGGCCATCGAGCCCCCAAAGGTGGCTCGCCCCGCGGATTCCCGACTGGGGGCGAAGTTCCCCTGCCCCGGCGGCCTTCCTGGGGTACACTGACTGAGCGTTGCACGACACGGGCCGATCCCCTGGAATCCCAACCGAACTGAACATGATCGAGTGGTTCGAGCAGGGTTCCTACCTCGGCATCGTGCTCTTTTTGACCCTCACAGGGATCGGGCTCCCGGTGCCGGAGGAGGTGCCAATTGTCGCCGCTGGCGTGGCCAGCCGGGCGGGGGCGTTGCAGTGGTATTACGCCCTCCCTGCCTGTCTCCTCGGCGCGGTGCTCGGCGACAGCCTCATGTACGCCGTGGGGCGGTTTTTCGGCGCCAGGATCCTCCGTGATCATCCCTGGTGGTCGGGGTTTCTCACCCCCGAGCGCGAGAAGACGATCGAGGACCTCATCAACCGGCACGGCATCAAGGCCTTCTTTGTCGCCCGGTTCCTCGTCGGCCTGCGGAGCCCCTTCTACCTGACTGCCGGCATGCTCAAGGTGAAGTACCGCTGGTTTCTCCTCGCCGACCTCCTCTGCGCTTCGGTGGTCATTGGCGGCTTCTTCGGCCTCTCCTATTACTTCGGCGAAAGCATCAGCGGCCTGATCCGCTCCGCCGAACGGGGGCTGACGCTCGCGGCGATCTCGCTGGCGTTCCTGGCAGTGGTGGCGTTCTTCTGGTTTCGCAAACGGCGGATGCAGATGCTCGATCGCGACCCCGAGGCGCTGTTCGAAAACAAGGAACTGATCTTCGGCCCTGCCGCCGACCGGATCGTTGATGCGGTCGGGATTGGTGACGGCCACGGCACGCACGCCGAGTCGGCCCCCGGCGACCACGACTGACGGTGGAGCGGATGGCGCCGATTCTGCCGGGTAGCGGTGGAAAAATGTGCCTTTTCGGCAAGCTTGTCGACCTCGGGCGACTTTGACGTCGCCAAACGGCGACCTAGGTACCTGTGGAGCCATTTCCGTCCACGGGGTTCACCATGCGCGCCGACTTTTTTTCCGCCTCTCCTGCCGAGTTCACTCCGTTGACCGCTGACGGCCCGGCCGTCCGGACGACGCGTGGCGGGGAGCGGAGCGGGCAGCGGGGGCGGGTCGTCGTCATCGATGCCGACCGCCGGGCCGCGTCGGGAACGGCTGCCTGGCTCTGCACCCAGGGATGGCACGCCAGTGCCGCGGGGAGCGTCGAGGAGGCCCGGGGCCTCGTGGCCCGCGGACGGTGTGACGCCTGGGTCGTCGTCGGCATGGCGGCCGCTCGGGGCGCTGTGGCGGTTCGTCAGGGGCTCCCCCCGCGCCACGCCGGTACGTCGTTGGTCGCAATTCTCCCCCCTCAGGCGGACGCCTCCGGTTGGGATGTCGCCCTCGGTTTTCCGGCAGCCGACGACCTGCTCCTCGAGGCCCTCGCCCGGGCCTGTCGGGCCCCGGAGTTCGAGGCCGTTGCGCTGCCGGCTCTGCCTCCGACTCCGGCCCCGGGCGCGGATCCGGCCGCGATTCTCGGTACTGACGAGTCGATCCGCCGGGTGCTCGACGTCGCCCGCCGGGTCGCCGACACGGGGGTCACGATCCTCATCACCGGAGAAAGCGGGACGGGGAAGTCGCTCCTGGCCCGCGAGATCCACGCCATCAGCCAGCGCTGCACCGGGCGCTTCGTCGAAGTCGCCTGCGGCAGCCTCCCGGAATCGCTCCTCGAGAGCGAACTCTTCGGCCATGTTGCCGGGGCGTTTACGGGGGCGACGGTCGATCGTGAAGGGCGCTTCGCTCAGGCCGACGGAGGCACGATCTTCCTCGACGAGATCGCGACGGCCACGCCGGGTTTGCAGGTGAAGCTCCTTCGTGTCCTGCAGAACCTCGAGTTCGAGCCGGTGGGGGGAGGGACGACGCGGAAGGTCGATACCCGCCTCGTCCTTGCCACCCACGAAGACCTCTCGGCGCTCGTTGCGGCAGGGCGGTTCCGCGCCGACCTCTTCTGGCGGATCAATGTCGTGACGATCGAGATGCCGGCGCTCCGCAATCGGCGCTCCGACATTCCCCTCCTTGCCGGCCACTTCCTCGCCCGCGCCGCCGCCCGTGCCGGCAGGCCCGTCGACGGCTTTACTCCCGCGGCGCTGGCGGCCCTGGTCGCCCACGCCTGGCCGGGCAACGTCCGCGAACTCGAACACGCGGTCGAGCGCGGGGTGTATCTGGGCACGTCGAGCGCCGTCGATGTCGGCGACCTGCCCCCGGCCGTGGTTGCGGCAGGCGCGATCCGCCTGGAGCCGCGCGGCGAAGGGGCGCTGCGGCAGTCGCTGGCGGTGCCTGAGCGGCAGTTGATCCTCGAGGCACTCAAACACCACGCCTGGCGACGCGACGCGGCGGCGCGGGCGCTGGGCATCAACCGGACGACGCTCTACAAGAAGGCGAAGCGCCTCGGCCTCGATCTCTCCTCGCTCCCAGCGGGGGGATGACCTCAGCCGACGGCGGGCACCCATCCCGAGGCGAGAGACCACGCGAGGAGGGCCGCAAGGACAAGCCGGTAGGCGATGAATGGCCAGAGGGTGCGGCGGCCGAGCATCACCAAGAGCCAGCGGATTGCCACGTAGCCGACAATCGCTGCGGATGCCGTGCCGGCGGCGGCCATCGTGATCGCCTCAGTGGAGCCGAAGATTTCGGCTCGTTCCTGCCAGGCTTCGAGGAGGCCGGCGGCGGCTACCGCGGGGAGGGAGAGGAGGAAGGAAAACCGGGCGGCAGTCTGCCGATCGAGCCCGCCGAGCATGCCGGACGAGATCGTCACGCCGCTCCGCGACGTGCCCGGCACGAGCGCCAGCACCTGCGCGAGCCCCATCCCCAGCCCATCGCAAAGCCCGATGCCGTCGAGCCCCTGTCGGCCCGTCGAGCCCCGCCGGCTCCGCCACTGCATGACCAATTCCGCCACGGCCATGAGCACGGTTGCCGCCACGAGAGCCGCGATCACCACCTCCAGCCGCCGCGCTTCCCCCTTGATGATCTTCCGGAGCGCAAAGCCGACCACCACGATCGGCAATGTGCCGAGGAGGATGAGCCATGAAACCCTCGATTCCGTGCTCCCCCAAGGGCGCCGGCTCGCGATCCCGATGACGAATCCCCGCAGGAGGGCCGCGATGTCGCGCCCCATCGCCACGCACACGGCCAAAAGCGTGCCGCACTGGATGACGGCGGAGTAGGCCGCGCCAGGGTCGTCCCAGCCGAGGAGCGCCGGGACGATGCGGAGGTGGGCCGTGCTCGACACCGGGAGGAATTCGGTGAGCCCCTGAACGATGCCGAGGGTGATCGCTTCGACGAGGGTCATGAAACGGGTGTTCTGGCGGGGGAAAGCATGACGGGGCGGGGATCGGGACGGGCTTGGAAAAGGGCCCCGGAGGGCTTTTTCCAATGGACCGACGGTTCCCGCTTCAAAATAGCAGGCCTGTCGGGCATAATCGCCCCCTTCGCCGGTTGTGGGCGTGACAGCCCCGATGGAAAAATCGGGGGCTCGCGCCGCCCGCTCCGCCCCGAACACCCGTTTTATACACCCGGTCTATCGCCGCGCACCGGCGCGGTCAGCCAGAGCACAGGAGACTCCCCCGCGATGTTCCGTAACCTCAGCACCGTCGGCCTGCCCCTTTCCGGACGGCCCAGCGAGCTCATCGAACTGGCGCTCTCGTTCGGCTTCGATGCGATGGACATCGACATCGTCGACTTCCAGCAGCAGGCCGAGGCGTTCGGGGTCGAGCATGCCCGCCGGCTGATGGTCAGCGCCCGCCTCCAGTGCGGGTCTTTCCACCTGCCGATCTCGCTGATCGGTGACGACGCGGCGTTCAACGCCGACCTCGCCGAACTGCCGACGCGGCTCGAGTTTGCCCAGGCAACCGAGGCGAAGCGTGCCATCGTCACCATCGCCCCGGCGAGCGATGACCATGCCTTCAAAGACTTCTTCGAACTGTATCGTCAGCGACTCGACACGCTCGGCGGCCTGCTTGCCAACTACGGCATCAGCCTCGGACTGGCGCTGGCCCCGGAGGCCGAGGCCCGGGCCGAGAAGGCTCACCAGTTCATCCACACCTACGAAGGCCTCATCGGCTTGGTGAGCGTCTGCCATCCGAGCGTCGGCGTCGTCGTCGATGCCTGGGCCCTCCACCTCACCGGCGAACCGCTGTCGGTCATCGGGTCGATCCCGGCCGGCCGGATCGTCGAAGTGCGTCTGTCGGATGCTCCCCGCGATGTGGTGTCGGCCGAACTCAGCCACGCCCAGCGGTTGATGCCCGCCGAGACCGGCGTCATCCCCGCCGCCCAGATCCTCGTCGAGGCCCAGAAGGCCGGTTTCGACGGCCCCGTCACGCCGTGGGCCGATCGCTCGACCCTCGCTGGTCGCGGTCGGGAGAAGATCGTGCGGCTTGCCGGCGACCGCCTCGAGGCGGTCTGGAAGGAAGCCGGGCTGCCGATCGTGCCGCGTTGGTTCGCTCCGTCGGCCCGTGAGAACGCGCCGCGGTTTGGCGAAGATCCCGCCATGCTGGCTGCCGCCGGCGCACTCGACGGCAAGCCGGGCCCGGTCGCCTGACCGGTCGGCAACGGCTGTCGTCACCGGTCCCCCCGTCGTCGCGAGGCCCCCTGGCGCCGTCAGGCTCCTCCGCGGATCCAATCGACCTGCGGTGAGCCTCCGCCCGTCAGGGCGGCGCCACGACAAAACTCCGACACATAGCGGAGCGGCTGGCCGGGGCGATCGGGGTCGCGGAACGAATCCCCTTTCTGCAGGATCGGGAGCTGATCCGGCATGCCGCCGAAGGCCCGCGCTCCGGCGGCCTGGCAGGGAAACCACGAACCTTTCCCGTCGGCGTCGACGAGGTGAAACTCCGGGTAGCAGTGCCCCTCCACCCACACCGTCCGGGCCGGAATGCCGTTGATCCTGGCGCAGGCGATGAACAGGCAGGTGAGTTCTTCGCAGTCTCCCCAACCATCGGTGAGGGCCCGCGCGGCTCCTTTGAGTTTGCCGTTGCGATATTCGACTTTCTCGCGGACTGCGTCGTAGATCGCTTCGACCTTCGCCCAGCCCTCGAGCCCTTCCCCGAGGGCCTTGGCAAACTTCGTCACCTTCGGATGCCGTGTCTCGATGTACGGGCTCGAGGCGAGATACGGCTTGAGGGTCTTGGCGGGCTTCTCGGGAATGGAGAGCCCGGATGGATCGCTCGGCGGAAGGATCGACGCCCTCCCCAGCGAGAAGGTGACCACCGCCTTCGCTTCCTGGCCGGAAGGAAGATCGGGGATCTCGACGAGCATCTGCTTCACGCCGCCGGGGAGCGTCCGATAGCGGACCTGACGGACATCGGCTGAGACATCCTCACCGACGATCTCCACCGTCTGCTCCGGCCATTCCGCCGGCACCGGGAGCGTGGCGTAGATCCCCCGGCAGGGCCCCCCCGAGGCGACGACCGACAGACCAACGCGGTAGGGCTGGCGGCGGATGTCCCCCAACGAAGGCCCGCTGGTCGCGAGCGGCTCATCGGCGAATTGAGCACTGGCGGAGGAGGCCGACAGGAATCCCCGCAGGCCGATCGCCAGACAGGCGGTGCGGATCAGACCGCGCCGCGTCATCGCCAGGTGCGGAGCGACGGGCAGGGCGACGGAGGGGGGGCGGTGAGGGCTCATGGAAGGGGCATCGGATCGAAAGGGGGGCCGACTGTGGTCCAGACGGCGACATATCGATGAGGAAACTGGGGAGGAAAGGGCAAAACAACGAATTGTTCAGGTCTGCCCCGGCTGCTACACTCCGAGGTTTCCGCTTTGTGGCCCGCTTTCCCCCTTCCTCCAACCCGTTTTCCCGAAACCCCCACACGATGGTCAACCGCAACCTCATCCGCGAACTGGAACTTGGCGACGAAATCGATCAGGAGATCGATCTGGCAATGGGAGGGACCGACAGTGGCGAATATGCCATTGGCACCGCCACCCTGTCAGTCAATTCGGTCCTTCACGGCAAGATCCTTCGGGTTGACGATGAGTTCGTGCTGGTCGACGTCGGCTACAAGAGCGAGGGGCACATCCCTCGGAACGAGTGGGATGATTCGGAGCCGCCGCCGCAGGTGGGCGACACCGTCAAGGTGCTTCTCGAGGAATTCGAGGATGGCCAACTCGAGGAACAGCGTGGCCTGATCACCCTCTCGAAGCGGAAGGCCCGCCGCATCGAGGATTGGCTGCGGGTGATGGAGAGCGTCAAGGAGAACGACGTCGTCACCGGGTTTGTGACGCGGAAGATCAAGGGCGGTCTCCTCGTCGACATTTCGGGCGTCAACGTGTTCCTCCCCGCCAGCCAGGTCGACATCCGTCGCCCGGCCGACATCGGAGACTACTGCGGCCGCTGCATCCAGTGCCTCGTGCTCAAGATCGACGAGCAGCGTCGCAACATCGTCGTCTCGCGCCGGGCCCTCATCGAGCAGGAACGTGCCGAGCGCAAGAAGCAACTCATGGAGACCCTCGAGGTCGGCCAGGTGCGCCGCGGCATCGTCAAGAACATCGCCGACTTCGGTGCGTTCGTCGATCTCGGCGGCATCGACGGCCTCCTCCACATCACCGACATGAGCTGGGGCCGCATCGGCCACCCCAGCGAGATGGTGGCGATCGACCAGGAGATCGAGGTTCAGGTGCTGCACATCGACCGCGAGCGCGAGAAGATCGCCCTCGGCATGAAGCAGCGGACCGCGAGCCCGTGGGCGAAGGTCGCCGACAAGTACCCGGTCGGCACGGTCTGCAAGGGGACCGTCGTCAACGTCATGAGCTACGGCGCGTTCGTCAAGCTCGAGGATGGTGTCGAGGGGCTCGTGCACATCAGCGAGATGAGCTGGACGAAGCGCGTCAGCCATCCCTCCGAGCTCGTCAAGCCGGGTGACGAGGTCGAGGTCGTCGTCCTCGCCATCAACAAGGAGAAGCAGGAGATCTCGCTGGGCATGAAGCAGACCCAGCAGAATCCCTGGGAGAAGGTCGCCGCCGACTATCCGCCCGGAGCTGTGGTCAAGGGGGTCGTCCGCAACCTCACCAACTACGGTGCCTTCATCGAGATCGACGACGGGATCGACGGCCTCCTCCATGTCACCGACATGTCGTGGACGCGGAAGGTCACCCATCCCAGCGAGATGGTCGACAAGGGACAAGAGATCGAGTGCAAGGTGCTCTCGGTCGATCAGCAGCGTCGCCGCATCGCCCTGGGCCTCAAGCAAATGCACGAGGATCCGTGGACGACCGACATCCCCGCCCGCTACAAGCCCGGCGATGTCGTGAAGGGGAACGTCACGAAGATCACCAACTTCGGCGTCTTCGTCGGCCTCGAGGATGGTCTCGAGGGGCTGCTCCACATCTCGGAGCTCTCCGAGGACAAGATCGAGAACGCCGAGGATCTCGTGAAGGTCGGCGACCCGATCGAGGTGAAGATCCTCCGCGTCGACACCGACGACCGGAAGATCGGCCTGTCGAAGAAGCGCGTTGGCTGGTCGAGTGAGCGCGAGGCAGCCGAGGGAACTGAGGAAGTCTGACGTCCGAGACGGCCCGGTGTCAGGGAGCGGTGGTCGTGGCACGCACCACGGCCATCGCCTGCACCGGGCCGATCGTCTCGACAGGCGCCTGTTCCGACTGGCTCGCGTTTGCATCCTGTCGGGCAGGGGCCCGGTCGACCGTCACGATTCGCAGCGATTGCTGGCGGCTGATCCGTCCCGAAGGTCCTGTCGGGGTGACGCCGCCGAGGAAGCTTTCTGTCGCGCTGCCGAGGATTCTGATCCTGCGGAGCGGGGCATGGCTCGCCCCCTGCTCACCTCCGCCGGCGTGGCGCTGCTCGAGGACTTCAGCCGACTTTGGATCGATCACGTCCAGCGCGATCGTCATGCTCCCCGCCGTTTCCTTGCGACTGCCGCGGCGCCCTACCCAGACCACGATCCGATCGCCGGGGGAGAGCGTGGCCAGATCGATCGACTCCGGTGAGGACGTCGGGAGAGTCATGCCAGCCCGAGGAGTGCCGATCGGAGCGTCGGCCGGCGCGAGTGCCCGCTGAGTCGAAGGCGCGGGCGTCGTGGCGGGGGGCACGGGCGTTGCAGATTCGCTGCTGACCGGATCCGCAGCCGGGACTCGAGGCTCGGGCTGAGCGTCGGAGGCAGGGGTGTGATCGGGAGGTGTCGCGCTGGGAGGGGCTGCGCTGAGAGGGGCTGCGGCGGCGGTCGGGTGGGCTGCGGAGTCGGCTGCGTGACTGGGAAGCGTGGTCGATTCGAGGACGCGGCGACCGCGGGCGAAGACCCGCCCCGCGTCCCCCGTGAAGGCAAAGCCCCCCGCGATCAGCGCGAGCACGCAGCACTTGGCCAGCACAGTCCGCATTGTCGACAACACTCCCGACAGGAACTGGCCGGAAAGGCCGCCGGTCGCCTGCCGGCAACTATGCGCCCCGGTTGCGGGCCGGTGCTGGCTGGCCGGCAAGCGCCTTCCCCCTTTCCCGGTACACCGGTGGGGTGGGTGCGATCGTGGCGGTCGTACGGAAAGTCAGGCTAGGGCAGCCAGGGCCTCGAGCACCTTCTCCGCATGCCCCTCGGCCTTCACGCTGCGAAAGACCTTCGCGACGCGTCCGGCGGCATCGATGATGAACGTGCTGCGGACGATCCCCATCGAGGTCTTGCCGTAGAGGGTTTTTTCCCGCCACGCTCCGTACTTCTCCGCTATCGAATGATCGGCGTCGATGAGGAGCGTGAAGGGAAGGGCGTACTTGTCGCGGAACTTGGCATGACTGGCGGCCGAGTCGCGGCTCACGCCAAGAACCACCGCGCCGTGGGTGCCGAGCGCTGCGGAGGCATCCCGGAAACCGCAGGCCTCCTTCGTACACCCCGGCGTGTCATCCTTGGGGTAGAAATAGAGCACGACCGGAGCCCCTTTGAGGCTCGACAGTTTCAGCTTGCCGCCGTCGTGGGTGGGCAGCGTGAAGTCGGGGGCCTTCGTCCCCTCCTCGATCCATTCGGCCATGATGGTCTCCTCGCGGGCGGTCAATCCCTTGACGCAGTTCTTGACGGCTAACGGACGTTGTAGTCCCCCTTGCGGTCAGCGGCCAGTCGGGCCGGCGGTCGCCGCCGTCGCGCTCCTCACGCCCCCCGGACGGGGCGCGCTTGCGGTGGTGGGGCTGTGGGGACCACAGGCCACGCGGATGGTGGGGACGCTGTTCCTGCCGAGAGGGAGTGCGGCGGTCAGCGACTGGGAAGCGGGGCGACTTGGCGTCGGGCGATGGCGCGGCCTCGGGAGCGGAGCGGGGGGAGTGGCCGCCGAGGAGGTGCTCGTCGTCCGCGCTTCCCACGGCTGGGAGGTGCACTGCCATGGTGGGGCCGCGGCAGCCGCCGCCGTCCTCGACGATCTCGTTCATCTCGGCGCGGAGTGCCGCCCGGCCGCGGCGTGGAACGCTGGCGGGGCCCCGACGGTGGCCGCGGAGGCGATCGCGCTCCTTGCCGACATCGACGCTCCCCGCCCGGCACGGATTCTCGGCCGCCAACTGGCCGGTCAACTCGACGGCGAATTGACCGGCATCGCGGCCCTCGTGTCCCAAGGGGATGGCGTGGCCGCAGCCGAGCGTGCCGACCGGCTCCGGCGGGCGTCGCGGGTCGGGCTGCGTTTGGCGGAGCCGTGGCGGGTCGTCGTCACGGGGGCGGTGAACGTCGGAAAGAGCAGCCTCGTCAATGCGTTGGCGGGCCATGCCCGCAGCCTTGTCTCTCCCCTGCCGGGCACGACCAGGGACGTGATCGAGACGCATCTCGTCCTCGCCGGGTGGAGTGTGGTGCTCGTCGACACCGCCGGCCTCCGCGAGGCCGGCGATCAGGCTTCGGGGGCCACCGAACGGGCCGGAATCGCCCGGGCCGTGGCGGCCACAGGGGCTGCCGACCTCGTCATCCGTGTGGAAGCCACCGGCACCGAGCCACCTCCGCACGATGGCCTTGTCGTCTGGTCGAAGGCCGATCTCCAGGCGGTCGAGCAGCCTGTGCCCGATGGAGTCCTTGTCACCTCGTCACGGACCGGCGCGGGGCTCGGGGCCCTCGTCGCCGCCGTCATGGCGAAGCTCGTCCCGGAGGCGGATGAGCCGGGCCTGCTCGACGGCGCCGTCCCCTTCCTGCCCCGGCACCTCGAAGCCCTGAACAGGGTGATGGCAGGCGAGCCTGTTGACGGCGGGCGCCGGCTTCAATAGGTGGGGACCGACGGATCGACTTCGGCGCTCCAGGCATCGATCCCCCCACGCATGCTCGTGGCGGAAGCGAATCCACGTTCGCGGAGCCACTGCGTGACGCGGAGACTGCGGACTCCATGATGGCAATGGACGACGATCGTTGCGCCGCGCCAGGCGTCGAGCTCCCCCAGGCGACCGGCGATCTCCTGCATCGGGATCAGCATGGAGCCCTCGATCCGGGCGGTGGCGTGCTCCTCCTCCGTGCGGCAGTCGAGGAGGAGGCATGGCGCCGATCGGGGGGCGGCGAGGATCTGGGCGGCTTCCGTAGGGGAAACCTCGAGGGGCACTTCGTCGTGGCTGGGGGCGCTCATCGAGCATCGTCTCCGGGAGGGATGGCTCACAATGACTTCAAGGATGCCGTGGTAATCCGGAACGGGCAACGGCATGTTTGCCGGGGGACAAAAAAAAGCGGCAGCCGGGGGAGGCCCCCGGCTGCCGTTGTTGAACGCACTGAGAATCGAGCGTGGAAAACCGCCCGATCACTCGCTGGTCGTCTCTCCCATGTCGCGGGTGACGAGGCCGAAGAACACGGCCGGGTCGATGTCGGTGTTCAACGAGCTATTGTGGCCGTCGCCGAAGCCGGTGATCGTCAAGCCGCCAGCGTGATCGCTGCTCGGTCCCCATGCCGAGTTGCCGAACGTGCCGCGGGAGCCGTGGTTGAGGCTGATCCGCCCCTGGGCGGTCTGCGTCGGACCGTAGCCGAGGGCCGACTGCACGCCAGTGGTCACCCAGACGCCGTTGGTGTTGACCGGGACGGCACCGCTGTCGTCAGAAACCGCACACACCCACGTCTGCATGCCGTCGATCCACGCCGAGTTGCCGGCCTCCTTCGATTCGATGAGGATGATCGTCTTCGACGTGCCGTCCCGCAACGCCGCCAGACCCTGGCCGAACTGCGGGCAGGGGTCGGTGTCGGCGTTGGAAAACCGGGCCGGCTTCAGCGGCATGGCGCCATTGTCGGTCATCGCCGAGGTGAAGCTTCCCGCCTTGCCGTAGCTGAGGAGGCCGGCCATCGCCTTGTAGTTCGTGATGCCGATCTGGTTGTAGGGGAGCGA
>CAMCCR010000084.1 GCA_945873085.1 Candidatus Kuenenia stuttgartensis | reverse complement strand
ATGTTGAGAAACAGCTGGCTCAAGAAGACGAGCATCCCGACCCGGAAGTGGATCTTCCAGAGCAGTACCTGGACGGTCCCACCGGCGCAGAGGGCGAAGAGGACGGGGAGATAGCGGATCATCGGCACGTAGCCGAGGACATGCCACTTTAGCCCCATCGGCTCGCGGAGCCAGGTGAGATAGCTGTAGTTGGGAGGGAAGGCGATCCCGAGACGCGGATCCTGCATGAGCCGGGCGAAGCCGTAACCGGAGAGGTCGTACACGAAGAAGACGGTGAGCCAGATCGCGAACACGGTCTTCACGGCAGCGAGGATCGTCCCCGGCCCCTCCTCCGTCCAGAAGGCTGTGGTGCGCAGGAGGATGAAGACGGCGATCGGGAGCATGAGCAGCCAGAAGAGGATCGGCAGGAGGCTCGTGTGTTCGATCGACTGGATCATGCCGCACCTCGTGCCGGGGGAGTCTGGGAGCTTCGTGGCGGGCGGGGAGCGTCAGGTGACGAGTCCGCCGCTCGTGTCGAGCGTGGTCATGCCGCGGAGGGCGAGGGCCACTGCGTCGGGATTCGTCGAGAGGCGGAGGGCCTCGGTGCCGCTGATCTGGCCGGTGTTGTAGAGCTCGACGAGATGTTGGTCGAAGAGCTGCATGCCGTTGTCGCGGTTGGCGATCGCCTGTGGGAGGCTCGTGATCCGCCCCTCGAGGATTGCCTTGCTCACCACGGCGGTGTTCCGCATGATCTCGACGACCGGGATCCGCCCCTTCTCCTTCTGCTTGTGGGTCGCGAGCCGCTGGCTGACGACGGCGACGAGATTTGTCGCCAGTTCCGTGAGCAAAAGCTCGCGCTCGTCCGGGGGGAACATGGCCACGATCCGCTGCATCGTGAATGAGGCATTGGTGGTGTGGACGGTGCTGAAGACGATGTGGCCGGTGTCGGCCGCCTGGAGGGCCGTCCGCATCGTCTCGGCGTCGCGGAGCTCGCCGACGAGGATCACGTCTGGATCCTGGCGGAGGACGCGGCGAAGGGAGTCGGTGAAGGTCGGAGTGTCGCGGCCGAGTTCGCGCTGGGCGACGAGGCTCTTCTGGGATTCGTGGAAGAACTCGATCGGATCCTCGATCGTGATGATGCGGAGGCGGCGGGTGCGGTTGAGGTGGTCGACCATCGCTGCCAGCGTCGTGCTCTTGCCGCTGCCGGTTGTCCCGGTGACGAGCACCAGCCCGCGGGGCTCCTCGGCGATCTCGTGGAGGACCGGCGGCAGGGAGAGATCGGCAAAGGTCTTGATCCGCGGCGGGATCGTGCGGGCGACGAAGGCTAGGCCATCCTTCTCGTAGAAGGCGTTGATGCGGAAGCGGGCGAGGTCGGGAATCGCGTAGGCAAAATCGCAGCTCCGATCGCGCTCAAGCCGATCGAGGTGGGCCTCGGTGGCGACCTCGGCGATCAGCCCGCGGACGTCCTCGGCGGTCACCGGCGGGGCATTGAAGGCGATCATCGTGCCGTCGACACGGACCGTCGGCGGGCTCCCTGCCTGGACATGGAGATCGCTCGCCTTGAATTGGACGCTCGCCCTCAGCAACCGCTGCATGTCCATCGCTCGAGTGCTCCGGGAGAGGGGGACATCATGGCAGAGAAACGCGGATCAAGGTGGCCTTCAGCCGTGAGCCGTGGTGGAGGCAGCGCTCCGGGAGCGCCACCAAGCTTCCGCCCGAGGGGCATCCCAGCCCCCGGCACAGGCACATGTTGCCAGTGCCGTGGCCACCGCGTGCGCGTCGGGATAACGGTCGAGCGGACGCTTGGCGAGGCAGCGGCGGATGACGGCTTCGACGTCGGCCGGAACGTCGGCGCCGCGGTCGCTCAGCGGCGGCAGGGGCGCTTCGATGTGGGCCCGGAGGGCGTCGGCCGCGGTGGCACGGGGGAAGGGAGGAGCCCCCGTGACCATGAAATGGAGGAGGGCGCCGAGGGCGTAGAGATCGGCCCGGCCATCGATCGGCGCGCCGGCGACGGCCTGCTCCGGGGCCACGTATTCCGGCGTGCCGGCGATCCCACCGTCGGCCGCCGAGGCCCGATCAGCGGCGGCCGCGGGGCCGCCGACGGAACCGAAGTCGAGGAGCTTTGCCACGTCGCCGGCGCCGGTGAGGCAGGAGACGAAGACGTTCGCCGGGCTGACGTCGCGGTGGATGAATCCGGCCCGGTCAAGCTCGGCGAGAGCCGCGCACACCTGACGGCCGAGATAGACCGCCCGGGCGGCCGGGAGCGGCCCACCGTCGCGGACGAGATCGGCGACCGACAGGCCGGGGAGGTATTCCATGGCGAAAAACGGCGTGCCGTCGGCGGTGTGGCCGCCATCGAAAATCGCGATCAGGTTCGGATGGGAAAGCGATGCCGCAGCCCTCATCTCGCGCTCGAAGCGGTCGGCAGTTTCGGTTCCCTCATGGCGAAGCAGCTTGAGGGCACAGGGGCGCTCGAGCACCTCGTGCTCTGCGAGATAGACATCCCCCGTGCCACCGGCGGCGAGCTTGCGGAGGAGCCGGTAGGGGCCGATGCGACCGGGGCCGTCGTCACTGTCGCGCCGGCCTCGGAGCAGCCAGGCGGCGAGTGTCGCGATGGCCCCCCCCATGATGAGGAAGAGGGCATTGGCCATCACGATCTGGTGGTTGGCCAGATCGTCCCTCACGAGGTGGAGGGTGTCGGCGTGGTGGAGCACCATGCCGTGGCAGAGGATCAGCGCGGCTGCGATCGTCATCGTGCCCCTGGCTGCCTCTGCCGGGGTGCGGGGGATGACGACGCCGTAACAGATCATGAGGAAGAGCGCTCGGATCACGCCGTTCTTTTGGACGGCGACGGCGTCGACGAGGTCGCGGCGATCGATGAGGTCGACGGTGGAGAGGTACTGGGCCGTGAGGAGGACGAGCATCTCGAAGCCGAACAGCACGCCCTCCGCAAAACGCACCTGGTGGCGGGAGAGGGGCAGCCGCGAGCGGAGCAGGGCGAAAGTGAGGGCCGCGACGGCTGATCGCAACACGAGCGACCAGATCGGAGCGTCGGAACTAGCGGCCGGGCCGCTCGGCGGGCCGAACAGCTTCGCGACGACGAAAACGAGGTGGAAGAGCGCGAGGAACGCGGCGACGACGGCCAGGCGGGATCGATGACGATTCATCGTGGGGCCGAGCTCGTCGGGCCCTGCGCCGAGGTCGACGACAACGTCGTCGTCAGGCGGCGATTCGCCGCGGTCCTGTTCGCCGTTGATCGATCGCATCGCGCTGTCCTTCCTTCGGAGCTGGAGGCACCGGGCTGGAGCCTCCGGCACCCAAGCCCTCATGAGCCCTGCCCGGGAGCAGGCTGACCGCCACTGGTCGGTGATGCCACTTCGGGGGGCGCTCCTTCTCGGAGCCACGATCGGGCTGTTTTGAGTTTTTCTTCCATCTGCCCTCGCCGGCCACCGAAGCGTTCCTCGAGATCCCCCACGACCCGTTCCGCCGTTGCTACGACCGATGTTTCCTGGTCGTTTCCGCCGCTGAGCCAGGGCACGAACAGGTAGGCGACACCGACGAACGCGAGGGTCATCAACGGGATCCGCATCCGGTTGACCGTGTCGCGATAGCGCCGCCAGTCGGTCCAAAGGTAGTAGAGGGTCGCTGGCGGGAGAAGGAACAGCGCGCCGCGGAGCGGGTCCTTCCTGAATGACAGGTTGACGAGGCTGGCGACATCCCCAGCGAGGCCGACGAGGTTCAGCCCGATGATCCCTCTGACGCCCCACGCGGCGAGGGAGTGTTGGCCGATCATGCCGCTGGCGACCGAGAGGATGAGGAGGATCAGCGACACCGTGTAGCTCGTCTCGCTGATCCAGGTCGTAGCGTTGACCAACAGGCTGAAGCAGGCTCGATAGGCCTTCAGCCACGGCGTCGGCTCCGCGCGGCTCGGGCGGGCGGCCACGGGGACGGGGGGGCGAACGACGACCATCTCGGAGTCGTCATCTCCCCATCCTGGCACCTCGAGCGCCGGCTCGTGGATCGGCGTGACGGGGCGGAGTCGGTAGTCGCCGGCAGCGGGCGGGGCTGCGGGCAGGGGCTTCTTCTTCGGTGCTGCCGAGGAGGGAGTCAGCTTCGCTGCTGCCTGACCTTCCGGAACGGTGACCCGCCGCCCGCAGGAGCGACAGCGGCCGACGCGGCCGGCGAGGGCCGCGTCGACCACGAGTTGGTTCCCACAGTGCTGGCAGGCGAAGGCGATCTTCACTCTGAACCCCCTTCTTCACACTGAAACCCTGAGGGATATCCCGGAAACCCCCGAGGGATATCGCAAACAATCGCGGCCCGGAGGCGATCGCTCACTCGCCGCGGGTGATGAGAAGCAATGCCATCGCGGTTCGGTGAGTCGTTCAACGTGGAGGTCCTTACCGTCGGACGGTGAGGGAAAGATTCGACGTTGTGAGCCTCCACGGACCTTGCCAAAGTGTCATCGAGGGGGGGGAATGTCAAGGCAAGCCCTCTCCGGCGCGACATGGGGAAAAGAGTCGGGATACTCTGTTGGTTGCGTCCCGTCGTGCTTCGATTCCGCTCCAGCGACCGATCCCATGCCCTTCCTCCAGCCTGGTCTCCGTTCCGCAGCCATCGGTCTTGCCCTGCTCTTCGGAGCCTTCCGCGCGTCGGCTGCCGATCCGCGGCCGAGCGTCGTGGCCGATTTCACCATGCCTGATCACCGCTGGCATGCCAACGGCTCGATCGGCGGACTCGACAGCGGGGCGGATGGGCTGTCGATGATCTGCCGCGGTGAGGATCCCTATCTCGTTGGGCCGGTCGTCGACGTTCCCCTTCCTTCCGGTGCGCGGAAGCTGCTCCTCGAGCTCGAGGGCACCGCGGCGGGGGATATCCGTTGTTACGCCGCGGCCGAAGGGAAGGAGTTTGCTGAAATGGGGGCGGTGAACCTTGTCGCCGACGGGACAGGCAGGTTTCGGGGGGTGATCCCTGCGCTCGGCGAGCGGATCCGTTTCCGGCTCGATCCCCCCGACGGCACCGGCCCTGTCCGCCTCCGTCGGCTCGTCGCCATTCCCTTGATCCCGCTCGCCCCGGCCGCGCCCGCCGGCACGCCAGCGCCGATCGCCATCCCGGACGACGCCCTGATAGTGAAGCAGGGGGCGGTGAGCGTGGCCCACGACCCCCGCCGTTGGAACGCGCTGTCGATCTCGATCGGTGGCCGGCGGATGGCCGACAGCAATCCCACCGAAGTGTTCTTCTGTCGGAGGGAGGATCAGGGGATCCCGGTTGACCCCGGCGCCGGGAGCCTCGAGTCGCGGGTGACCTCTGAGGGGATCGAGATCGTGGCCTCCGTGCGCGAGGCGGGCGCCGGGGCCGACCCCGCCACCTGGCGATTCACCCGGAAGATCTCCGCGGCCGAGCGCGGCGTGAACATCGAGACGAGCGTCGAGGTCGACTGGCCGCGCGAGCTGATCCATCTGCCATGGCTCACGCTCTTTGCCGGTCGGGGGACGTTTGGGGCAGGCAAGTCGCAGGCGCTCCTGCCGGGGGTTGAATACCTCGATGACGAGCCCTCCTCGAACGAGAAGGAGATCCGCGGGCCAGCCGCCCAGCGGCAGCTCGTCGATCCCGCCAAAGTCTGCTTTCCATCCATGGTCCTCGTTGCCGACGGCCGGTGGCTGGCGGTTGATTGGGAAGTCGGGGCGGTGCCGGTCTCCCCCCTCTTCGATTCCCCCGATCGGATGTTCGATTCCGGCGGCCACGTTCTTGGCCTCTGGTCGCCGGCAGCAGGGGCCTTCGAGCCGTTGCCGGCGCGCTTCGAAGGGGAACGAGACGTCTACCGTGGCGTGATGCTCGAGCCGGGCAAGCCGATGCGGCAGATCGCTACGATCCGCGGGGGGAGCGGCGACACGGTCCTCGCCGCGGTGGCCGAGCGCGTGCAGATCGGCGGCCTGCCGTCGCTGCCCGTGATCGATGCTGCCGGGGGGAACGACGGTGGCCTCGAAGCCGCCTGCCGGCTCCTTGCCCACGGCTGGCTCGATTCGTCCGCGCGCGATGGCACGACCTGGCGCCACGCCGTCTGGCAGGGGCGCTTCGACGCACAGCCCGCCGCGGACGCGCCGGCCTGCATGCTCTGGCTGGCCGCGCATGTCGGCGATGCGGCGCTCGCCGCGCGGCTCCGTGCCACGGCGCGCGAGGCGCTCGAATCGCTGCCGGTGGGAGCGACCGGGGGCATCGGTCATCTCGTGCGGCCGGCGCTGCCGCTCCTGCTTCGCCCCGCGGTGGCCGATGACGCCGCCGTCGGCGAGGCGCTCACGGCCGCGGCGGCGCGGGCCCGGAAGATCGCCGCCAAGCTGACTGCGGAGGGGGGAAGGGATCGCTACGTCGCCGGCCCAACCGACTACGCGGCAACCCTCAATGCCGATCACTGCAACGGCTTCACGGCGCTGCGGGCCGAGGCGATGCTCGAGGGAGCGGTTCTCGGCGGCGACGAAGCGGCGATCGGTGCGGCCCTGGCCGCGCTCGATGCCGTGACGGTGGCCCATCCGGCAGGCGCCGTGCCCCGTGGAGCGCAGCCCTGGGAGATGCCGCTCCACACCCCCGACATCCTCGCCTCGGCACGGCTGATGCGCATGCAACTCCTCGGCCACCTCCTCGATGGCAACCCGGCCCGGCTCAAAGAAGCACAGCTGTGGGCGTGGTCTGGCGTGTCGTTTGTCTATCTCCGCGATCCGCTCCCCGGGCCGGTGGGGCGCTATGCCACGATTGGCGTCCTCGGGGCCACCGATTGGGTAGCGCCGTTGTGGATCGGGCAGCCGGTGCAGTGGTGCGGGCTTGTCTATGCCGGGGCCCTCCACGACCTCGCCCGTGTCTCCCCTGAAGCGTCGGAGCCATGGGGAACGCTCGCCCGCGGGATCACACGCACCGGTCTCCAGATGACGTTTCCGATTGACGACGCTGCCGATCGCGGAGGCTTGCTCCCTGACTACTGGCTGTTCGGGTCGGGCCGGGGTGACGGGCCGGCGATCAACCCGGCCACGGTCCAGGCGACGCTTGCCGAAGCGTTCGAGGCCACGCCGCTGGTGACGGCGACGCGAATCACGCGGAGCCCGTCGGATGCAGCCGGCCACGTCCTCCATCTTCCAGGCGCTGTGCGCCGCGCGACCTCCACCGCCGCCACGACCACCGTCGAGGTCACGCTCTGGCCTGAGGAGCCCTGCCGGCTGATCCTGACGCGCGTGGCGCAGCTCCCGCATGCAGTCGTCTGGAATGGCGTGCCGATCGAGGCCCGCCTCCTGCCGACCGACTGCCTCACGGTCACGGTTCCAAAGCAGGCAGGCCCCGGCCGCACCGGCACGCTCGTCATTGAATGGTGAGCGGCGTCGACGCTGTTCGGGGCGACTACACCAGTTCCCGGATCAGGCCGCGCTCCGCGAGGAGGTGCCATGGCCTGCCGGCATTATCCTCGAGCGTGGTGTCGGGATTGATGCCGAGGTGGCGGTAGATCATGGTGAGGACATGCTGCGGGCGGTAGGGAGCGGCATTCGCTGCCGCCCCGTTGGCGTCGGTGGCGCCGATCACCTGTCCCATCTTCAATCCCCCGCCTGCCATGAGGACGCTCATCACCCGTCCCCAATGATCGCGGCCGGCCGTCTTGTTGACCTTCGGCGTCCGTCCGAACTCCCCCATCGCCACGACGAGCACGTTCCGGTCGAGGCCACGTTCGCCGAGATCACTCACGAGGGCTGCGATCGCCTGATCGTAGCGCGGGCCCTTGCCGCGCATCGATTTCTCGAGGTCTTTGTGATCATCCCAGCCGGGGACACGCACGGTGACGAACATCACGCCGTGTTCGACGAGGCGTCGCGCGAGGAGCATGCTCTGGCCGATCGGGTTGCGGCCGTAGCGCTTGCGGATCGTGGCGTCCTCCCGATCGATGTCGAAGGCCTTCCGAGCGCCGTCGCCGGTGAGCATCTCGAAGGCTTCGTCGGCGAGCCTGTCCATCGCCAGCGTGGTCCCCGCCGTGTCGCGGAGGCGCCGGGCCCCATCGAGCTCTGCCAGGAGCGATTGGCGATCGGCGAGCCGTTCGGGGGTCAGCCCCCGCGCCAGGCTGATGTTCGGGACCGTGAAGGGGGACTTGTTGGGATCGTTGACGGTCTCGTAAGGCGCGAATCCCGTGCCGAGCCAAGCGGCGCCACCGAACCTCATCCCCCTCGGGATCGCGACGAACGCCGGCAGGCCGGGGCTGTTCCGTCCACGGAGATGGGCCGCCACCGCCCCCACGCAGGGCATTTCGTTCTGCCGGCTCTGGTTGTTCCGCAGGAACCAACCCGTTTGCGCCAGGTGGGCGCTGGTCTCGTGGCTCCCCGAGTTGTGGGAGACGGAGCGGACGATGGCGAGCTTGTCGGCGATCCGGGCCTGCTCGGTCATGAGTTCGCTGAACTCGATCCCCGGGACGTTCGTGGGGATGGCCCGCAGCGGCCCGCGGACTTCGGCCGGAGCTCGGGGCTTGGGGTCGTAGGTCTCGTGCTGTGCGGGGCCGCCGGCCAGTTCCACGTAGATCACGGCCGCTGCCTTGGCGGATGAACCGGCAGACGTAGTTTCCGCCTGAAGTCGACGCAGCGCCGGGAGGGAGAGGCCGATCATCCCCCCCAGGCCACTGTGGATCAGATGGCGGCGGTGGAATCGATCACCAGCCGCACCGCTTCCGCTCCAGTCAGACATGACTCGCTCCATTCCACGCGGAGAGGGCTTCAAGGGAGGGCATCATAATCGATCGCCTTTCAGTCAGAAGCCGCGCCAGGCCCCGTGGCCCGCCGCAGGCCCCCCGCGGAGGGCTGTGCTGGTGTTGCAACGCGCGCGCAAGCGGAGCGACAATCGGGGCTTGGAACGATTTGGGGTGGTCTCCTGAGAGGAGCGTCGAGGCATGGCCATGATCAGGCAGACGACGATTCGGCGGGCGCGGAGGCTTGCGTCTGCGGTGCTCGTGCTCGTGGTCGGAGTCGGCGCGGTAGCTGGGGCGCATGCCGAAGCCCCGGTTCCGTCTGCTGTCCGGTTCGACCGCGACATCCTCCCGATCCTCGCCGACACCTGCTTCGCCTGCCATGGGCCCGATGCGGCCAACCGCCAGGCCGATCTCCGCCTCGACACCCTCGAAGGAGCCACCGCGCCGCGCGACGGCAGCCCGGCGATTGTGCCCGGGAACCCGGAGGCGAGCGTGCTCCTCGAGCGGCTCCGCTCCACCGATCCCGACGTCGTCATGCCCCCTCCGGACACGAACAAGGTCGTGACGCCTGAGCAGCGCGAGAAGATCGAGGCCTGGATCGCCTCCGGTGCTCCCTATGAGGGGCACTGGGCCTACCGGCCGCTCGTTCGGCCGGTGCCTCCGGCTGCCGGCTCGGCCGTCGACGCCTTCATCGAGAGAGCGCTTGCCAGTGAGGGGGTCGAGCCGGTTAACGCCGCCGATCGGGCGACGCTTGCCCGCCGCGTCTCGCTCGATCTCACCGGCCTGCCCCCTGAGCCTGCCGAGATCGATGCCTTCCTCGCCGATCCTTCCCAACAGGCTTACGAGCTCTACGTCGACCGGCTCCTCGCCAGCCCCGCCCATGCCGAACGGATGGCCGCCTGGTGGCTCGATCTGGTCCGCTACGCCGATTCGGTCGGCTACCACGGCGATCAAGAGGTGACGGTGTGGCCCTACCGCGACTGGGTGATCCGGGCCTTCGCGGAAAACATGCCGTTCGACCGCTTCACGCGCGAGCAGCTTGCCGGCGATCTCCTTCCCGGCAACACGCTCGATCAGCGCGTTGCCGCGGCCTACAACCGGCTGGGGATGATGAGCGCCGAGGGGGGAGCGCAGGCCGAGGAATACCTCCTCAAGTATGCCGCCGACCGGGTGCGCGATGTCTCGGGAGCGTGGCTCGGCTCGACGCTCGGCTGCGCCGAATGCCACGACCACAAGTACGACCCGTTCACGATGCGCGACTTCTACTCGATGGCGGCGTACTTTGCCGACATCGAGGAGCGCGGCGTCTACGACATCGGTCAGGGGCGCGAGAGAGCGTGGGGGCGGATGGAGCTGTTCACGACGCCCGAGCAGGCCGTGGAGCTCTCGGCCCTCGATGAGCGTATCGCCACGGCGAAGCTCGACCTCGAGACCGACACGCCCGCGCTCGCGGCCGCGCGGGAGGCTTGGATCGAACGGGTGAAGCGGAATCCCTGGAAGACCCTCGCGCCGGTCACGAGCGCCGCCAGTGGAGGCGCCACCCTCGCCCTCCAGGACGATGGCTCGCTCCTCGCCTCCGGGCCGCGCCCCGAGACCGGCGACACGACGCTCGTCTTCGAGGTGCCCCCGGGCTCTCTGGCGGGGCTTCGCCTCGAGGCCCTCACCCACGACAGCCTGCCGCAGAAGGGCCCAGGGCGGGCCGACAATGGCAACCTCGTCGTTTCGGAAGTGACGCTCGCCCTCCGTCATCTTGCCGTCGGAAGGGAGGCGGCAAGCCACGCCGACGACAAGCCGGTGCCGCTCACGCACGCGGTGGCGAGCTTCGAGCAGTCGGTGGCTGGCGACATCACGCCGTCGGGGAAGTGGCTGGCGGCCTACACCATCGACGGCCAGCAGAGCGGCGACAACGTCGGCTGGGCGATCCACGAGCAGGTGGGGCGCGACCAGTGGCTCATCGTTCGTCCCGACGCGCCGGTCGAGATCCCCGCCGACACGCTGCTGGTCGTCACGATCGAGCAGCACCATCCGGTCGGCTATCAGGTGGGGCGGTTGCGCCTGGCGGTGGCGGCCGAGGCGACCGATGATCCCGGCCCCGGCCTCCTCCCGGAGCCGGTCCGGATCGCCAGCGGCAAGCCCGCGGCCGAGCGGACGGCCGAGGAGACGGCGCTGTTGGTGGAGCGCTTCCGGGGGAGCGCTCCGGAGCTTGCCGGCCAGCGCGAGGCGCTCGCCGCGGCGCAGCGGGCCCGCAAGGATTTCGTCGATCGCCTCCCTTACATCCCGGTGACGGTGGCCGTCGAGCCGCGGCCCGTGCGGATCTTGCCCCGCGGGAATTGGATGGATCGTTCCGGCGACGTGGTGACGCCAACCGCGCCGGCATTCCTCCCCGGAGCGGCGGCCGCTGCCGCGCCCGATCCGGCCGCGGCAGCCCCGCGCCGCACGAGGCTCGATCTCGCGGCGTGGATGACCGCGCCTTCCAATCCCCTTGTCCCGCGCGTTCTTGCCAATCGGCTGTGGGCGATCTGCTTCGGCCAGGGGCTCTCCCGACGGCTCGACGATCATGGTGCCCAAGGGGAGCCGCCCAGCCACCCCGAGCTGCTCGACTGGCTCGCCTCCGAC
Source organism: Candidatus Kuenenia stuttgartensis (assembly GCA_945873085.1). GTDB lineage: Bacteria > Planctomycetota > Planctomycetia > Pirellulales > UBA1268 > QWOP01. Next base: position 1,913 of record CAMCCR010000084.1, on the reverse strand, counting down.
CTCCGCGACGGCACCGCGCAGCCTTCAGGTACCCCCTGGAACCTCCGCGCGGTCCTCCGGGAGATCGTCACCAGTCGCGCCTATCAGCGCAGCAGCACCGCGCCGCGGGCCGCGATCGAGCGTGATCCCGAGAACCGGCTCCTCGGCCGGCAGAACCGGCTCCGCGTCGAGGCGGAGATGGTTCGCGACACGGCGCTGTCGGCGGCGGGGCTGCTCGTGCGAAAGGTGGGGGGACCAAGCGTGAAGCCCTACCAGCCGGAGGGCTACTGGGATTATCTCAACTTCCCGCAGCGCACCTGGCAGGCCGACAAGGGGGAGAGCCTCTACCGCCGCGGCCTCTACACCCACTGGCAGCGGCAGTATCTCCATCCGGCGATGATGGTCTTCGATGCCCCGAGCCGGGAGGAGTGCACGGCCCGTCGCCCCCGATCGAATACGCCTCTCCAGGCCCTCGTACTTCTCAACGACCCGGAATACGTCGAGGCGGCGCGGGCGCTGGCCACCAAGTCGATGGCCGAGGCGGGGCCTGAGCCGCGGGCCCGGGCACGCTTCCTCCTCCGCCGGGCGGTTGGACGAGATCCGTCGGAGCAGGAAGTGGCAGTCGTTGCGGAGCTGGCGACGGCCGAACAGGCCCGCTTTGCCGCCGATGCCGGGGCGGCAGAAAAGCTCCTCTCGATCGGCGAGCTGCCAGCCCCTGCGGGGGTCGACCGGATCGAACTGGCCGCCTGGACGACCGCCGCGCGGGCCGTGCTCAACATGCAGGAGACCTTCACGAGGAACTGACACCATGAGCCGTCTTCATTCGCGATCCTTCGATCCCCTCGCGGGCCACAGCCCGGCCCGGCGTGCCTTCCTCACCCGTGCCGCCGGCGGGCTCGGGCCCCTCGCCCTCGGCTCCCTGCTCGGGAGCGGGGACTTGAGCCGGGCGCTTGCCGCCACGCCTGTCGCGGAGGATCCCGCCATCGCGGCGGCGGCGCGCTGGCCGGGGGTGATTCGGCCCTACCATGTGCCGCCGAAAGCGAAGCGGGTGATCTGGCTCTACATGGCCGGCGGCATGACCCACCTCGACACGTTCGACCACAAGCCGAAGCTTGCCGCCATGAATGGCGAGCCGATGCCGGAGAGCTTCACGAAGGGGCAGCAGATCGCCCAGCTCCAGGGTCAGGCGCTCAAGTGCCTCGGTCCTCAGCATGCCTTTCACAAGGTGGGGAAGAGCGGCCAGGAGATCAGCACGATCTTCCCGGAGATCTCCTCCCGGATCGCCGACCGGATCGCGATCGTAAAGAGCCTCCACACCGAGGCGATCAACCACGATCCGGCCCACACCTTCATGAACACCGGTTCGATGATCACCGGCCGTCCAGCGGCAGGAAGCTGGCTGTGGTACGGCCTTGGCTGCGAGGCCCAGGATCTCCCCGGCTTCATCGTCATGGTGAGCACCGGCAACTACGGGCAGCGGCAGCCGATCGCCGCGCGGCAGTGGCATTCGGGCCTCCTACCCAGCCGGTTTCAGGGGGTCGAGTTCCGTTCCAAAGGAGACGCCGTCCTGTACGTCAAGCCGCCGGTCGGGCTCGACGGCCAGCGCGCGGTCGTCGACGCGGTCACGAAGCTCGACGGCCTCCGCAACGAGGTCGTCGACGATCCGGAGATCGCCGCCAGGCTCGCGCAGTACGAGCTCGCCTTCCGGATGCAGTCGAGCGTGCCGGGGCTCCTCGATCTCTCCGATGAGACAGCCGAGACGTTCGAGCTCTACGGCACGAAGGGAGGCGACGGATCGTTCGCCTCCAACTGCCTCCTCGCCCGGCGGCTCGCCGAGCGGGGCGTCCGTTTCATCCAGCTCTATCACCGCGACTGGGATCACCACGGCGCTGTCCAGGAGCATGTGAAGGGGACGGCGGCGGAGGTCGATCGCG
>CAMCCR010000083.1 GCA_945873085.1 Candidatus Kuenenia stuttgartensis | reverse complement strand
ACCGGCTCCCGGGACCGAAACACCGGCTGCTGAAGGCGCTCCCGCCACCACACCCGCCGCGCAGGAGTGATCGCCTGAGTAACCCCAAGCCCGCACCGAACGACGCCCGCAGCGACGACGTGGATGACGATGTGATTCCCGTCGCTGCCGACTTGGGTCCGGTGGCGGGGGGCGTAGCGGAGGGGATCGGCTTGCCGCCGGATCCGGGGTCCCCTGCGGTGGTGACGGCGGCTGCGGAGGCTGTGGGGGCGAGCCCGGCGCTTGTCCCCGGGACGGTTCTCCTCCTCACCGTCGATGGCGACGCGGTGGGGATGCGCCTCGATCAGTTCGTCGTCCGCCATGCCGGGGGCTTGAGCCGCTCGGCCGTGGCCCGGGCGATCGATGCCGCGGCGGTGAGGGTCGATGGCGTCGTGGCCAGGGCGTCGCTCCAACTCAAGGCGGGGATGGTCGTCGCCTACACCGTGCCGGAGCCGGCGCGGGCGGGGCCTGAGGCCGAGGAGATCCCGCTCGATTTCCTGTTCCTCGATGATGTGATGGGGGCCGTCAACAAGCCGGCCGGGATGGTCGTTCATCCCGCCAAGGGGAACTGGAAGGGAACGCTCGCCGGGGCGCTCAAGTGGCATCTCGAACGGGTGGCCGGTGGCCTCTCCACCGTCGGCGGGCCGACCCGCCCCGGAATCGTCCATCGCCTCGACCGCGACACCAGCGGCGTGCTCATCGTCGCCCGCAATGAAGAGGCCCATCATGCGCTGGCCAGGCAGTTCGAGCGCCGCACCACCGAGAAGACCTACCTGGCGGTCGTGCAGGGGGAGCCACGCTTCGATCGCGACGAGATCAATCTTCCCATCGGCATCCATCCCTATCAGCGCGAGCGGATGGCCGTCCGCCGCGACCACTCCACCAGCCGTGATGCCGTCACCCGCTACGAAGTCATGAAGCGCTTCGGCAGGGCGGCGCTGTTGAAGGTGACGCCGAAGACGGGGCGCACCCACCAGATTCGCGTCCACCTGGCTTCCATAGGCTGCCCGGTCCTCGCCGACGTTCTCTACAGCGGCCGCGGTGTTGTCGACCGGTCGTTCCTGGGGCTGCGGGGGGATAGCGCGCCGCTCCTCACGCGCCAAGCGCTCCACGCCTCGAGCCTCGCCATCGATCATCCCAGCACGCAGCAGCGGATGCTGTTCGAGGCGCCGCTGCCGGCCGACATCAACCGCCTCCTCGCCGTCCTCAGCGGCGAGTGACCGGCGGCCGTGGCAGGTCCCTTCGCACCCCTGGTATCCTCACCCGATCAGAGTCGCACGGCAGCGTCTGCCCGCGGCGGGCAGGGGTTCGGTCGGAACTGAAGAGGGGAGGCGACGGCGTGGGGATCGTTGCCCGGGAGGCGCGGATCGGATCGATGCGTCGCCTCGACGTCGGGCTGGGAATTACCGCGGTGGGCATCGCGGCGCTCGCGCTGTCGGGATGTGGTGAAGCGCCACGGGCTGCGCCTGGGCCGCTCCTGCCTGACGCCGAGCCGAGGCGCGGGGTAAGTCAACGAGCCACACCGAACGTCCCGGAGGTTCCTCGCACGCCGGCCGCCATCCGCGCCGAGCGGCCTGAAGCAGTGCCTCGGCCGCCCCTTCCCGAGTCGTTTGCAGCGCTCCGTGACGAGGCGCTCGCGCTCGTTGTGGCGCTCCGCGCGCGTCATCCCGCTGCCCCCGAGCCGATCGATCTCGAGGCGACAATGCACGATCGCTTCGGCAACCTCGCCGCAGCGACGAGGTTGTGGGAGGAGTGGCTTGCGGCGCATCCCGATTCAGCGGAGGCCCACCTCCGCCTTGGCAAGTATGCCCGGGAGCGGGGAGAGGAGACGCTGGCGGTCGAGCATCTCGAGGAGGCGTTTGCCGCCCGCCCCGATCTCCCTGGAGTTCAGGTGCTCCTCGGGGAGTCGCTCACGAATCTCGGTCGGCCCGGGGAAGCCGTCGCGGTGCTCGGCCGCGAGTTCCCCGCCACGGCCCGCAATCCCAACCGGCTCACGCTCCTCGGCCACGCCCGACTGCAGGAGGGGGATCATGCCGGCGCGAAGGGAGACTTCGAGCGGGCCGTCGCGATCGATCCGGCATCGGCCCACGCCCTCTACGGGCTCTCCACCGCTTGCAGCCGGCTCGGCGAGACGGAGGCAGCGGCCCAGCACCAGGCCGAGTTTGCCAAGCGGAAAGCGCAGAGCCTCGCCCGCGATCGTGCCAATGCCACGGCCCGGCTCGACGACATGCCGGCGCTCCTCCAGACGATGGGGGGATGGTATCAAAACGCCGGGCGAATCGACTTCGCCGGCGGCGACAAGGCCGCAGCCGAACGCGACTGGCTGCGGGCGCTCGACTTCGCGCCGGCCCAAACTGCGGCCCTCTCCGGACTTGTCGATCTCTACCGTCGGCAGGGGCGGGAGGAAGAGGCGCAGCGCCTCGTGGAACGCGCTCACAACGCTCGCCCCGCATCGGAACGGAGGCCTTGAGATGCCGCGTCGCTGTCTGACATGGCTGGCGCGCTCGCTCCTCCTCGTCGCCGGCGCGACGGCGTTCATGGGGGCCCGTCCCAGCCACGGTGAGCCCCCGCCAATATTTTTCGAGGATACAAGCGCCGCGGCTGGGATCGGGTTTGTTCACGACGACGGCGGGAGTGGCAATCGCTTCATCCCGGAGACGGTGACCGCCGGCCTGGCGACGCTCGACCATGATCTCGACGGCCGGATCGACCTCTACTTTCCCAATGGCAGCGATCTCCCCGGCACCGAGCCAAGGCGCCGACCGCGGGCCATGCTCGTGCGCAACCGGGGGGGATGGCGGTTTGAGGATGTCACCGCCGCCGCCGGGCTCGACCACGATTCGTACGGCGTCGGGGTGACCGTCGGCGATCTCGACAACGACGGCTTCCCCGACCTCTGCACGAGCAACTACGGGCCGAAGCGGATGTGGCAAAACATGGGGGACGGCACGTTCCTCGATGTCACCGCCACTGCCGGGACGGCCGACGGCGACAAGCTCGGCGCGGGCCTCGCCCTCCTCGATGCCGACGGGGATGGCGATCTCGATCTCTATGCCGCCAACTACGTCCGCTTTTCCCCCGAGGGACATGTCTCCCCGAGGATCCGGGGCGTGCCTCTCTACCACGGGCCGCGCGATTACGAGGCCTGGCCCGACACGTTCTTCCGCAACGAGGGGGACGGGCGGTTCAGCGATCAAAGCGAGTCATCGGGGATTGCCGGAAGGGCAGGGCCGGGAATGGGGGTGGTGTGCCTCGATGAGGACGGGGACGGTGACACCGACATCTTCGTCCTCAACGATGTCGCCGCGAACTTCCTCTTCCGCAACGACGGCACGGGGCGCTTTGAGGAGGTCGGCCTGGAGACGGGGCTGGCCTACGACATGATCGGGCAGCCCAACGGCAGCATGGGGGTGGATTGTGGGGATGTCGACAACGACGGCTGGCTCGACCTGTGGATGACCTCCTACCAGGGGGAGCGGCCCGTCCTCTACCACAACCTCGCCGGTCATGGATTCGAGGATGTGAGTGCGCGGACCGGAGCCGGGGCCGGGAGCGTGCCATGGGTGAAGTGGGGCTGCGGGATCGTCGACTTCGACAACGACGGTCGCCGCGACCTCTTCATTGCCTGCGGCCACATCAACGATCTCGTCGAGCAGTTCGATGATGCAACGGCCTACCGCAACCACAACGTGCTCCTCCGCAACGTTGGGGAACGGTTCATGGAGATGTCGGCCGCGGCAGGGCTCCACGCCATCCCCCGCCACAGCGCCCGCGGCGCTGCCTTCGACGATCTCGATGACGACGGCGACATCGACGGCGTGATCCTCAACGCCCGCGAGGCGCCAACGCTCCTGCGGAACCTCGAGCGTGAACGGGGCGGGGAGCACCACTGGCTCCAGGTGCGCCTCGTCGGCCGGGGATCGAATCGCGACGGCGTCGGGGCGAATGTCCGCGTCGTCACCCCGGAGGGCGTCTTCATCGACGAGGTTCACTCCGGCCGCGGCTACCAGGGGCACTTCGGCAGCCGGCTCCACTTCGGTCTCGGGGCCGGGATGGCGGTCGATCGCGTCGAGGTGCGGTGGATCGGCGGCGGACGGGAGGCGTTCGACGTGGCGGGGATTGACCGGCTCGTCACGCTCACCGAGGGGGCGGGGCGCCCGGTCGATCGGCCGGCGGAGACGGAGACGGAGGCGGATCGACGCTGACGATGGCGCGGGGAAGGGTCGAATCGATGACCCGCGACAGCGCCACGATGAAGCCCGCGGCGCCATCCCGCCATCCTCCCTGCAGGCAGTAGCTCTTGGTGAAGGCGGCAAGCCCGCGGATGGGGAGCATCCAGGCTGGCGACGTCTCCCCCTTGTCGCGGAGGATCGCCGCCTTGGGGCCTGAGTACCGGGCCGAGCGCACGATGACATCGGCGCAGCCGTTGAAGCTGTGGTGAAGGATCGAGCCCGGGGCGAGCTTTGGCGGCGTCGGCCCATCGACCCGTTCGTGGACGCGGTGCGCGGTGAAGCCTGAAGCGGTGCGGTTGAAGAGGCGCAGCACCCGCTCGTGCCCCCAGGGGCCGTGCCGCATTTCCTTTGCGCCGATGAAGGTCCGCCGTCGCCAGGCAAAGCAGCGGCGCGGATCGGAGAGATCGAGGGAGGCGAGCCCACGGGCCGCCTCATCGTCGAGCGCCTCGTCGGCGTCGAGCGAGAGGATCCAGTCGTGGGTGGCCAATTCGACGGCGCGGCGCTTCTGGAGCCCAAACCCAAGAAACGGCTGGTGCTCGACCCGCGCGCCCCTTTCCCGCGCGATCGCCACTGTGGCGTCGGTCGAGCCGGAGTCGAGGACGAGGCGTTCGGCGCAAGCCCCGGCGCTTTCAAGCGTGGCGGCAAGCCGGACGCCCGCGTCGCGGGTGATGACGACACACGAGATCGGAAGGCTGCCGATCGCTCGGCCCGGCGGGGAAGGGCTCATGGCTGGGAACGGGGGCCAGAGCCCCGGGGAACGCGATCGCCGCCGGGGAGCGTCCGCTGCGACGTCCCCCCGCCGCCCGGCATCGTCGATGGGCCGCGGCCAAAGTCGTCGTCGCTGTCGGCATCGCTGTCGTCATCGGGAGCACCGTCGTCACCAGGGGCGCCTGGCGCGCCCGGACCAGCCGGTGCGTCGCCGGCGAGAAGGAGGGGGAACTCGAGGGTGAAGGTGCTCCCCTCGCCAAGGCGACTCTCGGCGCGGATGTCGCCGTGGTGCTCCTTGAGGATCTTCCGGCTCACGGTCAGCCCGAGTCCGGTGCCGCGCGAGCCCTTCGTCGACACGAAGAGGTTGAAGATCCGCGACAGGGTCTCGGGCGACATTCCCTCGCCGTTGTCGCTCACCGTGATCCGTGTGATGCGGCTCCCGGAATCGGCGGTGACGCGGATCTCCACGCGGGCGTCGGGGCGCCCCTCGACGGCGTCGAGGGCGTTGGTGACGACGTTGAGGACCGCCCGGGAGATCCCTTCCGGGTCGAAGAGCATCCGGGGGAGATCGGCAGGGGGGCTCCAGCGGATCGTCGTCCCCGCCTCGGCGGCACGATGGTGGACCGTCTCGACGATGTCGGTGACCAGCGCGACCAGATCGGTCGGCACCGGGTCGGGCTCGCGCTCCTTGCTGAAGGAGAGCATGTCCATGACGAGCGAGGAGATCTTGTTTTGATTGCGGGAGACGATGTCCCAGCCCTTCTTGGTGACGCCGAGGTCCTCGTTCTCCAGCCCCATCTCCACCAGATAGCTTCCGCCCCGAATCCCCTGGAGGATGTTCTTGATGTGATGGGAGAGGGTGGCGATCGTGTGCCCCACCGCCGCGAGGCGCTCCGACTGCACCATCGCGGAGTAGTAGGTGGTGTCTTCCACGGCGAGGGCGGCCTGGTGGCCGATCGCGATCATGAGCTTGAGATGCTCGTCGCTGAAGCGCCGCTGCCCGGCGCCTAGCGCGTCGGCCAGCGGCGTCGTGGTGTCGACGTAGAGAATCCCGACCGTCCCGTAGCGCCCCTGCATCGGCACGCAGATCGCCTCGCGGACGCCGGTCCGCAGGACGCTGTGGCCCGAACTGAAGCGATCGTCGTCCTGGGCGTCGCTCGTCAGCACCCCTTCGCCGCGGTCGAGCACGTAGTCGAGGATCGTGCGGCTGATTGCCATCGAGCTGACGTTGGCCGGGCGCCGGTCGCGGCGGGCCTTCGTCTTCAGCTGTCCGGTGTCGGGATCGAGGAGCATGACACACCCGCGGTCGGCCTCGACCCACTCGAACACGAGCTGGAGGATCCGGCCGAGGAGCTCGTCGATGTCGAGCGTGTGGCTGACGGCGAGCGCCGTGCGGTACATCACCTGGAGGTTGCTGCGGGCCCGAGCGAGCCAGCGGTCGTCGGTGTCGCCGGGCGCGCCGCCGCTCGAGCCGTCGAGGATGTCGTCCCTGAGTGCCGCGACGATCCGCGATCCTTCCTCGGAGACCGGGGCGACGATCTCGACCTGATCGCCGGGCGCGTCGGTGGCGGAGTCGCGGGAAAAGGAGAGGACTGTCCGGCCGATGAGGATCTGGTCGCCGTGATGGAGCTCTGCCCGCTCCACCCGCCGGCTGTTGACGAACGTGCCGTTGGAGCTCTTGAGATCGCCGATGACGTGGCTGTCGCCGACCTGGCGGATCTCGGCATGCCGCCGCGAGACCTCGTTGTCCTCGAGTTGGATGACATTGCCCGATTCGCGGCCGATGCTCACGGCCCCCTCGCGGGCAGAGAGATCGAACCGGGTGCCGCGATTGCGGCCCTGAATGACAAACAACGACGGCACGGTGGAGGCGCTCTGGAAGGGGGGGCCGTCGGAAGGATGAGTCTGCGGAGACCGCCCCGATTCTGGCACACTGCCACGCAGGCGGGAAGCGGACAGGAGTCACTGCGGGGGTGAGGCGAGCGACGGGGGAAAATGCGGTTACAATTTTCCCCGCGGAGTCCGTTCCGCGGCGTCCGGCGACATGCCTGGGCGTGGCCCGTCCGGCGGAATGCCGCAGCGTGGTCTGGAAGCTCGCTAGAGTCCGTCCCTTGGAGGGCAGTGCCGTGCCGTCGCTTGCGTGTCTGTTCGGAAGGGTCTTGCAGCGCATGCTCCCGCGCTCGAGGGCGATCGTCCTCCTGATCGCCATGGCGATCGGCGCTGGTGACCGCGTCGGATCGGCTCAGGACGCCGCCCCGCCCGCAGTTCCGTCGGCGGTGGCTCCGCCGCGGCCGCTCACCGCGCCGGAGATCGCCCGACGGGATCGGCTCCGCACGAGCGTCGAATGGCTCGCATCCCCCGAACGCGAAGGCCGCGGCCCGGGTACGGCGGGGATCGATGCGGCCGCCGAGTGGGTTGCCGGGCAGTTTGTCGCCCTCGGGCTCGACACGTCGGTCGTCGGGGAAGCGAGCTTCCAGCCGTTTCCGATCACGCTCGATGCGAAACTGGGGGCCGCGGAGGAGAACGTGGCGGAGATCGTCGCGCCGCCGGCCGCCGACGGGAGCCAGGCAGTCACCAAGCTCGTCCTCGGCACCGATTGGACGCCGCTGGCAGCGGGGGGAGCGGGGGAGTTCGATCTGCCGATCGCCTTCGCAGGCTATGGGATCACGGCCAAGGCCGAGGACTACGACGACTACGCTCCGCTCGGCACCGCGGGGGCGAAGGGGGCCGCGGTGATCGTCCTCCGGCAGGAACCGCAGAAGGACGATCCCAACAGCAAGTTCGACGGCAATCAGACTTCGCAGTACGCCGCCCTCAGCCGGAAGGTGGCCAACGCCTCCGAGCACGAAGTGGGCGCGGTGGTGTTCTGTAACGACGTTTCGAACACCGACGATGCCCTGATGGCCTTCACCCGGGCCGGCGACGGCTCCGACAAGCGGACACTGCCGATCCTCCAGGTGAAGCGCCCGGTGGTCGAAGCCATGGTGGGAAAGGTGCTCGGGAAGACGCTCGTCGATCTCGAGAAGCAGATCGATGATGGGCCGACGCCGCGTTCGGCCGCGCTCGAGGGCTGGCGGCTCCGCGGCCGCGTGGCGATCGACCGCTCTGAGACGCAGGCCCGCAATGTCCTGGCGATCTTGCCGGGGATCGGAGCGGTCGTGCCCGCTTCGGTCGCGGCCGACGCTGCGGCCCTCGTCGCCGCCCATGGCCCCGCGGCACCCGCCGGGCCGCACGACGATCCCCCCGCCTCGCCGTCCGAAGCCAAGGCCCTCGGCGATCTCGAAAAGCAGACTGCCGTCCCCGCTGCCAAGGAAGAGACTCCTGCCGATCCGCACGCCAGCACCGATCCACATGCGAGCGCCGATCCCCATGCCGCCGCGGGGCCGCATGGGGCCGAGCAGGGCCAGGAGACAAAGGCCCTGCAGCCGATCCTCCCCACCGAGACGGTGATTGTCGGCGCCCATTACGACCACCTCGGCTACGGCGGGAGCAATTCCAACGCGCCGGGAGATACGACGATCCACTACGGCGCCGACGACAACGGCAGTGGCACGGCGATGCTCGTCGAGGTGGCCCGGATCCTCGCCGAGGAGGGGCCATATCCGCGGAGCATTCTGTTCGTCGCGTTCTCCGGTGAAGAGCGGGGCCTGCTCGGCAGTGCCCACTACACCTCCAATGCCGCAGTGCCGCTGGCCGACACGGTGGCGATGGTGAATCTCGACATGGTCGGCCGGCTCGAGGGGGGCAAGCTGATCATCCACGGCACCGGCACCGGCACCGGCCTGGATGGGATGGTCGACAGGCTCGTCGCCACCCACGGCTTCGACGTCGCGAAGGATCCAGGGGGCTTCGGCCCCAGCGATCACGCGAGCTTCTACGCCAAGAAGATTCCCGTGCTCCATGTCTTCACCGGCACCCATGCCGATTACCACCGCCCCACCGACACCCCCGAGAAGATCAACTACGACGGCATGAGCCGAATTGCCCGGATGGTGGCCGAGGGGGTGAAGGAACTGGCGCGGGCGCCGCAGGCCCCGGCCTACATCGAAGTGGCCGGTCGGCAATCGATGGCCCGACGCGACGGCGATCGCCCCTACTTCGGCAGCATTCCCGACTTCGCCAAGCCGGGGAAGGGGTATGCGATCTCCGGAGTTTCCAAGGATTCACCGTCGGCCAAGGGGGGGCTCATCGGGGGCGACCTCATCATTCGCATCGGTGAGAGCGCCGTCACCGGCCTCGACGACTTCGACAGCGCCCTGCGGAAGCACAAGGGGGGCGAGACGGTGCCGGTCGTCGTCAAACGGGGCGAGCAGGAAATCACCCTCGAGGTCACGCTCGGCGCCCCGCGCTGAGCCGGAGAATGACCGTTTCGCGGTCCAAACGACTCCGTTTTTGGCCTTGAGCCGGGCCGATGCCGCTGCCATAGTCCCGCCCCAACCGGCCCCTGCGCCGCGACCACGGATGGTCGCGACGGAGGCCCCGGACCGACCCCGCCGCGGTCGCGGCGGCCGCGCGTGCGACCCAGCAAGGAGTGCTATCCGTGAAGTGGCAACTGGCAGCGATTCTCTGTGCAATCCTCGCGGTGCCCACCGCGGCCCACGCTCAGGCCCCGCAGCGTCCGGCGGCGCCCCCCGCTGCCGCCGCCCCTGTGGCGCCCACCGCCGCCAGCGCGGCGACGCATGTGGCGGTGATTGACGTCGGCTACATCTTCAAAAACCACGCCCGCTTCAAGGCGGCGATGGATCGGATGAAGGAAGAGGTGATGGCCGCCGAAAACACCCTCAAGGCCGATCGTGACCGGATCAACGGCATGATGGAGCAGATCAAGGGCTTCAATCCGGGCACGCCGGAGTTCAAGAAGCTCGAGTCCGAGATCGCCAAGGCCCAGGGCGACTTCAACGTCGATGCCCAACTCCAGAAGAAGGAGTTCATGGACCGCGAGGCGAAGGTTTACTTGAGCGTCTACACCGAGGTGGAGAAGGCCGTCGAGCAGTTCGCCCGCGAGCACCGGATCGCCATCGTCCACCGGTTCGACGGCGACCCGGTCGACAACAGCGACCGCAACCAGATCCTCCGCGGGATCACCAAGCCGATCGTCTATCTCGAGCCCGGGATCGACATCACGCCGGATGTTCTCAAGATGCTCAACACCCCGGCCGTGGCGACGCAGCCGGCCGCGGTGCCGCCCCGCACCCGCTGATTCGGGATCCCCGCGGCCGTCCTCTCTGGCGGCCGCGGGGTCTTGGGTCAACCCGCCAACCACTTCCCCGGCAGCGTCCATGCCCCGAACCCCACCCGCGCGGCCGCAACGCACCCTCCGCACCGCGGCTGACGTCCACGGGCGGGGCTACTGGAGCGGCCGCGAAAACCGTGTCGAGCTCCACCCCGCCGCCGTCGGCAGCGGGATCGTGTTCGTTCGCGGTGATCTTGCTCCTCCGGCCTCGGTGCCGGCGGTCGTCGGAGCGGTGGTCGAGGCCCGCAACCGCACCCAGATCGTTCGCGGTCCGGCCAGCGTTCACCTCATCGAGCATGTCATGAGCGCCCTGGCGGGCCTGGGCGTCGACAACTGTACGGTCGTCGTCAGCGCCGAGGAGTTGCCCGGCATGGATGGCTCGTCGCGTGATTTCGTCGCGGCGATCGATCGGGCCGGGATCGTCGAGCAGGACGCCGCGGTCGATCCGATTACCGTCTCCGAAGCCGTCCGCGTCGGCGATGCGGCCAGTTGGATCGAGGCCGGGCCCCCCAGGTTCGCCGGACTGTCGATCGACTATCTCCTCGATTACGGCCCCGGGCCGATCGGCCAGCAGCGCCTCGACATCGACATTACTCCCGCCGCCTACCGCAGCGAGCTCTCCTCCGCGCGGACGTTCATCTCGACCGACGATGCGGCCCGATTCCGGGCGGCCGGGCTCGGCGCCACCGTCTCCCCGGGGGACATCGTCGTTTTCTCGGCTGAGGGGCCGATCGGCACGGAGCTCCGCTGGCCCGACGAGTGCGTCCGCCACAAGGTGCTCGATGCCGTCGGCGACCTCGCCCTGGCCGGTCGCCCGCTCCACGCCCACGTCCGCGCCTTCCGCAGCGGCCACGCCCTCAACGCCGGCCTCGTGCGCGAACTTGTCGCGCGCGATGCGACACGGTGGCTGGGGCGGACGGCCTGACCCGCGGAATCCCGCCGCCCCTCGGATCCTTCCCTGATGTCCGATCCCACTCCTCTGACGCCTCTGGCGCCTCCGGCGGTCCACCCCACGGCGATCGTGGCGGAAGGGGCATGCTTCGCGCCGGGGGTCGTCATCGGGCCGTACTGCGTCGTCTCGTGCAGAGCCACGATCGGCCCGGGCACGATCCTCGAAAATCATGTCACTGTGATGGGGAACGTGCGGATCGGGGCCCGCAACCGGATCTTCCCCAACGCTGTCATCGGCGCCGACCCGCAGGACGTCAGCTACCGCGGCAGCGACACGCGCGTGGAGATCGGCGACGACAACGTCATCCGCGAAGGGGTGACGATCAACCGGGCCTCGGAGAAGGAGGACGGCGTGACCGTCGTGGGGAGCCGCAACTTCCTCATGGCCTGTTGTCATGTCGCCCACGACTGCCGGATCGGCGACGGCGTGATCATCGCCAATGGCACGCTCCTCGGCGGGCATGTCCGCATCCACTCCCATGCCTCGCTTTCCGGGGGCGTGGCGGTGCACCACTGGGCGACGATCGGCGGCTACGCGTTCGTCGCCGGGCTGTCGCGGGTGCTCCACGACGTGCCCCCCTACATGCTTTGCGAGGGGGCGCCGGCGCGGCCCCGCTGCGTGAACGTCGTCGCCCTCCGCCGGGGTGGATTCGCCCCGGGCACGGTGGAAGCCGTCACGGAGGCGCACCGGCTGCTCTACCGGGCACGCGTCGGCCAGGCGCAGGCCCGGGAGATCCTCCGCTCGCAATCGATGCTCTTCCCCGAGGTCGAGACAGTCCTCCAGTTTCTATCCAACCAGCAGGAGGGGCGGCACGGACGCGCCCTTCCCCGACGGAGAGCGGCATGAAGCGCACGAAGGTGGCGGTGGTCGGTTGTGGGCATCTCGGATCGATCCACGCCCGGCTTCTCGCCGGCAGGGCCGATGTCGAGCTCGTCGCCGTCGTCGATCCGTTCGCCGCATCGCGCGACAAGATTGCCGGCGAGCATGGCTGCCGGGCGCTTACCGAGCCGGAGGAGCTCATCGGCTTGGTCGAGGCGGCCGTCGTCGCCGCGCCGACCGGTCGGCATGCGGCTGTCTCGCTGCCGCTCCTCAAAGCAGGCATCGACCTCCTCATCGAGAAGCCGATCGCGGCCACCGTCGAGGAGGCGCGAGAGATCGTGACCACGGCCCGGCGCTGCGGCCGGACGGTCGCCGTCGGGCACGTCGAGCGCTTCAACCCGGCCTGGAAGATGGCGGTGGCCCGCGCCGGGCGGATCGTGTCGCTGGAGAGTGTCCGTCTCGCGCCGTTCACCTACCGCTGCATGGATGTCGGCGTGATCCACGATCTCATGATCCACGACATCGATCTGGTCCTGTCCCTCGAGCCAGGCCGGCTCGAACGCGTCGACGCCCAGGGGCTGCGTGCCACCGGCGGCCACGAGGATGCCGTGCGGGCGCAGCTCGTGTTCTCCTCCGGCCTTGTCGCCTCGCTCACCGCCTCCCGGATCCATCCCACGCTCCGCCGCGGCCTGACGCTGTGGTCGAGCGAGGGGGTGGTGTCGGTCGACTTCCATGCCAAGGCGGTCGAGGTCGTGTCGCCCTCCGACGCGGTGCGGAGTGGTGCGTTTGTGGCGACCGATGTCCCGGTGGACCAGCGCGCCGCGATGAAGGAGGCCTTCTTCAAAGACGTCCTCCCCCGTGAGACGCTGGCGATCCCGGAGGCGAATGCCATCGCCTGTGAACACGACGACTTCCTCAGCGCCCTCCGCGAGGGACGGCAGCCGCTGGTGCCGGCGACGGCGGGGGCTGCGGCCCTCGAGATCGCCAATCGGGTGGTCGACAGCCTCCGCACCACGACGCTGGGGAGGAGCCATGTCCCGGCCACCGTGCCACTTCCTTCCCGGCTCCGCCGGACGGGCTGAGCGATACGGCTTTCCCAGTCGCCGGGAAGCTCTCTGCGTTTCCCAGTGTGACGCGGCTGTGACGGCGCCACGGGGCGGATCAGAGCGGAGGGGCTTGGCCGTCCGATACGACGGTGACCCGGAGCCTTGTGCCGGGCCCCGCCGACCGCACGCCCACCATGCCCCACTCCCGGTTCCAGCCGGCCATCCTCGCCCTGCTGCTCCTCCC
>CAMCCR010000082.1 GCA_945873085.1 Candidatus Kuenenia stuttgartensis | reverse complement strand
ACCCATGAGCCTGCCGATCTCGACCGTGGCCGATCCCCTGCCGCGAGTCCTCCTCGTCTCGAGCACGCTCGATGAGGACGGCGGTGTGCCGGTCTGTGTCGGGCAGTTGGCGGAGGGGCTGGCTGGGATCGGGGTGCCGGTCGGCATCACGGGCCAACATGCCGGTCGGCTCGGCGCGGTGATCAGCGGAGCAGGCCGTCGTGCCGGGGTGACAGTCGCCGCGGTCTCCGCGCCGTGGCATCCGCGGGGCCAGTGGCAGGCCGCGCGGCGGGTCCGGGCCGTGGTGGAGGCCACGGCCGCGGTGGCCCGTGCCGAGGGGCGCCTCCTCGTGGTCCATGTGCACGGCGTCTGGGTAGCGCCGGTGCTGGCGGCGGCGGCGGCGGCGGTCGACTGTGGCGCGACGCTCGTCGTCTCGCCGCACGGGATGCTGCGACAGGAGGCGCTGCGGAAGAGCCCGTGGCGGAAGCGGGCCGTCTGGGAGGGGTGGCTGCGGCGCCGTCTCGTAACTGCCGACGCGCTCCATGTAACTTCGCCGCTGGAGGGGGAGGAGTTGGCCGCGCTCCTTCCGGGCTGCCGGCCGGTGCTCGTGCCGCTGGGGATCGTCCCTCCGGCCGACGCGTCGCGCGGACGGGCGCCGGGGTCCCCGCGCCGAGCCGGATATCTCGGAAGGATCCTCCCCATCAAGAATCTCGACATCCTCCTTCGGGCCTGGAAGCTAGCCCGGCCTGAGGGCTGGCGGCTGGCGATCGACGGGCCTGGACCGGCCGAGATGACCGCTTCGCTCAATCAGCTTGCGGAGCGGCTCGGGATCGGCTCCGACGTCGAGATCGGTGGCGCCGTGCCGATGGATCGCCTCGGCCAGCATTTCGCCGGCCTCGATCTGTTCGTCCTTCCCTCCCGTTCCGAGGCCTTTGCCCTCACCGTCGGGGAAGCGCTCGCCTGCGGCGTTCCGGCGGTGGTCACGACCGCGGCGCCGTGGGGGGATGTGGAACGGATGGCCTGCGGTTGGAGCGTGGCGCCGACCGTCGCCGGGCTCGCGGAGGCGCTCTCGCTTGCCACGGCGCTCCCGCCGGCAAACCTCGAGGCGATGGGGCGTCGAGGCCGCGACTGGGTGCGAGCCGACTACGCCTGGTCGGAAGTTGCCCGCCGCCATCTCGTCGAGCTCTACGGCGGGCCCGATCTCGCCCGACGGGCCTCTCCCCGCGCGTGACCGGCTCTGGGGGTGGCGTTTGTGTGGCGAGTTGCATTTTCAACGCCAACGAGCGATTCTTCACCGGCCTTCCAGTCTTCCCCACGGAGCTGCCATGAATCTCCGCCGCGCCGTGATCACCGCTGCCGGAAAAACCCCCCAGGAGCATCCTCTCCAGCGGCTCGTCGATCGGGATGGAGTGGTCCGTTCGGCCCTGGGCATCATCGTTGATGAGGCCCTCGCCGCCGGTGCCGACGAGATCGCCGTCGTCGTCAGGCCTGGGGATGAGTCGGCGTTCCAGGCAGCCATCGATCGGCGTCCCAGCCGTCTCGAGATGATCCCCCAGCACGAGCCCAACGGCTACGGGGCCGCCGTGCTCTGTGCCCGAGCGTTCGTCGGGGACGAGCCATTCCTCCACTTCGTCGGCGACCACCTCTACGTGAGCGACGTTCCGTCACGCTGTGCGGAGCAGCTCGTCGAGACGGCGCGTCGGGAGCAGTGTGCCGTGTCTGCCGTGCAGCCGACCCGGGAGAGCATGCTCCCCTGGTTCGGGGCCGTCGGTGGGCGCCGTGTGCCCCACGCCAGTCGGCTCTACGAGATCGACACCGTTCTCGAGAAGCCGACGCCGACGCAGGCCGAGCAGGAGCTCGTCGTTCCGGGGTTGCGTGCCGGTCATTATCTCTGCTTCTTCGGCATGCACGTGCTAACGCCGGCGATCTTCGAGCTGCTCGCCTCCACCGACGGAAGCGGCCGCCTCAATCTCTCGGGGGCGCTTGCGCGACTGGCGCGGCAGGAGCGGTATCTCGCCCATCAGGTGCAGGGCGCCCGCTACGATCTCGGCCTCCCGTACGGCCTGCTCACAGCCCAAATGGCCCTGGCCCTCTCGGGGCGCGACCGCGCCCACGTGCTGGCGCAGGTCGTCGAACTCCTCGCCCGACAACCGCAGGTGTCATGAGCAGGCTCGTCGGAATCATCACCGCGGCCGATCCGGCCACGCGGGACCGTTCAGTCGACGAAGCCTGCCGGGGCGCAGGCACTTCGCTGCTCTTGGCGGAATCGGCAGCCCTCGAGGCCTACCGGCGCGATTGCCCCAATCTCTACCGGCGCGTCCGGGCGCTGTTCTTCCTTGCCTCCATCCATCGCTACCATCTCCCCGCGTCCCTCGAGGACTCGGCCGCAACGGCGGGGCTGATTCCAGCCTCGGCCGTTCACCATCTCCTCGGCCGCCGCTTCGAGGAGGCGATCGATGTCCTCCTCGGGCGCCAGCGGGCCGATGGTCCTTCAGCGGCCCTGTCGAGCGCCCTTTCCAGCGCCTACCGTGAGCTTGGCCTGCAGACGCTCGCCAATCAGGTGCGGCAGTCGGTGCGGTCGATCCGTGGCAATCAGTGGATGTTCCGGGTCGGGCATCCCGACGACCATCCGCTCCGCATCCGACCCGAGTTGCTCAAACGCGGGGCGGCCGGCGCCAGGACGCCGTTCCCGCTCCTCCAGGAATCGACGCCGGTGCGGATGGATCTGTCGCACGCCGGCTGGAGCGACATTTTTTTCCTGGGGATGGATTGCCCCGAGGCGGCCCGCGTTCTCAACGTGTCGGTCGACCTCGGCGTGCACGGCCGCGACGCGGCTCCCCGGCCGCCGGTGGAGGTCTATCTCCGGGTCATCGACGAGCCGTTGCTGCGGTTGACGAGCATCGACCTCGACGCCACGGCCGACATCTCCGATCTCGGCGAGGTGTTCGATTTCGGCCGGGATCACCTCGGGCTGTTGAAGGCGGCGGTGATCGCTGCGGGGATCGTGCCACCGGGGATCGAGGGATCTGGAGAGTCGCTTGCCGACGTCCTTGCCGCCGTGGTCGGCCCCGGGCATGGCCTGGAGCTCGTCAGCTCGGTCAACGGGATTCCGAAGGGATCGCGGCTCGCCGTTTCGACAAACCTCCTCGCCGCGCTGATCAGTGTCTGCATGCGGGCCACCGGCCAGGCGCGCTCGCTCACAGGCGGGCTCGACGAGCAGGAGCGGCGTCTCGTGGCGGCCCGGGCGATTCTCGGTGAGTGGCTCGGCGGGAGTGGCGGCGGGTGGCAGGATTCCGGCGGGGTGTGGCCGGCCGCGAAGCTCATCCGCGGGGTCGTCGCCGCCGAGGGGGATCCGGAGTTCGGGGTCAGTCGCGGCCGCCTCCTCCCCCGACATGACGCCGTGCCGCTGGGCGTCGATCTTCAGGAATCGCTCGTCCTCGTCCATGGCGGCATGGCCCAGAACGTCGGCCCGATCCTCGAGATGGTGACCGAGAAATACCTCCTCCGCTGCGAAGCGGAGTGGCGTGCGCGGATCGAGGCGGGAGAGGTGCTCGACGAGATCATCGCCGGCCTCACCGCCGGCGACGCGCGGCGGATCGCCGCCGCCACGACCCGCAACTTCACAGGCCCCCTCCGCACCATCATCCCCTGGTCGAGCAACGCCTACACCGAGACGCTCATCGATGCGGTCCGGGCCCGCTTCGGCGACCGCTTTTGGGGCTTCTGGATGCTCGGGGGAATGTCGGGGGGCGGGATGGGATTCATCTTCGAGCCCTCTGCCCGGCTCGAGGGGCAGGAGGCGCTTGCCGGCATCATGGCGGCGACGAAGCGCCGCTTCGAGCATGGCCTCCCGTTCGCCATGGAGCCGGTCGTCTACGACTTCTCCGTCAATCCGCGCGGGACGTGGTGCCAGCTCCACGAGGGGCTTGAGGCCCTCATGCCAGCCCCGTATTACGCCCGGGTCGTGCCCGGGCTGCTCCGCACGTCGCGGCCTGAGCTCACCGAATCACGCCGCAGCGAGCTCGATGCCTTCGGCGCCGCCTGCCGCTCCCGGCCCGAGCTTGTCGGCATGGTCCACACCCTCTTCGACCGGCTGTTCCCCGCCGGCAACGCCGCGCAGACCACGACCCGCGATCTCCGCACGGCGCTCGAGGCCCTCGGATTCGACGACGTGGAGCACGAGCAGATCCGGGCCGATCTTCGCGGCGGCCGGATCGGCCTGGCGCAAAACCGGCTTCCGCCGTCGACCTCAATCGAGGATGTCGGCGATGGGGATGTGGAGTGGGTCGGCGGCGCGGAGGGCGATTCGGCTGCGGCGGACAGGGCGCTGGGGCTCGAGGCCCTGGCCCGTGGTGAGGCCGCTGTCGTCACGCTCTCGGCCGGGATCGGCAGCCGGTGGACGCAGGGGGCGGGCGTGGTCAAGGCGCTTCATCCGTTCTGCCGACTGGCAGGCGGTTGGCGAACGTTTCTCGACGTCCACGTCGCCAAGACGCGGCGGATGTCGCGGATTGCCGGCGTTGCCATTCCCCACGTGGTGACGACGAGCCACCTCACCCACCGGCAACTCGAGGCAGCCGGTCTGCCGGTGATCCTCTCGCCCGGCAGGGCCGTGGGCCTGCGGTTGGTGCCAATGGTCCGCGATCTGCGGTTTGCCTGGGAGGAGACGTCGCGGCAGGTCCTCGATGAGCAGCGCGAGAAGATGCGTGACAGCGTTCAGGCCGCGCTCGTCTCCTGGGCCGAGCGCGCCGGGGAGGGGAGCGACTACACCGACAACGCGCTGGCCCAATGCCTCCATCCGGTAGGGCACTGGTACGAGTTTCCCAACATGCTTCGCAACGGTGTCCTCGCCGGTCTCCTCCGCGAGCGGCCCCGGCTGCGATGGCTGTTGATCCACAACATCGACACCGTCGGTACCGATCTCGATCCGGCGATCCTCGGCCGTCACATCGCCGGCGGGGCGACGCTCGGCGTCGAAGTGATTCCGCGGCGGATCGAGGATCGCGGCGGCGGCCTGGCGCGGGTCAACGGCCGGCCACGCCTCGTGGAGGGGCTGTCGATGCCCCGCGAGGAGGATGAGTTTCGACTCCGGTTTTACAACTCCGCCACGATCTGGCTCGATCTCGATGCGCTCCTCGGGGTGTTCGGCATCAAGCGGGGAGACGTCGTCGCGGCGGCCGACGGAGACGGAGGCGCCGCGGCCCGGGTCGCGGCCGCCATCCGCGCCGTGGCGGCCCGCATGCCGACCTACGTCACGCTCAAAGACGTCAAGAAACGGTGGGGACACGGGCAGGAGGATGTCTTCCCGGTGGCCCAATTCGAGAAGCTGTGGGGCGACATGACCGCCCTCCCGGAGGTCACGAGCCGCTATTTCGTCGTTCCCCGGTTCCGCGGTCAGCAGCTCAAGGACGTCGCCCAACTCGACGGCTGGCTGCGGGACGGCTCGGCCGCCGCCGTCGAGGCCCTCGGCGACTGGGAATGACCACCCAGCGGGCTCTTTCCCTCGCTTTCCCCCCGTCGTTGAGCCAGTTGAGGGGGGCCGCTCTCGCCGCGGCGGTGCATCTGCTACGCTCCCGGCTATGAGTCGATCCGAGACCACGCCCCACCCGCTCTCGATTTGGGTCGTGAACCCGTTCGATGACATCCCCGGCGAGGGGCTGCCGCCGCTCCGTTTCTGGACGCTGTGCCGGGTGCTCGCCGGTCGCGGGCACGACGTCACGTGGTGGACCGCCGATTGGAGCCATCGGCGCAAGGCTCCACGCCGGGCCGTGCCCCGGATCCTCGCGGAGGAGGAGGGGTTCGGGGTCCGGCTGATCCCAGTGAAGCCCTACCGCAGCAACGTCTCGCTGGCGCGTCTCCGCAGCCACCGCGACTTCGGCCGGAATCTCGAACGGGAGGCGACCGAGGCCGTCGCCTCCGGACAACTCGACCGTCCTGACATCGTGCTCGCCAGCCTGCCGCCGCTCGAGGGGCCGGAAGCCGCCGCCCGACTCGCCCGCCGTCTCGATGCCGTTCTGGTCGTCGATCTCATGGATCTGTGGCCGGAGACGTTCGAGCGTCTCCTTCCGGGGCCTGAGTGGATCCGTCGCTTCCTCAAGCCGCTCCTCCTCGGCGGCATGCAGCGCCGCCGCCGCGTGCTCCTGGAATCAGCCGACGGCATCTCGTCATCCACCCGCGCCTATGCCGACTCCGCCCTCCGCGATCTCCCCGCGGTGGCGGACGAACGCCCCGCGTACGTCTGCCACCTCGGTGCCTATCTCGCCGAGTACCCCGAGCCGCCGCGCCCCTATCCGCTCGAAGTGCCGTCCACCGGCGGAGAAACGCGGCCATTGGCCTGCGTCTATGCCGGGAGTCTGGAGCAGGGGCAGGATCTCGATACGGTCCTCGCGGCCGCGCGACGGCTCTCGGCCTCCGGGACGGCCGTCGACATTCATGTCGCCGGATCGGGGAAGCTCGAAGCGAAGCTCAAGGCCGATGCGGCGACGATTCCCGGGCCTGCCCGCGTCGTGGTCCATGGCCTCCTGCCGCGTGGGGCGTATGCGAAGCTCCTCTCGGAGTGCGACGTCGGGCTGGTCGCCGTGAAGCCTGAGTCACTCGTGGCCGTGCCCTACAAAGCATGCGACTACGCGGCGGCTGGGCTGGCGCTCGTCAACGCCCTCCCCGGTGAACTCGCCGACCTCATCGATCGCCACCGTGCCGGGATGCCCTACACGGCCGGCGATCCGGCGTCGTTGGCCGGGGTCTTGGGCGAACTTGCCGCCGATCGTCGCCGCCTCCTCGAGCTTCGCCAGGGCGCCCGTCGCCTCGCCGAGGATGCCTTCGACCGTGAGCAGACCTACCCGCGATTTGCCCACTGGCTCGAGTCGCTTTCGCGGTGACGGCATGGAATGCGTCGTCACGGGAGCACGGGGATTCGTCGGCCGTGGCCTCCTGCCGGTGCTCGCCGCCGCCGGCCATGTCGGGATTGCCACCGGCCGCACCGTGCCGACCGACCTCCCTCCCGGGTGGCGGGGAAGCACGCGCGGGGAGTGGCTGGCAGCGACGCCGAGCTCGGTGCCTGCGGCGATCATTCATCTCGAGGTCGAGCAGACCGTGCCGGCACCGACGGCGGCCGATTCGGAAGCTGCCGATCGGGTCAACGTCGGCGGGACACGGGCTTGGCTCGACTGGGCGACGAAGCACGGCGTCCGCTGCTTCGTGTTCACCAGTTCGATTCAGGCCACGGTGCCTGGGGGCGGATGCGGCACAGAGGAGAGCGCGCTTGCGACCGGTGCCACCTACGGCGGGTCGAAGGCGAGGGCCGAGGCGGAAGTCCGCGCCTGGGCGGTGGCCGACGGGGGGCGACGCGCAGTCATCCTCCGCCCCGCGGCGGTGTACGGCCCCGACGCCGCAACAAATCTCGTTCCCTTCGCCCGCCGGGTGATCACCGGGCGCAGGTGCCTTGTCGGTACGGGGGCCACGCCCCGATCGGTCGTCGCGCGGCGCAACCTCGCGGCGGCGATCGCGTTTGCCCTCGACGCCCCTCAGGCCGGCTGCGTCGTCTATCAAGTCTCCGATCCGCGGACGACAACGGTGGCCGAGCTGGCGGCGATGATCGCCGAGCTTTCCCACGCCCCACCGCCGCGGAGTATTCCGCTTCTCCTCGCCCGCTGTGCCGCGCCCATCGGCGATCTGCTCGCGTTGGTCACGGGGCGCGAGATGCCGCTGTCGAGCGCCCGGCTGGAGGCACTTCGTGCCGCGAGCCATTTCCCCTCCGATCGGCTCGTGGCCGCGGGGTTCGTCCATCCCCAGTCGACCCGCGAAGGGCTCGCCGAGATGCTCGCCTGGATGGCGCGGGAGGCCGGGCACCCCGGCCTGCAGCCCCGGCAGGATTGACGCCCGGCGGGCCCTTGAACCGGTTTCTCAGAGAGAGCGGAGGGCGCCTCGGATCGGCTCTGCCAGGCCCTCAGGGGAGGGGGTGATGCGTCGGTCGGGAGGGTCGTAGCGGGGCCGCGGCGGGGAAGTGGTGCGGGCGGGGCGGCTTTTTCGGGCGTTGCCGGCCCGGAGCAGATAATCTTGGAGGAGCGATGGTGGCCGGCCGGGAGAGCCGTAATTCCAGCGCTTTCCGCCCGGATGCCCGCCGATGGCGTTTGTCACTCTCAGAGTCCTGCACGGCGCCGACCGCGGCAAGGTGTTCGAGCGTCTCCCCACCCCCGTCACGATCGGCCGTGAGGAGGGGAACACGATCCAGCTCAACGACGAACGGATCAGTCGCTACCACCTCAAGTTCCAGGAAGACAACGAGAAGGTTGTCCTCACCGATCTCGAGAGCACCAACGGCACGAAGGTCAACGGCGAGGACATCCAGGTGCGGATCGTCCGCGACGGCGACATGATCGCGCTGGGTCGCTCGCTCCTTTTGGTCGGATCGCAGACCGACATCGATCGGCGGATCGCCGAGATTGCCGCACGGCTGCCTGCCGGCGACGAGGCCCGCGCTCGCGAGCTCGGCCAGCGTCTGCGGAAGATCGCCGGCGCCAATCCCGATGGCCCGCCAGATCTCGCCGACTTCCCTCCGCCGATCCTCCCCGGTCAGCTCCCGCCGCTGCCGGAGCGGATGAGCCCGGCACAGTCGGCTGAGTTTGTCGAGCTGTTCGATCATGTCCTTGCCGTTCTCCGCGAGGCGACCGAGGGGGCGGTGATGCGCCCCGGTGCCGAGAGCGTCGAGATCGACTTCGCCCACTGGCAGGGAATCCTCGATCTCCAGGGGAAGCTCGCGGCGATGCTCCGCTCGATCGCAGAGCCTCGCGACCGCTGACGACGGGGCTTTTGCGGGGCGCGGCCGTGCTGCAAGGGTGGGCCGGAAACGGAGGGCCCGCGCGGTACACTCCGTGGGAAGAAAAGGAGTGGGCCGCCGCCCGCCTTCGGCCGCTCCCGCTGCACCGGTTGCCGGCCCCAATCGCCCCTTTCCGCGAGGCCACGGATGACTGCCCGCTCGTTCGTCCATCTCCACTGCCACAGCCACTACAGCCTCCTCGACGGGGCGAGCTCGATCGACCGGCTGGTCTCGCGGACGAAGGAGCTGGGGATGAATGCCCTGGCGATCACCGACCACGGCAATCTCCACGGGGCGCTCGAGTTTTATTCCGCCGCGAAGTCGGCCGGCATCAATCCGATCATCGGCTACGAGGCCTACATCGCCCCCGGCAGCCGCTTCCACAAGGAGGCCGGCAGCCAGAAGGAATCGAGCTACCACCTCACCCTCCTGGCCAAGGATCGCGAGGGCTATGCCAACCTTCTTCAACTGGCGACGAAGGCCTTCCTGGAGGGCTTCTACTTCAAGCCGCGGATCGACCGCGAGCTCCTCGAAGCCCATTCCGGCGGGCTCGTCTGCCTGTCGGGATGCCTGTCGGGGGAGTTCAGCCGTTCGCTCGTCGGCGTCGGGGCCGATCAGCCGGAGCAGTTGGCCAAGGGGCGCGAGGTGGCCGGGTGGTTCCGCAAGATCTTCGGCGACCGCTACTTCCTCGAGATCCAGGACAACGGCCTCGACATCCAGCGGCAGGTGACGCTCGCGGCGCTCGAGATCTCGCGCGAGCTGGGGATCCCGCCGGTGGCGACGTGTGATTGCCACTACGTCAATCGCGAGGATTCCGTCGCCCAAGACATCCTCCTCTGCGTCAACACCGGCCGCTACCGCAACGATCCGACGCGAATGAAGATGGAGTCGACGGAGTTCTACCTCAAGAGCCCCGAGGAGATGCACAACGCCTTCGCGGGCGTGGCGGGAGAGGTGACGCAGGCGGCGGTGACCCGCAGTCAGGAGATCGCCGACAGCGTGGCGATCGAGCTCGAGCTCGGCAAGCGGCACTTCCCCGGATTCGACGTGCCCAGCGGGCTGACGGCCTCGCAGGAGCTGCGCCGCCTCTGCCTCGAAGGGCTCCATGCCCGCTACACAGGGATAGCGAAACGCTGGGTCGACGGCGAGGACGGCCAGCCGATCCTCAGCCCGCAGGTCATGGAGCGGCTCGACCGCGAGCTCGGCGTCATCGACACGCTCGGCTTCTCGAGCTACTTCCTCATCGTTTGGGACTTCGTTCGCGAGTCGCGCGATCTCGGCATCCCCGCGGCGGCCAGAGGCTCGGGCGTCGGCGCACTCGTCGCCTACGCGCTCTATCTCTCCCATGTCTGTCCGCTCGAATACGACCTCCTCTTCGAGCGCTTCCTCGACGTCAACCGCAAGGAGGCGCCCGATATCGACATCGACTTCTGCAAGGAGCGCCGCGGCGAGGTCATCGAATATGTGAAGCGGCGCTACGGGGCCGCGAACGTCGCCCAGATCGGCACCTTCGGCACGCTCGCCGCCCGGGCTGCGATCCGTGACGTCGGCCGGGCGATGGGGCTGGCGATCCCGCGGGTCGATTCGATCGTCGCCCTCGTCCCCGACCAGCTCGGGATCTCGATCGAGGAGGCCTCGGCGCCGGGAAGCCAGCTCGCCGCTGCCTGTGAATCCGACGGCGAGGTCCGGGAGCTTGTCGATCTTGCCGGCCGGATCGAGGGGCTGGCCCGCAACGTCGGCACCCACGCTGCGGCGGTGGTGATCGCCGACCGCCCGCTCGTCGAGTATGTCCCACTCCAGCGGGTGACGGGGAAGGAGGAAGTGATCACGCAATGGGCGATGGGGGATGTCGAGCGCGCCGGCCTGATGAAAATGGACTTCCTCGGCCTCCGCTACCTGACCGTCGTCGCCAAGACGATCGACATCATCGCCGAGACGACCGGCAACCGCCCCGATCCGCTCGCCTTCCCGCTCGAAGACCAGCCGACCTTCGACCTGTTGTGTCGGGGCGAGACGAAGGGCATCTTTCAGCTCGAGAGCGGCGGCATCCGCGATCTCCTCCAGCGGATGAAGCCCGACCACTTCCGCGACATCGTCGCCGTCAACGCCCTCTACCGCCCCGGTCCGCTCGAGGGGGGCATGGTCGACGACTACGTTGCCGTCAAGCACGGCCGCAAGCCGGCCGTGTACGCCCATCCGGTGATGAAGGAGGTGCTCGAAGAGACGCACGGCGTGATGGTCTACCAGGAGCAGGTGATGCGGATCCTGGAGCGCCTCGGTGAGATCGAGCTCTCCAGCGCCTACACCTGCATCAAGGCGATCAGCAAGAAGAAGCTCGAGACCATCGCCGCCTTCCGAGAGAAGTTTGTCGCCGGGGCGAAGGCGAAGGGGATGGCGGCGGCCGAGGGGCAGGAGCTGTTCGGCCTGATCGAGAAGTTTGCCGGCTACGGCTTCAACAAGAGCCACTCCACCGCCTACGCGCTGCTGGCCTGGCAGACGGCCTACCTCAAGACGCACCACGCTGTGGAGTTCATGGCGGCGCTCCTCTCCGGAGACATCACCGGCCGCAACTTCAAAAAGAAGGACGCGCTGGTCGAGCATGTCGAGGATTGCCGGCGGATGGGGATCGAGGTTTCCCCCCCCGACGTCAACCATTCCGCCGCCGACTTCACCGTCGCCGAGGGGCGGATCCTGTTCGGGCTTTCCGCGATCAAGGGCTGCGGCGGCCAGGCCTCCGCAGCGATCGACGCGGAGCGGAAGAAGGCCGGCCCCTACCGCGATCTCGACGACTTCTGCGGCCGCCTCGATTCGAGCGTCGTCAACAAAACCGCCGTCGAGAGCCTCGCCAAGGCCGGCGCTCTCGATTCACTTGTGCCCGATCGCTCCATGGGGGCGAAGCGGGCCGCGCTCCTCGCCGGCATCGAGAAGGCGCTCGCGTCCGGTGCCTCGCTCGCTGCTGATCGCAAGAGCGGCCAGAAAAACCTCTTCGACGCCTTCGACGAAGCCCCGGCCGTCGCTGCTCCCACCGCCCCGCCGCCAGGGCTGCCGGAGGTGCCCCCCCTCTCCGACAAGGAGATGCGGTCGTACGAGAAGGAGGTGCTCGGCTATTACGTCCACAGCCATCCACTGGCGGAGTATTCCGATCTCCTCGCCGCGATCTGCACCCACGGCACGGCCGACCTCGCCGCGGTGCCCCCCAAGGGGGAGGTGGTGATCGGCGGGATGGTGGCCGCCATCAAGCTCTCCAACACCAAGCAGCCGCGCCCCGGCTCCACCCACACCCGCTACGGGATGTTCGACCTCGAGGACATGGACGGCATCGTCCGCTCGATCTGCTGGCCCGAGGACTACGCCCGCTGCGGCGAGGCGATCCGGGCCGACGCGGTGATCCTCGTCGTCGGTTCGATCGACCGGCGGGCGGGGAGCGAGGAGACGAACTTAATCGTCAACGAGATCGTCCCCCTCGCCGACGCCTGGCAAAAGCCGGTCAAGCATGTCACGCTGCGTTTTGCCGAGCCCGGCCACGACGCTGCCACACTCGACCGGCTGGCGGAGATTTTGCGGCGCCATCCGGGGAGTGTGCCGCTGCGGCTCGTCCTCGATCTGATCGACGGTCGCCGTGTCCACCTGGAGGCCGACCGCCACGCCGTCGCCTGGACGCCCCAGTTCCAGGCCGAGGTTTCGGGGCTCCTCGGCACCGGCATGATCCGGGCGGGGATTTCGATCCCCCGCACCGGGGGCAGCCGCAGCCGCGACGACAACGGCCGGGGGGATGGGCGCCGGTTCTCCGGAGGGCGCTCCGCGGCCCGGACGGGGTGAGCCGACAGCGGCCGGGAGGGAACTTCCCCGACAACCGGCACGACCGCTCCCCGGTGCAGGGCGGGGGGGGAAAACCGGCGAATCGCCCGCCATTCCCCCCAAGCCCCTCAAAGCTGTTGTCGTCTCCGGGCCGAAGAGAGAAGAGATACTGGGGGCGAGTCCGCCGACGCGGAGGCTCCCTACACGCCGGTCGTTTGATTGCCGTCAGCTTCGCCGGGGCGTACCCTGCGGACAGGTTCCGGTCTGCGGAGCCCTGCGGGAATCAAATGTCGGCAGACCTTTCCTCCTTCGCCGGGTACGACCATGTCCAAGCCCCTCGCTGACCGGATGACCCTCGTCCACCGCTTCGCCTCGCTGTTGACGACGGCGATCGTGGCTCTTGCCGTGGCCGTCGCACCCGCCGGATTCGCCCATGCCCAGGGTGGCATCGGTGGCGGCGGTATGGGGGGTGGCGGTGGTGGCATGGGTGGTGGTCAGGGCGGCGGCGGCATGGGTGGCGGCCAGGGTGGCGGCGGCATGGGTGGCGGCGGCCAGGGGGGTGGTGGCCAGGGGGGTGGTGGTGGATTGGGCAGCGCCGCGGGCGCGGCTGGTGTCGTCATCGACGCTCAGGGAGTCCTGCGGACGCGCTTCGTCTCCGATGCGGGGCTCTCCCGCCAGCGGCGTGTGGCCGCCTACGCCGAGTTGCCCGGTGACATTCGCAAGCGTTCGACGTTCCGCAAGGTGGCGCTGTCGCGACTCGAGGCCGAGGTGGCCCGCGCTGCCGCCGAGGGGCGTGACATCGCCGACGATGTCGTCCGGCTCGCCGGCCTGACGCGCGTGCAGTATGTGTTTGTCTATCCGGCC
>CAMCCR010000081.1 GCA_945873085.1 Candidatus Kuenenia stuttgartensis | reverse complement strand
CCGCGCATCTCGGCAAGCGCCGCGAGCACCGACCAGCCGAGGAGCGTCGTCGAGAGGTTGCCGGGGCTGTTGGCCGTATCCCCCCAACTGCCGTCGGGGAGTTGCGTGGCGGCGAGCCAGTCTTCGCCAGCCGCGATCCGCGCCGTGTGGACTGCCCTGCCCAGACGCTTGTCGATCAACCGCAAGCTCGCGATCGCCGTCGCCGTCGACAGGGCGCTCGACGACAGCTCGCCGGTCCAGTGGCTGCCGGTGCGCTGGGCGAGTAAATGCCCCGTCGCTGCGCCCCGAGACTTGGCGAAGGCGGAGGAGCGGAGGATGTGAGATGGCGGGACAGGCAGGCTCATACGCTCGCATGTCCCAGGGCGACGAGGCCGTAGAAGGTGTATTCGGCATCGGGCTCGTCGTCGGCCCACGAGCCATGGAAGGCGCCGACATTCGTCCACAGCGAATCTAAAAAATCGAGGACCGTCTCGCGGCGGTCGCGCCACGGCGCGTTGAGGGCATCGAGGGCGTGGAGCGTCACGGCCGTCGAGAGGAGATCGGGGAGCGGGGCGTCGGGGGCGGCACAGAAGCCACCGGCCGGATGCCAGCGCTCGAGAAACCAATCCCCCACGCCCGCCGGCAGCGGCCGGTCGAGGGAGCGGAGCGTCGCGACGGCAGCGGCCGTCGCGGTGGTCGAGCCCTCGGCCTGCCCCGGTTCGTTTGACCAACCGCCGTCAGCACTCCGCAGGGCCCCAAGCGAATCGGCCAGGCGCTCGGGCTCTGGCAGCGGCAGCTTGAGATCGGCATGGGCGTTGACGGCAAGAAAGGAGCCGTAGGCGGTGCCGCAGGGGGCATGGCGGCGCGAGGCGTAGCCGCCGTCGGCGGAGCGATGCTGAAGAAACCCCGCGGCGATCCCCTCCCGGATGCCGTCGGGAAGCGTCGCTGCCGGTTGCGAGGCCCAGGCCCGGGCCAGGCAGCAGCGGTGGACGAGATCGAGGCCGCCGCCAGTGCCATAGCCCGCGAGCCACTCGCGCGTGGCGATGATCTGCGGCGCCTGTGGATCGAGGGCATCGAGGGCCACGAGCGCATCGAGCGCAAACGAGCTGTAGTAGAGATCGCGCCGGCCACCGCGATTGACGTAGCCGCCGCCGGCGGCCGCCGTGCCATGGAGGAACGTGGTGACGAGGTCGGCGGCATCGCCGAGCGACCGCCGCGCGAGACGCGCGACCTGGAGCATTTGGAGTCGCTGGCTCATGGAGCGCGTCCGCTCACGCCCGATCGACGACGGCTGCGGCGGGCTCCACCGCGGGAGCACTCGCCTTGGCTGCCCCTTCCGTCTTCACGTGTCGCAGCCGTTCCTGCTCCGCCTCGCGGCAATAGCCTTCGAACGAAACCTCGTCGAAAATCTTTCCGAGGACGCGGCGCATCAGACCTTTGAGCGTCGGCTCCAGGAGCCCGTCGAGCGCCCGGATTGCCTGCTCCTTGTAGCCTTCGAGGAGCAGCGCCGCCTTTTCATCGGCCTTGCATTCGGCAATCGCGCCGCGAACCCTCTCCGCCGTCACGTCCGCCACATGTTCGCCCCGGGCGAGGCGACCGAGCAGGTCGCGATCGGCGCCGCGGGCCCGTTCGGCGGCCAGTGCCAACACGACGCTCGGCCGCGGCTGGGCGCCCGGGAGGAGCCCGGCGTCGTCCTGGAGATCGTCGAGGTCGTCCTTGATCTGATAGGCGATTCCCACCGCCTCGCTGAACGTCCGCAGGACCTCGGCGAGCTCGCTGCCGCGGCCGGCACAGAGGCTGCCGAGCTGCAGGGCGACATCAAACGCCGGGGCGGTCTTGAGGCGGAAGATTTCAAGCACCTGTCGGCTCGCAAGCGCCGTGGGCGTCCGGCTCCAGGCGAGCTCCTCCCCCTGGCCGCGGCACAACAGCCGCTGCGACTGGGAGGCTTCGCGGACCGCCGCGGTGATCGTCGCCGGATCGAGACCCGACTCGGCGATCAAGCGATAGCCTTCGCCGATGAGGACGTCGCCGACGTTGAGTGCCACCGGGACGCCATACGCACCGGGAAGCGTCGGCTCGCCGTAGCGCTCGAGATCGCCATCCTCGATGTCGTCGTGAACAAGCGAGGCTTTGTGAAAGCATTCCACGGCCACCGCGATCTTCTTGAGCGAGGCTTCCTGCGCCGGGGTTGGCGCTGGCACGAGCGCCGCATGGACGGCCGCGGCGAGAAACGGCCGCCACCGCTTGCCGCCGACGCCGAGCCACTCGCGCCCGACGCGCTCTGCATGCCCTTCCGCGGGGCCGAGCAGTTCGTCGAGGACGGCCGGCTCGAACCAAGTCTTCACGGTGTTTTGGAGGCCGCCGAGATCGAGGCGCCGCGAGGTGTCGGCGGCCTCGAGGTGGATGTAATCCCACACCCAGTCGTCGTCGACCATCGTGTCGATGCAATCGTCCTGGAGGAGGGGAACGGCGACGGCGGGGATCGCGGCTGCCTCGACGAACGGGTGCGTCTTCTCGAGGACTGGCAGACAGCTGACGCCAACGATGGCTTCGATCTGCCCGGTCTGGATCATCGCCATCACCAGCGCCGTGCCCTCGGCGACGAGGACGGCATAGCCGAGCCGCTCCGCTTCGGCCTGGAAGTCTTGGATCGAGCAGAGCCCGCAGCTCTTGCAGAGGAGGCCAAACTCATCAAACGGCGCCGGGCAGCGGCTCTCCACGCGGAGGCACTTCGGCATCAGGAGCAGGCGGCGGTTGTAGGGGACGGCAGCCAGGGCGTCGCGCCACGATTCGTTGTTGACGAGCACCCCGGCATAGTCGAGATGGATCTCACCGAGACCAACCTCGGCCATCGCCGCGCGGGCCCGGGCATGCAGCTCCTCCATCCGCAGCGGCGGCACCGCCGGCTTGGCGGCAAACCCGCGGCGGATCGCCTCGAGGAGCGCCGTCCGCTCCGGCTTCGTCTGCGGGATCTTCGGATGGGGGGCGCGGGAGCGGATCAGCGACGGCGGGACCGGCGGCGGGAGAATCACCAGCGGCAGCGAGGATCGCACCGGGGCGCCGGGCGCAGCGGCGGCGGAGTCCGTCGTCGTTCGTTCGGCAGTCGACATGCCTGGTCCTCGTGGCGATCCGTTCCTGGCGGGCTCACCGGGCGTTCCCGGCTCCCCCCCGCATATGCCGCGCTCCTTCGGGAGTCTGGCACTGCGAATCCTATCACGTGGAGGGGGATGACGCCGCCGGCCCCATACCCTCGGCCGCAGCCTGCCCGGCGAGCGCCGCTGCGGCCCGCTTGGCCGCTTCGGCCGATTTCCGCTGGATCTCCTCCGGGGAGGGCAGCGCGTCGAGCACCTCTCGGGGAATTGCCGCGGCGTCGGCGAGCTTCGTGAGACAGCGCCGCCGCTCGGCGAGAGCCTGGTCGGCGCTCCTTTCCCGCGAGAAACGGTTCTTCGCCTCGGCCGAGCGTTCCCGGAGGCGGGCGTAGAGATCGCCGCCGAGGAGGGCCGAGATGTCGATCTTCATCTTCTCCCGGCCGACGTCCGTCTGGCTCACCGGAGCCCCGTCGATCGGCCCGGCGTGGTATTTCGGGAACATGATCGCGACTTCAGGGCAGACGCGCGAGCAGGCGGGGCAGTTGACCTTGCAGTTGGAGGGATTCTCGACGCGAAGGCGATGGTCGGCGTCGACCCCGTAGACATCGAACAGGCAAAAGCTCAGGCACTGCATGCAATTGGTGCAGCGGACCGGATCGATGACCGGAAACCACGGCTTCCAGGAATCACCCGCGCCTGGGGTATTGAGCGGCCGATCGGCCCGGGCCCCGTCGACGAGCCCGACGACCTCGGCCGGGGAGCGTCCACTGCAGTCATGGACCTCGACCGTCGCCTCGGCCGCCGTGACCTGCGGCGCTTGTCCGGCGAACCGACCGACGACCACGAACGTCGCGTCATCGGCGGCGGCCGCAGCCCCTTCGTGGGCAAGCGTCACCGAATACCCCCGATCGAGGAGGGCCGCGACGAGCTCCGCCCGCTCCGGGCCGGCGAACGGCTCGGCGCCGCTCCCTTCATAGAGCACCACGCGGGGCTGGCGGGTGGCGAGTGTCGTCATCGTTTCTCTCCCTCGGGGGTCGTCGGCGGAAGCTGACCGAGCGCGGCGATCCGGCCGGCCGCCGCCTGTTCGGCCGCGGCATCATCGCGGCCCGCGGCACTCTCCGCCACGGCGGTTGGGTCTCCGGAGAGCATCCCCGCGAGGACCCGCTCCGCCGGGAGCGTCCGCATGTTGAGAATCTCGACGCCCGCCTCGCCGAGGGGGGAATCAGCAAGGTGAAAAAGCCCGCGGACGGCGCGGGGCCAACAGGCGGCGATCCGCAACGTCGTCCCCTCCTTGGCCAGCGCCGACAGATCGGCCAGATGGGGATCGCGGCGGGCCGCCATGTCGCAGAGGTCGGCGACCGCCTCAAAGCCCCGCCCCGATCCGGCGAGCCCCTCGAGCACCGCCCCCTTCACGTCGGCCGGCACCACCTGCGCAAACGCGCAGCGGCAATAGAGCATCCGCACGGTCGGCTCAGTTCCCGTGGCGTCGTTTCCGCTCATCGCCGTTCTCCCTCAGCCGTCGGCGTCGAGCCAGCACGCGCCGGCGGACGCTTCCCCGGCTTGGCGTAGGTGCCGAAGTCGTTGAACCAGTGGCGTTTCGCGAGCCGGTACATCCAGTGCTTCTCCGGCACTTCGCGGCCAGGGAGATCCTGGCTGCTCCGCGGGGTGGCCGCGAGGAGTTCCTCGCGCGCCGTGCCCCGCTGGGTGGTGTCGCGGGCTCCGTGACGGTCGGCGATCTCGAGGACAAGCTTCGGGTTCTCGAGCATCACGCAGCCACGGCTGTGGGCTGCCGCCGCGTCGCGCATGTCGCGGAGGAACTCAGACTGCGTCACCTTGTCGTAAAAGGATCCTGTTCGCGCGTCATCGACGGCAAGCTGGATGATCGGGCAGGGCTCGATGTAGCCCGACGGGCCGACGTGGTGCGTGATTCCAGCGGCCATCGGGCAGAGAGCGTCTCCCTGGTCGTCGTAGTAGGCATCGACGATCGCGATCGGCTTCGTCGCCCGCCGCGACGTGACAAACTCACGGACGCTGACGAGCTGGTCGGGGCGAAGCGCCAGTTCCGGTGAGGCCTCGGCGCCGACCGGCCGGTAGGTGTGGAACCAGGTGTAGTGGACGCCGAGGCCGATGAGGTGGTCGAGCCAGGCATCGTTGAGGAGCTGGTCGATGTTCGACTGGCAGAGGCTCGTCGCCACCCCGGTGAGGAGCCGGGCTTCGAGGCAGACCTCGAGGCCACGGAGCGTGCGGTCGAGCACCTGCCGATTACCACGGCGGATGTCGCTGGTGGCCGCGTCCCCCTCGATGCTCAACAGCGGCGTGGCATTGCCGATCCGGGCGAGCCGCCGGGCGACGTCAGGCGTAATCAGTTGCCCGTTGGTGAAGATTTGGAAGTAGCAGTCGCCATGCCGCTCGAGGAGATCGAAGAGCCCCGGATGGAGGAACGGCTCGCCCCCGAGAAGGCCGAAGAACGAGTTTCCGTGCGCCTTCGCGTCGGAGATGATTCGGTCGAGTTCCTCCGTCGTCATCATCGTTCGCGGCGCCTGGACGTCGACCCAGCATCCCTGGCAGCGGAGGTTGCAGGAATTGATGATCGAGAGGTGGAGGAACGGCGGGAAGACGATCCCACGGCGCTTGCGGGCCTTGAACCGCTCGACGGAGAGCATGCCTTTCAGGCCGAAGTTCCAGCCGGCCTTCCACAGGCACTTCGGCGACACGGTGGTGACGATGCGGGTCGCGAGTTGCGGAAGCATGGCGGGCCGTCCGTCGTTGGTGTTGGGGAAGAGTTGGTGTTGGGGAAGAGAAAGAGGGAAGTCGAGCGGGATGATCAAGCGGGGATGCGGTGCGTGGGGACGGGGCGGCCGGGGCGGAAGTGCTCGCTGTGGATCACCCCGGCGGCCAGGTCGCCCCGAACTGTCTCCAGCGCCTCGCGGACGGCCACTTCGAGGATCGCCGGATCGGCCTCCGCCCGGAGGTTGATGAGGAGCCGGCCGACGTCGAGCGGATCGGTGAGACGGTGCGAGAGTTCGGCGACGGCGGCAGAACGGACGAGGTTTGCGGCGGCGAGTTCGTAGTCGTCCCCCTCGACCGAAAGCGTCGCCTTGAGATGGGCGATTTCGTGGCCGAGGCCAGCCACCGCGGCCCGAATCGCCTCGAGGAGCCGGGTGAGCATCGCGTTGCCATCCCACTCGCGGCCCCCCGGCTCACCGAGGCGGATCTCGGCATTGAGCCAGCCGAGGAGGGCCTCGCCATCGGCGTAGCGGTCGTAGTCGATCTCCCCGATCGGCCGAGGGCTGGAGCGGTCGGCGAGGAGCGTCTCGAACCAGTCGTCGAGGCCGGTCCCCTCGCGGGCTGAGATCTCGCACACCCGGGCGCCGGGGCAGGCGACGGCCAAGGCCCCGCGGAGGGCTTCGCGTTGCTCGGCGGTGACGAGGTCGCACTTGTTGATGACGACGATCTCCGCTTCCTCGATTTGCTTGCGGTAGATGTAGCTGACATTCGGCGAAAAGCTGCCGCCGGAGGCACCGGGAACGCCGAGGATCCGCAGCGCCCGGAGGGGATCGACGACGACACTCACCGGCGCGACCGTGAAGCGATCGCCATAGATCCGCGCCAGTGGCAGGCTGACCGTGGCGACCAGATCGGTGCAGCTCCCCACCGGCTCGGCGAGGAGAATGTCGGGGGCGGTGTCTTGCGAGAGTCGATCGGCGGCCTCGACGAGCGAATTGAACCGGCAGCAGAAGCAGCCGCCGGCGATCTCCTCGACGGGGAGGGCGTGGGCGCGGACGAGGGCCGTGTCGACGAGCCCACCGGCCTGATCATTGGTGACCAGGCCGACGCGGAGCCCGCGGGCCGTGAACCACTCGGCGGCGCGGAGGATCGACGTCGTTTTCCCCGCCCCGAGGAAGCCACCGATCATGACGTAACGGGCTGGCGTGGGGGGCATGGACGAGGCTCTCGGTGAAGAGGTGTGGGGAGCGGTCAGGTGCTGTCGGGAGACTCGTCGTCGGCCGGGGAAGAAGAGCCACTATAGCGGGAATCATGGAGCCGATCGATCGTCCCGGAGAGGAGGGCGACATAGCCGTGGACGTCGAGATCCCCCTCTGCCGGCCGGCCGCGGACGGCGTAGAGCCAGCCATTGCCATGGGGATCGGAGTGGGTCAGGCACGATTCGGTCGAAAGGAGCGGATTGGTCTCGACGAACTCTCCATCCATGACGGAATAAAGATCGCTAACCGCCTTGAAGCCCTCGACGGTGCCGAGCCGCTGGCCACCGACGACCGGGGCACCGGGGGTAACGTCGAGAAGCATCTCCACCAGCTCACCGAGCATCCGCGTGGCGAACTTCGTCATCCCCACCCGCCACACCTCGCCGCCATCGACCGAGGTCATCCAGAAGTGTGACGGCGCGTAGCGATGGCCGACCGGGAAGCGGGCCGTGAAGTGGGCATGCCGGAAGCGAACGGCGTCCATGGGGCGAACGGGCTCCGGCGGTGGGGGTGATGCTGACCGGGGGACACGCCGCCAGCCGAGGCGGCCCCGCATGATAGCCGGCGGGCGCGGGGCTTCGATGGCGCGGCACAGGATCAATCGGCGTCGAGATGGTCGTCGTCGCCGACATCAGGCGCGTCGTCAGCGGGGAGTGGGGGAGCCATTTCCGGTGGGGGGCCTGCCGAGCGGTGTTCGGAGGGCGTGCCGTCGCCGTGCGGGGAGTCGGGGTGGGCTTCCTGCAGCCTGGCCGGCGGACGCCTCACGCCACGCCGGCCGGCGCCGAGCCCGCGGAGGCGTTTGATGAGCAGGACGATGTCGGTCGGAAGGGGGCTCGAGAACTGCATCTCTTCCCCGGTGACCGGGTGGACGAAGCCGAGATCGGCCGCGTGGAGCGCCACCCGCGCGGCTTGCGAGCGATCGACGAGCTCGGCGCCGCGGGGCGCCGAGTAGACCCGCTCACCACAGACCGGATGACCGCTTTCGGCCATGTGGATGCGGATCTGGTGGGTGCGGCCCGTCTCCAGCCGGCATTCGACGAGGGTGTAGTCGTTGCCGAAGTGCTCCACCGGCACGACATGCGTCACCGACCGCTTCCCCTCCTCGCCGTCGGCGGAGCCGCGGCGGCCGTCGCCCCGGTCGCGGACAAGATTGGAGATGATCGTGCCGGCTTCGACCCTTCCGACGCAGATCGCCAGGTAGCGACGCTGGGTGGTGTGGGCGCGGAATTGCTCGGCGAGGATTCGTTCGGCCGGAACGGTGCGGGCGAACACGAGGAGGCCGCTGGTCTCCCGATCGATGCGGTGAACGGCCCGCACTGGCGGGAGGCGTCGCGGCCCGGTCCGTTCCTGCCCACCGCGGGGAGGGCCGCCGCGGGGGGTGGGGGCGCGCCGCGAACGACCGTCGATAAAGCGTTGCACGACCGACGGGAGGAGCTCGTCGAGCGTCGGCTGGACCTGCCGGCGGCGGGCAGGCCAGTCGCGCTCCTCGGCGTGGCGGGTGGTGGTGAGGCCGGCCGGCTTCTCGACCACCACGACGGCGTCATCGACGTGGACGATCTTCACGTCGTCTGCCCGCGGGGGAGCGACGGCGGCTTCGGGGAGCACCTTCACGACCTCTCCGTCTTGGAGGCGCCGCGCCACGTCGGTGCAGATGTTGCCGTGGATCATCACATGCCGCGACCGGACCAGCTTCTGCACCCGCGACCAACTCGCCCCGTCGAGCTTGGCGCGGAGGAATCCGGCCAGCGTCTGCCGCGCGTCTCCGCCGCCGACGTGAAAGACCGTGCCGGTGGACTTCGGCTTCGTCATGGGAATGGGATGCTCGATGCGTGTGGATGGAGGCCCCAGCCAGTGCGGGGGCCGAGGGGCCAAGGTGTTTGCCGGAATCCAGGCCGCCCTGGAAAGGAGGCTTTGGCCGCCTGTCCAGCCGGCCATTTGCAGCCCCTCTCCCGCGGCCCGCCAGCGGCTTGACCGGGGGTGGCCCGGTTCTAGACTCTACATCGGGTGGGCCATGCTGCGGCCGCCTCCGGCGGAATCGCCGTCTCCTTTCGCTCCACTCCCCCTCCGAGGATCCCCTTCCGTGCCCGGCACCTGCGTCATCGGTCTGCAATGGGGTGACGAGGCGAAGGGGAAGCTCGTCGATCTTCTCACCGAGGATCACGACGTCGTCGTCCGCTACCAGGGGGGGGCCAACGCTGGCCATACCGTCGTTTCCGGCGGCCAAACCTGGAAATTGTCGCTCATCCCCAGCGGGATTCTCCGTGACAACGTTGCCTGTGTCGTCACCGGCGGCGTCGTCCTCGACCCCGCCAGCGTGATCCGGGAGATGGACGGTCTCGAATCGCGGGGCGTGACGATCGGGCGGAAGCTCCTTCTCTCCGATCGGGCCCACGTCGTGTTTCCCTGGCATGTCAGCGAAGACCGCTTCCTCGACGGCAGCCTGTCGGGCGGCGAGGCGATCGGCACCACTGGCCGAGGGATTGGCCCCTGCTACCGCGACAAGGTCGGCCGGTCGCTGGCGATTCGGCTCGGCGACTTCTACCGCCCCGACTTCCGTGACAAGCTCGCCCACGTCGTGAACGTCAAAAACAGCCTTTTTGCCGGCTGGAAAGTCGGTGAGGCGACGATCGAGCCCCTCGATGCCGACCGGATCCACGCCGAATACGCCGCCTACGGCGAGCGTCTCCGGCCGCATGTCGCCGACACGACCGCCTTCCTCCTCGACGAGATCGAGGCCGGAAAGCGCTTTCTTTTCGAGGGTGCCCAAGGGTCGCTCCTCGATATCGACCACGGCACGTTCCCGTTTGTCACCAGCAGCAACTCTTCCGGTGTCGGCGTGTCGAGCGGTTCAGGGATTCCCGGGCGCTGGATCGACCGCGTGATCGGCGTGGTGAAGGCCTATTCCACGCGCGTCGGAGGGGGGCCGCTTCCCACCGAGCAGATCAACGCCGTCGGCGAGCACCTCCGGGAGCGTGGCCACGAGTACGGCACGGTGACGAATCGGCCGCGCCGCTGCGGGTGGTTTGATGCCGTCGCCGCCCGCTACACCGCCAGGCTTTCCGGGGTGGATGTCCTTGCCGTCATGCTTCTCGATGTCCTGTCCGAACTCGACGAAGTAAAGATCTGTTCGGCCTACGAGATCGACGGCCGCCGTGTGAATCAATTTCCCAGCCACATCGACGATCTCAAGAAGGCTGTTCCGGTCTACGAGACCCTCCCTGGGTGGAGGGAAGACCTGACGGGCGTGCGGGGCTACGATGACCTTCCCCTTCAGGCCCGGGCCTATCTCGACCGTATCGGTGAGCTCCTCGGTCGGAGGGTTTCGATCGTGTCTGTTGGCCCCGACCGGGCCCAGACGATCCTCCGTGACCGCAACCTCGTCGGCAGCCCCCCGAAGCCATGGCCACCACACCCGCACCCCTCGGCGGCGAACGCCTGACGCCGGTGGCGGCGCCGGTCGAGACCGCTGCGCTCGCCCCTGCTGCTCCGCGCCCCGACTCCCTCCCGCGGCATGTCGCCATCATCATGGATGGCAACGGACGCTGGGCGATGACGCGCGGCCTGCCGCGCATCGAGGGGCACCGTCGGGGGGTGGCGAGCGTGCGGCGGATCACCGAGCAGTGCGTGCGCCTCGGTATCGAGCAACTCACCCTCTACTGCCTCTCCAGTGAGAACTGGCGGCGGCCCGAGGCTGAACTTGCTTTTCTGATGTGCCTCCTCGAGCAGTATCTCATCGAGGAGCGGGGGCTCCTCATGGAGCAGCGCGTGCGACTGTCGATGATCGGCCGCCGGGATGGACTGCCGGCGGAAACCCTCGCCGCCCTCGATCAGACCGCCGAGCTCACCGCCGGCAACGGCGGCATGAAGCTCTGTCTGGCGATCAATTACGGCGCCCGCGCCGAGATCGTCGAGGCCGCCAGGCGCCTCGCCCGCGAGGTGCGGGAGGGCCGCCTCGATCCGGAGAGCATCGACGAGGAGCGCTTCGCCGCGGCGCTCGATACTGCCGGGATGGTCGATCCCGATCTCCTCATCCGCACCGCTGGCGAGATGCGTGTGAGCAATTTCCTCCTCTGGCAGATCAGCTACGCGGAACTGTGGGTGACCGACGCTGCCTGGCCTGACTTCGACGAGGGGCAACTCGACGCGGCCATCGCCTCGTACGCCTCCCGCGAGCGTCGCTTCGGGGGGCTGGGAAAACCGTGACACTTCCAGGCCTTGCAACGCCGATTCCGGAGAGCGTCCCTCCCAGGCCAGCGGCCCAGGCGCGGACGGCGCGCGTGATCATGGGAATGGGTCTGCTGGGCGCGTTCCTGCCGCTGGTGTGGGCAGATTCCGTCGGCCTGTGGGGGGCCGGAGCGGCACAGTGGCTCCTTCCCGTGGCCCTGCTCCTCGCTGGGGGAGCGGCGATCGAGATCACGGCGATCCTCGCCCATCGGGGGCTCGCCCCCCGGCTGCCGGTGCTCGTCGCCGGTTGCGTCGCCGTGCCGCTGGCCGCTGCCCTCGGCAATCCCGCCTTCCGATCGGCCGCAGCCGGAGGTCCGCCGCTCGACTCGGCCGGATGGGCGGCAGCGGCCGCCGTGGTCACGATGATCGGGGCGTTCGTCGTGGAGATGGCGGGCTATCGCCAGGGGGGCGGGGCGATCGAACGGCTGGCGGGAACCGCCCTCGGCCTGTTGATGGTCGCCCTGCCAATCGGCTTTCTCGTCGGCCTCCGCCTCACCGGAACGCCCGACTACGAGGGGGGATGGCACCGTCCGGGCCTGGCGCCTCTGGTGGGAATGATCGCAGCGGTGAAGTTCGGCGACGTGCTTGCGTATCTCGTCGGTTCGACGGTGGGCCGTCGGCGGATGGCCCCCGGCCTGAGCCCGGGCAAGACCTGGGCAGGAGCGGTCGGAGCTTTGTGCGGAGCGCTGTTCGCGTCGTGGCTCGTGCTCGTCCCGCTCCGTGTTCTGCTCACGCCCGCCGACGGCGGGAACGCCGAGCCTTACGGTGGTTGGATCGTTCATGGGGTGTTCGTCGGTACGGCGGGCATGCTCGGTGACCTCGCCGAGTCGCTGCTGAAGCGCGAGGCCGGGGTGAAGGATTCCGGGGCCACCCTCGGTGCCCTCGGTGGCGGACTCGATCTCGTCGATTCGCTGCTCTTCGCCGCCCCCGCGGCATGGCTGTTGTGGGTGAACTCGTATCCTTCCTGAGCGCTCGACGCCGGTCGCGTTCTTGTCGCCAATCTCCTCCTTCGGGGGTCCATCCATGAATCGCCTGCTTCTCACCGTGGCTCTCATCCTTGGCTGCTGCGCCCGGCAGGGGCATGCGGAGGAGGGAAATTGGCCGGCGTTCCGCGGCCCGGCGGCGCGGGGCGTGGCCCTCGGCAAGGGGCTTCCCGACCGCTGGTCGGCGACCGAGAACGTCGCCTGGAAGACCGACATCGCCGGGCGTGGGTGGTCGTCGCCGGTGGTCTGGGGCGACAAGATCTTCCTCACCACCTGCGAATCGACCGGTGAGGTCGAGGAGGCGAAGAAGGGGCTGTACTTCGGCGGCGACCGCACAGAGCCCTCCGAAGCGATCCACCGCTGGAAGGTCCTCTGTCTCGACCTCGAGTCGGGGAGCATCCGCTGGGAGAAGACGCTCCACGAGGGCAAGCCATCGCAGCCGATCCATGTGAAGGGGAGCTATGCCGCGGAGACGCCGGTCGTCGATGGCGACCGGCTGTGGTGTCTGTTCGGCAATGTCGGCCTGTTCTGCCTCGATCACGATGGCAACGAGCAGTGGCGCCGCGAGATCGCCCCCCGCGCGATGCGCAACGGCTGGGGCACCTCGGCCTCGCCGGCGCTCCATGACGGCCGGATCTATCTCGTCCACGACACCCAAGACACCTCCGAGATCGTCGCTGTCGATGCCGCCACCGGCGCCGAGATCTGGAAGACCGATCGCGACGAGAAGAGCAACTGGGCCACGCCGCTGGTGTGGGTGACGCCGCAGCGCACCGAGATCGTCACGGCCGGCACGGGCAAGGTGCGGTCGTACGACACCGATGGAAAGCTCCTCTGGTCGCTCCAGGGGATGTCGTCGATCACGATCGCCACGCCGTACGAACACGACGGCCTGCTCTGCGTCTCCTCGGGCTACGTGATGGACCGCACCAAGCCGCTCTATGCGATCCGTCCCGGCGCCAGTGGCGACATCTCCCTCGTGCCCGGTGAAACGTCAAACGCTTCGATCGCCTGGAGCCAGCCGTCAGCCGCCCCCTACAACCCGTCGACCCTCGCCGTCGATGGCCGGGTGTATGTCCTCCACGACCGGGGATTCCTCGCGGCCTACGCCGGGAGCGACGGCCGGGAACTGTACTCTCCGCAGCGGATCCCCGAGGGCAGGGCCTTCACGGCATCCCCTTGGGCAGCCGACGGGAAGGTGTTCTGCCTCAACGAGGATGGCGTGACGTTCGT
>CAMCCR010000080.1 GCA_945873085.1 Candidatus Kuenenia stuttgartensis | reverse complement strand
AGCGACCACCACAGATCTTCGACGGCGGCGCGCTTCTCTTCGGGGGGCACGGTGGCGAGCATGTCAACGAGGGTCTTTCGCTCGGCGTCGGTGGGCCGGCGCGACAGGCAGCTGATCCACGCCTCCTCGACGATCTTCTCCGGGGAGGGATCGGTGGCGAGGAGCTGCGTCACCCGGCTCTCCTTCGCGGCGAGCTTGTCGTTGATCGTCGAGCCGTTGGCGAGATTGAGCACTTGCACGAGGCTCGGCTGATTCGATCGCTCGCACTCGCAGGTGATGTCGCGGGTATTGCGGCCGAAGACCTTCAGAAAAGGATTCTTGACGGCGGAGTCATGGAGCTGGAGGGCCCGGGTCCCCTCGGGGTAGCCGGTCACCTTTTCGGTCGAGCCGTCGTTAAGAGCCAGCTCCGTGAACACCTCGTGGACGCCGGTGACGTCGGCGATCGCGTCGGAGAGAACCTCCGCCATCAGTCGGCGCGGGTAGGCGCGGGCAAACCAGCGCCGATCGTCGGCGTTGCCGGGGAGGGGCGTGCTCGAGCCGCGGTACGTGTGCGAGGTGAGGATCAGCCGCATCAGGCTCTTGAGGTCGTAGCGATGTTCGACCGTGTGGGCAGAGAGCGCTGCCAGGAGGGGCTCGTTGCCCGCCGGGTTGCTGACGCGGAGATCGTCGACCGGCTCGACGAGGCCGACGGCGAAGAAGTTGGCCCACACCCGGTTGACGATCGCGCGGGTGAAGTAGGGGTTGTCGGGCGCGGTGAGCCAGGCGGCGAGAGCCTCGCGGCGGTCGGCGGGATCGCCGAGCGGCAAAGCCGGCGCGTCGAGCGGCGCCGGCGGCTGCGGCTTGCCGGTCCGCGGCTGGAGGAGCTCGCCAGAATCCTCAACGAACAGCGTCCGCTGACCGTCACCGCCGCGCGAGTCGCCCCCCCAGCCCTTGGCGCGGACGCGCGAGAACAGGTTGGCGAAGGCGTAGTACTGGTCGTTGGTCCATTTCTCGAGGGGATGGTTGTGGCATTTCGCGCAGCCGATCGAGAGGCCCAAAAAGGCCTGGCTCGTGTTCTCAGCCATCGTCTCCGGATCTTGGTGGACGGCGAAGAAGTTCGTGGCGCCGTTGTCGAGGCTCGAGCCGCTGGCGGTGACGACGTCGCGGACGAACTCGTCCCAGGGGACGTTGGCGGCCACCCGGTCGCGGATCCAGCGGTAATAGGCATCGACCGCCTGGGGGCGGAGCTTCGAGCCGGTGACGAGAAGGATGTCACTCCATTTATAGGACCAGTAATCGACGAACTCGGGGCGGGCAAGGACAAGCTCGACGAGTCGCTCGTGCTTCCCCGGGGAGGCGTCGGCGAGGAACGCGCGAACTTCCTCAGGGGTCGGGAGTCGGCCAATCGTGTCGAGGAAGGCGCGGCGGATGAAGGTGGCGTCGTCGCAAGGCGGGGAGGGCTCGAGGTGAAGCTGCTCGAGCTGGGCGAGGACGAGGGTGTCGATGACGTTGGCCCGGGGGGCGGCGGCGAAGGTGGCGGCGGGAATGTCGTTGGGGAAGGGGGCGACGATCCGGGCGACACCGATTCGCGAGGAGAACCAGGCGGTGACGGCCCCGGCGCCGTGGCCAATTGCCGTGACGGTGCCCGTCAGGTCGGCCGGAGCGGCCGGGTCGACGGTGGCCACCGCCTCGTCGGTGGAGGCAAACCGTGCCCAACGGGTGACGTCGCGGGAGGAGCCGTCGGAGTAGCGGGCGGTGACGGCGAGTCGGGCGGTGGCACCTTTTTGGAGGGTGATCTCCGGCGGGGTGACATCGATCCCCACGAGGGTCTTCTCGTCGGGCGACGGGCCGGGGCAGCCGGCGGAGATCCAGGCGGCGAGGAGCGCATAGTCGGGGCCTGACGCGTCGAGCCGCAGGCCTCCTTTGTGGGCGACGGCCATCGTCGGCTTGGTGAGGAGGAGGCTCGCGCCCGGGTCGGTGGTGTCGACGCGGCGGCCGAGGGCCTCGCGGCTGATGGCGAGGTGGTCGGCGGCGGGATCGTAGCCGAAGAGCGAAAGGCGGAAGCCCCCCTTGCCGGCGAGGGCTCCGTGGCAGCCGCCGGTGTTGCAGCCTGCCTTCGAGAGGATCGGGACGACGTCGAGGGAAAAGCTCGGCGTGTCGGCGCGGGCCGTGGCCGCGAGGAGGACGACGGCGAGCAGGGGGAGAAGAACGTGGTTCATGGAGTCGGGGCCGCGCGTGGATACAGAGAGGAACACTAAAAAAGTTCGGAGATGGGGGCGGTGCCGAAGTCGGCGAGGGGGAAGGGGCGGCCGGCGGGGCCGGGGAGGAGGGTGGTGTGGTCGAGGCCTAGGGAGTGGAAGATGGTGGCGACGATGTCGCCGGGGACGACGGGGCGCTCGGCGGGGAAGCCGCCGATGGTGTCGCTCTTCCCCACGACTCTGCCCCCCTGGACGCCGCCGCCGGCAAACGAGCAGGTGAAGCAGCCGGGCCAGTGGTCGCGGCCGCCGGCGGGGTTGACCTTGGGGGTGCGGCCAAACTCGGCGAGCGTGGTGACGAGCGTGTCGCCGAGGAGCCCGCGGTCGTGGAGGTCTTCCACGAGGGTGGCATAGGCCTGGTCGTACATCGGGCAGACGATGTTCTTCATCCCTTCGATCGAGGTGAAGGGCTTGGAGCCGTGGATGTCCCAGGTGATCTCGTCGAAGACGGTGAGGAAGGTGTTGAT
The DNA here is from genome assembly GCA_945873085.1 of Candidatus Kuenenia stuttgartensis. GTDB lineage: Bacteria > Planctomycetota > Planctomycetia > Pirellulales > UBA1268 > QWOP01. The sequence continues at coordinate 10,972 of CAMCCR010000080.1, read as the reverse complement.
GGTGACGAACCGGACCCCGGCTTCGACGAGGCGGCGGGCGAGGAGGCAGCACTGCCCGAAGCGATTCATCCCATAGCGTTCGCGGACGGCGGCGGGCTCCTGAGCGAGATCGAAGGCGGCGCGGGCCTGAGGGCTGGTCATCATCCGGTAGGCGGCCTGGAAGGAGTCGTCGAGGAGGCGGGCATCTTCGCTCGCCTCGAACTCCCGCACGGAGGCTTCGACGACGTCGCGCATCTTCCGGCGGCGGTCGAGGCGGGTGACGCTGATCTGGTCGGGAGGGAGGAGGTCGGGGACCTTGAAATTGGGCTGGGAGGGATCGGCCATGAGGGCGAACGGGTCGTGGGCTTTGCCGAGGAAGCCACCGGCCTGACCGTTGGGGAGATTGCCGCCGCCGCGGCCCATGAGTTGGGGGAGAACGACGAACGGAGGGAGGTCGGTGCGGCGGCCGAGGAGGTACGAGGCGACGGCGCCGGCGTGGGGGGAATTGACCCCGCCGGTGAAGCGGCGGCCGGTCTGCATCATCTGCCAGCCGGCGTCGTGGACGGCGGCCCCGTCGTGGTGGCAGGAGCGGACAAGGGAGAACTTGTCGGCGACGGCGGCATGGCGGGGGAGGAGTTCGGAGACTTCGAAGGCGTCGGTCTTCGTGCGGATCGGCTGGAAGGGGCCGCGGACCTCGGCTGTCGCTTCCGGCTTCATGTCCCAGAGGTCGAGGTGGCTCGGGGCCCCGAGGTTGAAGATCATGATGCAGGAGCGTTTTTCATGGCCGGGGCGAACTTGCCCTTCCGCGGCGGCGCGGGCGAGTTGTGGCAGGGAGAGGCCGATGCACGAGAGGGCGCCGACATGGAGAAAATCGCGCCGGGAGGGGCCGTTGCAGAGGTTTGTCCGGTGCGGGACGCGAAACTCGAACATCGTGAATGTCTCCCTGGAGTCGTCGGAGTCGCTGGCGAGCCGGCGTGAGTTTCACCCCGCGGCCAACGTCCCCCCGATCACCCCTCATCGTACCTCCTCGGCCGAGCCCGTGGCAGCCTCGCGACCGGCCCCTGTCCCTGGGGAGCATGGTGTGGGATGATCTCAAGACGTGGGATCCCGCAGGGCGTGAGCGGGGATTGGTGGACGTATCCGTGGAGGTGGGGCATGGTGAATCTGGTGGGCTTGCTCGGTCCGGTGGGCTTGTTCGGTCAGGTGGCTGGGGGGAACGGGGCGATCCTGTGGGTCGTGCTCGGCGTGATCGCCGCGGCGGTGGTGGGGGGAATCCTCCTCTACAACCAACTCGTGGCCATGGAAGTGCGCTGTGACAATGCCTGGAGCGACATCGACGTTCAGCTCAAGCGGCGGCACGACCTGATCCCCAATATCGTCGAGGCGGTGAAGGGGTATGTCGGTTACGAGAAGGGAACGCTCGAAGCGGTGGTCAACGCCCGCGCTAAAGCGATGTCGGCCGGCTCGGCGAAAGACACAGCGGCCGCGGAGAACGCCCTCACTGGAACGCTCAAAAGCCTGTTTGCGCTGGCCGAGTCGTATCCCCAACTGCGCGGCAGCGAGCAATTCACCGGGCTGCAGCAGTCGCTCTCCTCGATCGAGGAGGCGCTGCAATCGGCCCGTCGTTACTACAACGCCTCGGTCCGCGATCTGAACACGTCGGTGCGGATGTTCCCCTGGAATCTCCTCGCTGGTGTCGCCGGGGCCCGTCCCCGAGAGTTTTTCGAGATCAGCGATGCAGCAGAGCGGGCCGTGCCGAGCGTGAAGATGTCGTGATCGGGCACGGAGGCCAGACGTTCATGATCGGGCTGCTCTGGCTGCTGTTCTGCCGGCTGCCTCGCGGGGCCGTGGTGGCATGGGGGCTGTTGTTGCTCGCGATGGTGCTCGCCCCGGCGGCGTGCGGCCAGGAACGGTCGATCGCGATCGAAGATTTCGACGCCGCGATCACGGTCGCAGAGTCGGGGGCGGTCGAGGTCGCCGAGACGATCCGGCTCCGCTTCACAGGAGCGTGGAACGGCATCCACCGGCGGATCCCGGTGCGGTATACAGATGACCGCGGCGAGAACTACGGCCTGCGGTTGAATCTCCTCGGCGTCACCGACGAAGCCGGGAAGCGGCTCGAAGTGTCGCGGTCGCGGCAGCGCCACGAGGACGATCTCAAGATCTTTGTGCCGGGGGCCGTCGATGCTGTCCGCACCGTGGTGATCCGCTACACGGTCGGCCGGGCGCTGAAGTTCTTCGACGACCACGACGAGTTTTACTGGAACGTCACCGGCGACCAGTGGCCCTACCCAATCGGCGCGGCGCGGGGGCGGATCAGTCTGCCGGGGGCCGTCGAGAACATCCGCGTCAACGCCTTCACTGGGGGATACAGGTCGACGGAGCGGTCGGTGGCGATCACCGTCGACGGCCAGAATCACAGCCCCGAGGATGCGTTCAAGGCGGCCGGTGAATCGGCGCCGCCGCCTGCTGGCGGCATGCATGACGTCGAGGTGACATCGACGCGCCCCCTTGGGATCCGCGAGGGGCTCACGGTCGCGGTGGCCTGGAATCCTGGGGGAGTGCGGCGGCCGACGGCGCTCGAAACCAGGCTGGCGTGGTTTCGCGACAATGCGGGCGCGCTGATGCTCTCGGGGCTCGTGGCGTTGATTCCGCTGATAACGTTCGGCGCCATGCTCCGCCACTGGTGGCGGGTGGGGCGCGATCCGCGGCCGGGGCCGATGGTGGTGCAGTATGAACCGCCGCCGGGTCTGGGGCCTGCCGAGGTGGGGACGCTTGTCGACAATTCCCCCGACAACCGCGACCTCATGGCCCTCTTGGTCGACTGCGCCGTCAAGGGAATCATCCGCATCCGGGAAACGGCGCCGGCCGGATGGTTTCAGGCGCCCAAGTACGCCTTCGACCTCCTCGTCCCCTCCAAGGATTGGAAGGATCTCTCGCCGGCCGCTGCGGCCCTGCTCGCCGGGATGTTCACGCAGACGTCAGGCCATTGGGCTGACATGACCGGCGTGGTCTGCTCGGTGACCTCCGACGAGCTTGGCAACCGCTTCTACACCCACCTCCCCGCGATCAAGGGGGCGATCTTCGGAAGCCTCGTCAAGGACGGGCACTACGCCGAGCGGCCCGATCATGTCCTCACGCAGTATCTCATTGGGGCTCCCGTTGCCGGAGTGGCGGTGGCGGGGATCCTCGTCGGGCTCAACAAGCTCGCCTGGCAGTTGCCGAGCGAACTGGTGATCCCGCAGGCGATTCTCTGCGGCGTGCTCACCGCCGTGATCCTCGGCGGATTTGCCGTGATCATGCCGGCCCGGACTGCCAAGGGGGGGCAGGCGAGAACAGCGATCCTCGGGTTTCAGGAGTTTCTCTCCCGGGTCGATTCCCACCGGCTCGCCACCCTCCCGATGACCCCTGAGCTCTTCGAACGCTTCCTTCCCTACGCGATGGCGTTGGGGGTGGAGGGGCGCTGGGCCAAGGCATTCGAGGGGATCTGCAAAGAGCCCCCCCAGTGGTACACCGGGACCGGCCCGGTGGGGCACTTCCAGCCCTACGGCCTGACGCAGAGCCTGGGGCAGATGGGGCAGGTGACCTCCCAGGCGATGACCTCGGGGCCGCGTTCGAGCGAGGGATCGGGCTTTGGCGGCGGGGATGGGGGGGGATTTTCTGGCGGCGGCGGGTTTTCCGGCGGCGGCTTCGGCGGCGGCGGGGGTGAGGGGTTTTGAAGCTGGCCTGGGAATCCACCCCCTTGGCTTCGACCGGGGCTCCCATCGGGCCGACGCCGTTTTCGGGGCATCGAGGGGAGATCTCGCTCCTACAAGGCCTTCCCGGCCATTTCTCCTTGACAGGAGCCTTGCAAATGAGAAAAGGATTTAATTATGATTTGACGATGTTTGGAGCGGGGGGCTTGGTCGTATGTCCACATCTATTTTTCCCCGTCATCCGCTCTGGACAGCCATTTTAAATCCTCATTTCTGGAACCACCGTTCTAGAGCCATTAGGAGCGTTTCATGACTCATCTTTCCCTTGGTGTGCGCCGTCAAGGCTTCACGCTCGTCGAGTTGCTGGTGGTGATCGCCATCATCGGCACACTCGTCGGTCTGCTTCTGCCTGCTGTCCAGTCTGCCCGCGAGTCGGCTCGCCGCTCGCAGTGCACCAACAACCTCAAGCAAATCGGTCTTGCGCAGCAAAACCACCACGACACCAACCAGATGTTCCCGCAGAGCGTCGGCTGGGGGCCGGCGCCGTATGATCCGTACTACTTTTCGGACAAGGTCTATCTCCTCCCCTTCATCGAACAGATGGGGATCGTGAGGAGCCTCAACCCGAAGGATGCCGGCGCGTACTTCCCCGGTTGGGCCGGTTTCAACTCGGCTGGTCTGAGTGGCCGTCTCCCGGCGTTCAACTGCCCGTCGAATCCGAACGCGATCAACGGCGGTCAGGCCAATCACACCTACTCCATGAACAATGGCACGTCGTGGAGCCAGCACACGGCCGCTGGCGGTGTCTACCAGGGAGAGCGTGACGGCAGGGTTCGCAGCAACGGACTCGCCTCGTACCGCAACCAAGAGAAGACCTACGGTGCGGCCCCCGTCACGATGGGGCAGATCACCGACGGCACGAGCAAGACGGCGTTGTACTCGGAGTTTGTGATCGAGCAGTGGAGCGGCAACATCACCAACGATCCGAAGCTCTGGAAGTCGCAGGTTTACAGCTGGGCCGATGGCGGAAACTCCACGTCGGCCACGCGGCAAAACTGCTTGAACCAGACCGGCCTGAACGATGCCGGTGGAGGCCGCATCATGCGTGGCGGCGGCTGGTCGTGGTCGATGGCGGCCACCGGTTCGGCCTATTCCCATACGATGATGCCGAACGAAAAGAGCTGCCAGACGACCGACAGCGATTGGTGGGGCACGAACGTGCTGGCTGCAACCAGCGCCCACACGGGTGGCGTGAATGTGGCCAGGGCCGACGGCTCGGTCGCGTTCTACACCGATACCGTTGCCAACCAGGTGTGGTGGGCCCTCGGCACCCGTGCCGGCGGTGAGACCGCCTCCGACGACAACTGATCCCTGGGATCAATGGTGTCTTGTAGTAGTCAAGCGGCCGCCGGAGGGCAACTCCTCCGGCGGCCGCGGTTTTTTCTGGGTGGCTCAGGTGGGACGATGTCGTGACTGACGTTCCCACGGACTTTCGAGCGGGAGGCTTGCGGTGGCGATGACGTCAGCGGAAGCGCACCTTCGGGAAGGGAACAAGCGTGGAGGCCCGCGGTCTGGCGCGAGCCGGTTCTCTTTGTCGAAGCTGGCACTGTGGGTCGGCGCGCTCTTGCTTGCCTTGGCCGGTGCCGGGATTCTGTGGAGCGAGCGCGGGCTGGGCGAGGCCCGGCTCCGGGCCAAGCATGGGCTGTGGAGCGAGGTCCATGCGCCCGTGGAACGCTACCTGCGAATCCATCCGGGCAGCGCCGAGGCCAACCTCCTCTGTGCCGAGGCCTTCGTCAAGGACGATGCCCTGCCGCTCAACGAGCGGATTGGCGGCGCTGTGGCTCGGTTGCGGGCGATCCCCGATGAGGCTCCGCAGGCGGTGGAGGCCCGTCTCGCCGAGGCAAGGGTGCAGTTGTTCCTCAACTACAGCCCCGCTGTGGCTGAACTGGCGATGCGTCGGGCCCTGCAACTCGATCCCGAAGATGGCGACGCCAACTATCTGATGTGGAAGCTCCTCGACCTCACTCGGCGGAGCGAGGAGGTGGAGCCGTTCTTCTGGAAGGTGTTCACGGCCCGGCCGGAGGGGCAGCGGGCGATCGTGCTGCGTGACTGGTATCTGAGCCAGTTCTATCCGCTCACCTCGACTTCCGAACTCGACCGGATGATGGCGTTTCGGATCTCGCCGGTCGATGACGCGACGATCGTGGAATCGAACCGGCTCCTCCGCTTCCGTGGATCGGCGCCCGATTCACCCCTTTGCAATGCGGCGATGGCCCGGTGGTTTCGCACCCATGGGGACCTGCCGTTTGCGCTCGACCTCCTCGACAAGACCCCGTCGGCCGATCCCCCCGACGGAATCTGGGAGCCTTTTTTCCGCGGCACGCTTCTCGATGTGCTCCTCGATATGGGTGACATCGACCGGGCCGGTGAGGAGTTTGACCGGTGGCCGGCCGGCGACCGCGGCCGCGACTATCTCCTCGCCCGTGGCCGTGTGCTTCAGGATGTCCGCGACGATCCCGCCGGGGCCGCGGCGGCCTATGCGGAGTCGCTGGCGGCCTGGCCCGGGCCGATCGACTGGCGGACGATGAATCGGGCCGCCAGTTGCCTCGCCCGGGCTGGCGATCAGGAGGGGGCGACGGCGATGCGCGACCGCGCTGCCACACTCGAGGCGATCATGGACGACAAGGTTCACGATCGGTTGCGGATCGTGCTCGGGCAACTCGATAATCCGGAGGTTCTGATAGAGGTCGTCGACTTCTACCGGAAGATCGGCCGGCCCGAGGAAGCCGAGGCGTGGAGCGGCTACATTGACTTTCTCGGCCGGCAGACCGCCGATGCCGATGGCGCGGCCGACGCGCCGCCGCCACGCGGCCGATAACCGAACGTGTCTCTTGGATTGGCTCGTTTCTTCCTTCAACGAAGAGGTGCTGTGATGGTGCGCTGTGTTGGGTTGGTCGGACTGATGGTCGTGATGATGGCGGCCGTTGGCTGCGGCGGTTCGGTCAAGGAGATGGCCCCGGTGAAGGAAGAAGCCAAGGCGCAGGGCGACCCCAAGGCCAAGGCCATGCAGGGAATGCCGGAAGCGATGCGGAAGAAGATGGAAGCGAAGAAGTAGTCGCAAGCCCCGTCAGAACTGCTTGACTGGCACTCGTTCGAGCGCGGGGAGCGGTCCGTTTCCGAGGACCGCTTCCCGCAGTTCGGTCACGAACGGGTCTTCATCGTCGGTGCGCTTGATGCCGTTGATCATGTCGGCCGCTTGGGCGAGGTTGCCGAGGGTCGCGAACTTGTGGGCCCTGACGACCTGCGCCCAGTAAGAGCTCGGGGAGCTGGCCATGACCTGCTCGAGCGAGGTGATCAGTTGCTGCCGGTCTCGGAGCACGTCCGCCTTCTTTTTCCAGGCGGCGAAGGCAGCGTCGTCTTTCTCGAGCGCCGCCAGCCGCTGGAAGAGATAGGCCGATTCGAAGCGCTGCTCGGCAAGCCTTTCCAGCGGGGTGACCGATTCCCGGGCCGCCGCGGCATCCCCGGCCGCGAGCGCCAGATTGGCGAGCTCTTCGCGAGGTGTGACGCCGGCCGGATCGATCTCGATCGCGGCGTTCCAGTTGCGCCGGGCAGCTTCGACATCGCCGGTGCGGGAGAGGGCCTTGCCGAGGAGGTGGTGGGCGACGGCGGTGGGGCGGGCGGCGAGGCTCCGCTCAAAAAGCGGGATCGCCTCGGCGTCGCGGCCCTGATTGAGCAGGAGCGAGCCATGCTGCTCGAAGAACTCCTCTGGCGGCAGTTGCAGGCCGAGGCCATCGGGGGCCAGCGCCTCGGCACGCTGGTAGGCGAGGAGCGCTTCGTCGGCATTGCCGCGGTCGGCTTGAATCGCGCCGATGAGAATGTTGCCCCGGGCTCCCTGGCCCGGCAGGGCGGCGAACCGCTCGGCGCTCTCGATGGCTTCCGTGAGGAGCCCGATGCGCGTGCGGCAGGTGGTCAGCTCGTAGAGGGCATCGGCGTCGGTTGGGCTGAGCCGCAAACTCTGTTCGAGGAGGGGCGCGGCCCGCGACCACTCGGCTCTCAGAATGTGGGCCCGCGCCCAGGCGCGGAGCTCGTCAGTCGTGGCGGCCCCGACGCGCTTGTAGATCTCGATCGCCTCGTCGGCCCGTCCCAGCAGGGAGAGCGCCCGCGCCCGATCGGCCTCGGCACGCCCGGAGCCGGGATGGAGATCGAGGTAATACTCGGTCAGGGCCAAGGCCCGCGGGGCGTTGTCGCGGGCAAGCTCCGCCTCGGCATCGCGGAGCGGGCCATCCTGCCACCATTGCCAAGCCGTCACCCCGCCCAATACGGCGGCGATCGCCACGACGAGCGCCAGGAGCTTCCGCAGGGGCGTGCGGAAAAACGGGGCCCTGGAGACTCGCTTCGGCGCGGCGGCAGGGGAGGCGGATGGAGGCACGGCAGGGATGGTCGGGGGCAGATCGGGCCGGCGCCGGGGAGCCCCGAACGCTTGGTCCATCATCGCATCCCGACGGTCGATTGTCCTCTGCCGGTGGTCGCCTGCGGAGGATTCATACGCTTCGCGGCGTCCCCCTCGAGCACCTGCCAGTAGGCGTCGGCGCCGAGGCGGAGACTGTCGACTCGCCCGGAGGGCCAATGGATCGTGACGTCGGCTGGGGATTCTCCCGGGGGAAGGGTAACGAGGATCCGGGGATCGTGGCTGGAAAGATAGCTTCCTCCGGAGGTGATCGGCCGGACGGTTGTCCGCCCGTCGCAGCGCACCTCGACCCGGCCGCCGACCGGCGGGATCCGTGAGGGGGTGCGGAGATCGAGGCCGAGGAACCGGCCCGGGGCGGCCGTGTCGTCGCGGAGAAGCGCGACGGGAGAGATGTTGTGGGTGACGGCGAGGTCGAGATCGCCGTCGTTGTCGTAGTCAGCGCCGGCGGCGGCCCGGCCAAGCCACTTGCCGCCGAAGTATTCGCCGCCGACGTCATCGGAGACATCGACGAACGTGCCGTTGGCGGCCTGCCAGAGGAGCTGCGGCTGCATTTCGTAGGGCTGGACGCGGGGCCCGAGAACATGCCCGGTGGCGACGAACATCTCCATCCGGCCGTCACGATCCCAGTCGAGCCCCACGGTGCCGAAGCCGAGGTTGTGGAGGCTTGTGGCGGCGATCCGCGACTTCCGGCTGATGTCGGCGAAGACGAGACTGCCGAGGTTTTGGTAGAGCGTATTTTTCGCTTGGTAGAAGTGGGCGAGGAAGATGTCGGGGCGGCCGTCGCCGTCGAAGTCCTCGGCGGCGATCCCCATCGAAGCCTCGTTCTCGCCGTCGTCGCTCACCGCGCAACCGGCCGCGGTGGCGAGCTCGTCGTACCGGATCGGTGTCCCCGCCGCCGGGCGCGGGGTGTAGAGGTAGTTCGGAGTCATGTCGTTGCCGACGTAGACCTCGGGGAGAAGATCGTCGTCGAGGTCGACGACCGCCACGGCGAGCCCCTTTCCGCGGCCGCTTGTCTCGATGAAGCCGAGGTCGGCGGAGCGTTCCACGAACGTCCCGTCTCCCCCGCTTACCCACACCTGATCCTGCTCGCCGACATAGCTGCCGGGGCCGCAGTAGCCGCGTCCCTGCGGATAGTCGCAGGCTTTGTTGTTGCCGAGCCGATTGTCGAGGAACGTGCAGGCGTAGATGTCGAGCTGGCCGTCGTGGTCGAGATCGGCGAAGGCGGCGCTCGTGCCCCACTTCGCGAAATCGATCCCGGCGGAGGCGGTGACGTCGGTGAACGTGCCGTCGCCGTTGTTGTGGAGGAGGACGGCGGGGCCGAAGTTGGCGAGGTAGAGATCGGGGAACCCGTCGGCGTCATAGTCGCCAACCGCGACCCCTTGGCCGTAGTGGTCGTCGCTGACGCCGGCCACGGCCGACACGTCGCGAAAGCCCGCCGCGCCCCGGCCGCGGTAGAGGCGGTCGCGGTGCTCGCCATCCCCGCCCTGCGACTTCTCCAGCCGGCAGCCCTCGGTGAGGTAGAGGTCGAGCCAGCCGTCGAGATCGACATCGAGCCAGGCGGCGCCCCCTCCCATCACCTCGACGATCAGCCAGTTTTCTGCCTCCTCGTCGTTGAAGTAGGTGAAGTCGATGCCCGAATCGCGGGCAACATCGACAAATCGGGGGGGCGTGGTGGGCGCCGGCCGCGGGGTCGGCACGCCCGTCTTCCGCGCCCCGTCGCTCGTGCGGGGAACCGGCCTTGCCTCCGTTTCCTTCGCCGGTCCGCCCGGCGCCGGCGAAGGCGAACCGGGGCGGCAGCCCACTGGCGCGACGAGGAGGAGCGTGGCGAAGCAGGCCACGGCCAGGCGACGGGGATCGGATGTGCGTGAGGCCATGCGACTCATCGGGGGGGTGCCTCGCGGAGGACCGTCGGCGCGGCGTCGGGGGTGGCCGGTTCGATGACGAGCCACTGCCCGCCGCCGTCGATTCCCGGCAGCGGCGTGACCCGACCCCCGGGCCAGCGAACCGAGAACGATGGCGGCGGGCCGTCGGCGGAGAGGGAGAAGAGGACGCGCTGATCGCGGGAAGACTGGTAGCCTCCCCCCCCCTTCACATGCCCGGTGCGAATCTGGTCGCCGGCGGTCATCGTCACCACGGCGCCGATCGAATCGCGGTTGCCCGCCGTGCCGATGAGCCGGAGGACGGAGCTCGTTCTTCCTTCCTGCTGCGGATGGCCACGGTCGTTGCGAAGAAGGGAGGCCGGTTCATCGCGGTGGTTGAGGGCGAGGTCGTGATCGCCGTCGTTGTCGAGGTCGACGGCGGTCACCCCGCGCCCCTGGTGCTTGGTGAGAAAAAAGGGGCCGAGTTGGTCGCGGCGGGGCTCGCGAAACCGGCCGCGTTCGTTGCGGAGGAAGAGTGGAAGCTGTTGGAGCAGCGCGCTGTCGCCGGTCTTGTGACGGTCGTCACCGACATGCCCGTTGGCGATCACCGCATCGTCCCAGCCGTCGAGGTCGAAGTCGGCAAATTGGATCCCCCAGCTCACGTACGGCAGGCTCGGCGATCCGGCGCCGCTGGTGTCACTGACGTCGCGGAAGATGCCCCCGGGGGAACCGGCGAAGAACAGGTTCGCCTCCCCCTGGAAGTCGGTGACCATGATGTCGATCTGCCCGCGGTTGCCGGTGTCGGCGAGGTCGACTCCCATGCTCGACTTCACCCGCCCCTCATGGTCGTAGGCGGTGCCCGACATGTCGCTGGAGTCGCGAAACGCCCCCTTGCCGTCCCCGAGCCAGAGGGAGTTTGGATTCATGTCGTTGGCGACGTAGAGATCGACGTTGCCGTCGCCATCGATGTC